>JAFRYQ010000219.1 GCA_017437565.1 Bacillota bacterium
CAGGTGACCCGGATTTTTAAATACCGGTTTGACGCCAGCGCCCTGGCTTTCCGTTATGCCGTCTACACTTACTGGATCCCGCAGATGCTGATCCCGGCTTTATTCCTCATGACCTGCATCTGCACGCGGCGGGGACGGGAACGACAGGATAAACATTTGGAGCGGCTGCTGCTGATCCCGGCGGCACTGCTGGCTCTTTTGGTCATGACCAATGACCTCCATACCCTGGTCTATAAACCGAAAGTCGATCTGCAACAGTTCAGTGTCGACGGCGGCACCTATACGCTGGGGGCAGCCTTTTATTTGCTTTATGCCTGGATGATCCTGACGGTGGTCCTCGGCCTGGTCATCACGATCCGGGGAACCGGGCGCCGCGCCATGCAGGTGGTCCGGCCACTCCTGGCGGTAATCGCGCTCTGGGTCGTCCTCGTCCTGCTCATTCTTTTCGTGCAGGAGAATTACACCAGATACCGCTTCTTTAACGTACCCGAGGTACACATTTTCAGCATGCTGGCCATCCTGGAGATCTTTATCCGCTACCGCCTGATCCCCTATAACCGGAGTTATGATGCCTTCTTCCGCCGGTTGCGGATACCGACGGTCATTACGGACCGGGCTTTTGACCCCGTATACCGGTCCGAAACTGAGCTTTCGGCATCAAAGCAGGAACTGGCGGCAGCTTTGCGGGAGCCGGTCTATCGCACTCCGGACCGGCCTCTCTACGGAAAGGAGATCCGCGGCGGATACGCCTTTTGGGAGGAGGACGAAAGTGTGCTCCACCAGACCCAGAAGCGTCTCGTCGAAGCCGGCGAGGTCATCGAGCAGGAGAACAGCCTGCTGCTTGCCGAAACCGAACAGAAAAAGAAAGAGGCTTATTTACAGTCCCGGCACCGGATCTACCATGAGATCGCGGCGGAGATGTATCCTTGTCAGAAAAGGATCACCGGGATCTTGAATAATCTGGTTCCCGGCACGGAGAACTTCCGGAAGGGAATCGCTTACGTTTCGGTCCTGAACGCCTACGTGAAACGGAAGACCAATCTGCTCCTGCTGGCGACGGAAAATGAGCGGATCAGTACGTATGAGCTGTTCCTGGCCCTGGAAGAATCAGCGCATTATCTGCAGTTCGTCGGGCTGAAGACCACCGCGCAGCGGGGAGAGGAGCGATCCTACCCGGCTGCGTCTGTCATCAATCTTTATGATACGTTTGAAGACCTGGCGGAGCAGCTGATCGGCGAAGCATCTTCGCTGATGGTAGCCTGGAACGGGAACGGACTGCGTCTGGCAGCGGAAACCGCATGGACACCGCGCGCGCAAGAAAACATGCTGCCAGTCCGGCTGTGGAAAAGTGACGGGGTCCTGTATATGGACGTCCTTGCCGGGGAAGGGGGCGAAGAGAAATGACGATTCATGAAGTTGTCAATTCTCCTTTCCGGCCATTCTTTATGAGCGCGCTGCTTTTGCTGGTGATCCTGCAGATGGTCCTGCTCATCGCGGCCTTTCGGGACGGCCGGGACAAAAAGGTGAAAGGCCTGGCGCTCCTGCATTTCCTGAGCGGGTTTGCCGGCCTTTACCTGCCGCTTTACGCGGTCTGCTGGGAAATCTATCTGTCAGCTTCTGCCCTGCCGCCGAATATGCCGGCTTTTACGGACCAGATCCCGGTTGCGGCGCTTTTATTATATGCCATGGTCAGCGCTCTGCTCATCGCTTTCGCGTTTTACGAACGGCGGCGTTATCGGAAAAGCCACCTGACGGCGGACAGCATTAAGGAAACGATGGATCTGCTCCCGGAAGGGATCGCCTTCGGAGAGACGGACGGGACTGTGGTTTTCCGCAATCTGGCGATGGATGATCTTGCCCGCCGGCTGACCGGGAAAGGATTGTATAACTATAACAGCTTCCGGGAAGCTCTCAACCAGAAACCGGAGCGGCTCCGGGAACAAAGCCCGGCGGGCGAGAGGGAGGAATGGCTGCAAGTACAGCTGCCGGACCAGTCCGCGGTATGGCAGCTCGTGGTCAGCCAGGCAACGTGTGACGACGAGCCGGCCATGCAGATGACCGCGATGGATATCACGCGGCAATCGGTGGCCATTCACGAACTGGAGATAAAAAACGAGAAACTTCGCGATATCCAGACGCGGCTCCACCTCTATAACCAGCAGGCGGACCGCCTGATCAGCGAACAGGAACTGCTGAACGCGCGCATGGCTATCCATAACGAAGTCGGGAACGTCCTGTTAGAGAGCCGGCATTATCTGCAGGATCCGGCATCCTTCGATGAAGAACTGTTGCTGCAGGCTTTGAAAAATACCAATACCTATCTGCTCCGGGAATATGAAGAGGACGATACGGTCCGGGATCCCTTGGCCGGGGCGATCGAGACGGCGCAAGCGCTCGGAGTGGACGTCTTGCTCACCGGACTCCCGCCCGAGAAGGAGGATGAACGCCGGCTCCTTGCCGCCGTGATCAGCGAATGCGCGACCAATGCCCTGAAACACGCGGATGGAGATCAGCTGCGGGTGGCTATGGAACGCACGGGAACGGCGTACGTCTGGACTTTGGCAAATAACGGCCGGCCGCCACAGGGGCCGATCCGGGAATCCGGAGGCCTGCGCTCGCTCAGGGCTTTGGTGGAGAAAGAAGGCGGCAGCATGGCGGTAGAGAGCGTCCCCAGCTTCCGGCTGACGGTCACGCTGCCGGAACTGGGATAACGGAATAGCGGTCAAAGCAAAAGAAATCGTTTTTCCTGCCAAAAATGGGCCGTTTGGCACATGACAGGCGGTCTTAAAATCCGTTATGATTAATGTGGATAAGCGCGGGGAGGGGTGTAAGCCATGACGAAAGCGCTGACACAGAGGGGAGACGGGAGGAGCTTGCCCGTTCCCGTTATAAAGGAAAAACGGTTCCATAGAAGAAAAGAGTGGCGCGGAGGCTTGCTTTAATGCGGGCAGACTGCGCCTTTTTGATTGCAGAAAAGCGGTTTCGGGTCTTGCGGCGCCGGAACCGGTAAGAAGGGTGTGAGAACATGCCGGAAAAGAAGAAGGTACTGGTGGTGGACGACCAGTACGTGGCCCGGAGCTTTTTTGAGATCCACGTGGAGATGACCAGGAAGTATGAACTGGTCGCTTCCCTGGCCAGCGCGGAGCAGGCGATCGCCTACTGCCTGCAGAACCCGGTGGACCTGGTGATCATGGACGTGATGATGAAATACGGGTTGGACGGGCTGACCTGTGCCCGGACGATCAAAAACAACGATCCGCGCGTCCGCATCATCCTGACCACCTCGACCGCGGAAGCCAAGTGGATCGAAAAAGCGCGGCAGGCCGGGATCGAGAGCTTCTGGTTTAAGGAGTACTCAGACATACCGCTTACGGAAGTAATGGATCGCACCATGAGCGGAGAATCGGTCTATCCGGGGACTGCCCCCAATCCCGACTTCGGGGAGGTGCGAAAGATCGACCTTTCGGAGCGGGAGCTGGAGGTCCTGCGGGAGCTGACCCGGAACCTGACCAATGAGGAGATCGGCGAGAACCTGCATATCTCCCCGCATACGGTCAAGCGCCATATCGAGAATATGCTCGCCAAGACCGGTTACCGTAACCGCATCGACCTGGCCGTGAACGCCAAACTGCTGGGATTGGTCGTGCATGAGGAGGACCGGACCCACGCGGGTAATGGCAATGGGGAAGAGAAGCCGGGAACCGGCATAGAGACGTAGAGGGACTTAGATATCAGATAGAAAGAGTGCAGCGAGAGCGATCGAGAAGGGAGTTTAAGATGGAAGGGAAAGCGAGAACGAAGCGCGGCGGACAAGGTTTCCTGCTGAGCATGATGCCGGTATTGCTGCTGGCTATCGCGTTGCTGCTGGCCTGGCCGCTGTTCAGCGGCGGGGCGGACGCTTACGCGGAGACGGACTACGTCATACGGGTAGATCTTGAGACTACGTTTGAGATCCCGGAGCGGATCCCGGTGGGAGGAGAAGTGCCCTTGGTTTATGCCGATCCGGGGTGCATTCAGGTCACGGCAGTCGAATCGACATACGAAACGGCGACTCCTGGGGATTTCATGTTCGAGTGGGGCGAGGCCGGCTGGTACGGCTACGATTCCGAAGGGGCGGAGTTCCAGCCCTATCAGGAAGACACGATTTTCGGAACGAATTTCTATGCCGGTGAGAACCGGTTCTTCATCCCGCTTTTGATCAGCGAAGATGCCGATGTGAAGTTTTCTTCCAGCTGCCAATACTATCTGAACGGGCAGCGGATGAAGGTAGACAGATATTATAACTCGCTGATGCAGGACGTAGACCTTTATCTCAGCGTTTACGATAAGGACGTGATCCGCGAAGTCTATCTGCGTGGTGAGACGGAGGACCCCTGGACCGGGCTGACGGTCGTCCAGCCGGGCATGACAGTGAAAAAGGTGATCGCCAAGAGCGGGCGGATCGCGAACGATACGGTCTCTGTGAACACCGCTAAGAGTGGTTGGCAGTATGAGAACAGTAGCGCTAAGTACTTCTACCATAACGGGGATACTTTTACCGAAGGCAGCGCCTGGCTGCAGGTGGACCTGTGGACAGCGGACAGCAGCGGGGATTACATATTTACGGACGACACCAAGGTCTATCTGAATGCTTCGGAATATGATTACGATTATCTCTATGTTGAATTGTGGGGGGACGATCCCGTCGTCTCCGACGGATCGAACTGCGTCGCTTATCAGCACTATTCCGTTCATGATCCGGAGATCTCCGCGTCGGTCTGTCTGGTCGACGGGAGCGGTTGGGACAGCTGCGGGAAGGTCAGTATCGACGGCAGTGACTGGCACGGCAACGTTGCGGATAATTACGCGCTCGGCAGTAGCGCTACCATTTACGCGCAAGCCCAGGAAGGCTATCAGTTCCTGGAATGGCGGCGGCGCGAGACAAACGGGGAAGTCGTGGGAACGACGAATCCATTGACCGTGGCGGTGTCCGGTCCGGAGCGTTATTACGCGATCTTTGAGCCGGTCGTGCCGGCGACCGGACATCTGAACAGCTCCGTCGATTACAGTTTTGATGAGGCGACCGGGACGCTGACCCTGATCCCGACCGAAGATGACGGGGAAGGCGGCAAGACCGGCACCGCGGACGGCATCGGTTATGGACTGTCCCCGTTCAAAGGAAATCAAAAGATCAAACACGTGGTAGTCCGGGAAGGGATCCGTGTGATCGGAGAGTTCGTCTTCCAGGATAATAACGCGATCCAGACGGTGGAGCTCCCGGCTTCGCTACGGGGCATTGAATACCGGGCCTTTGAAGAGTGCCGGATGGTCGGTGACGGGTTCACGGTCGCTGCCGCTAATGAGAACTTTAAGGCCATCGATGGCAGCCTCTTCTCCGCGGATGGGGAAGAGATGCGGCGCTTCGTGGAAAAGCCGGGACAGACGACTTATGCGATCTCGGACGGCGTTAAGCGGATCTGTCCGAATTGTTTCGTCAATGTCGAGCTGGATACCCTGACCCTGCGCGGTGAAGGC
>JAFRYQ010000220.1 GCA_017437565.1 Bacillota bacterium
AGAAGTCCGGCATGCTGGCACTCTCCGGAGTTTCTTCCGATTTCCGCGATATTGAGGCCGCGATTTACAACGGTGATGAAAAAGCGACGATGGCGATGGAAGCCTATGTGCATCGCCTTGTGAAATACATCGGCGCGTATAACGTTATTCTGAAAGGCGCGGACGCGCTGGTCTTTACGGCAGGTGTGGGTGAGAACGGCCCGATGGTACGCCGCATGGTCTGTGAATACCTGGAATTCCTGGGTGTGAAGATCGACGAAGAGAAGAATAAGAGCGCCTTCGGCAAGCAGATCGTGCTTTCCACCGAGGATTCCGCGATGAAGGTCGCGGTTATCCCCACGAACGAAGAGCTTGCGATCGCAAGAGACACCCTGAGCTTTGCCGAACAGTATCGTTAATTCCGATAATAAAGCATCCCGAAGGTGGCGCTGAACTGAAACCAATATTCATTATTTTGCAGCAGGAAAGAGTTTATGGCACAGATTGACCGTTCAAGGATCCGCAATTTCTGCATCATTGCCCACATCGATCATGGCAAGTCTACGCTGGCGGACCGGATTATTGAAATGACAGGACTTCTGACACGCCGGGAAATGCAGGCGCAGGTCCTGGACAATATGGATCTGGAGCGCGAGCGCGGCATTACCATCAAGGCGCAGGCGGTCCGGACGGTCTATCGTGCCAAAGACGGCAATGAATATATCTTTAACCTGATCGATACGCCCGGCCACGTGGACTTTATTTACGAAGTATCCCGGTCTCTGGCCGCCTGTGACGGGGCAGTGCTGGTGGTGGACGCGTCCCAGGGCATTGAGGCGCAGACTCTGGCGAACGTCTATATGGCGCTGGACCATGACCTGGAGGTGTTCCCGGTCATCAATAAAATCGACCTGCCAAGCGCGGATCCGGAAGAAGTCGCGAAGGAGATCGAGGACGTCATCGGCATCGAAGCGATGGACGCGCCTCGTGTTTCCGCGAAAACCGGACTGAACTGCGAAGAAGTACTGGAACAGATCGTAGAAAAACTGCCGCCGCCGAAGGGGGACGAAACGGCACCGCTGAAGGCGCTGATTTTCGATTCCGTCTATGACTCATATAAAGGCGTCATCGTTTTCATGCGCATTATGGACGGTGAGATCCGTCCCGGCATGCGTGTCCGGATGATGGCGACCGGCGCGGAAGCAGACGTAGTGGAGACCGGCTATTTCGGCGCCGGCCAGTTCATCCCCTGTGAAAGCCTTTCCGCCGGCATGGTAGGATATTTTACCGCCTCTATTAAAAACGTGGTAGATACCCGGGTGGGTGATACGGTAACAGACGCGAAGCGTCCCGCAGCGGAACCCCTGCCCGGTTATAAAAAAGTTAATCCCATGGTTTACTGCGGCCTGTACCCCGCGGACGGCGCGCATTACAGTGATCTCAGAGATGCGCTGGAAAAACTGAAGCTGAATGATGCTTCGCTGTTCTTCGAGCCGGAGAATTCGGTCGCGCTGGGCTTTGGCTTCCGATGCGGCTTCCTCGGACTTCTTCATCTGGAGATCATTGAAGAACGGCTGGAACGGGAGTATAATCTGGACCTGGTAACTACCGCGCCTTCAGTTGTCTACCGTATTTATAAGACGAACGGGGAA
>JAFRYQ010000221.1 GCA_017437565.1 Bacillota bacterium
GAAAGCGGGTGCTATGAATATGTAATGCCGATCACGGAGAGTACCGTTCCCGGAGAATACACCATAAACCAGATCTCAGCCTGGGATAGCAGCGACAATTCCGTAAATCTCCATTATTCTTCTGCTGACTTTTCAGCCGGGAGCTTCATCGTTTCCGGCACGACCAGTGACGAAACGCCTCCGGCGATCGACATCGGATCACTGCAGCTGACGCTTCCGGAGAGTATGGAATTTGCCGTGACCGGAGATTCCGTGAAAGTCCGAGTATCTGTATCAGATGAGGGACTCGGAGTAAGCCAGGTCACAATACAATACAGGAAACCTGTTTCCGGAGACGACGAGTGTATCCGCCTGACATACAATTCAGAAACAGAAAAATGGGAAAATGAGATCCGTTGTGACAAAACTTTAGAACGTGGCACCTGGAAGATTTACAGCATCGAGGCTTTGGACAGAGGCGGTAATTTGACACGTATCATAAACTCAGAATTCGATTCGGATTCAGGTGTTGATCTTTCCGCTGGTGATTTCCAGCTGCGGAATACGGTCACCTTCGATACCCGCGGCGGAAGTAATATCGATCCGCAATATGTGATGCTCGGCGAAAAGGCGACGCGTCCTGCCGATCCGACGAAAGGAAACGGCGCCTGGCAGGGCGGCGGAGACTTTGCCGGCTGGTATGCGGATGAAGCTTTCACGCAATACTTCAACTTCAACACCCCGATTACGGAAGACACCACAATCTATGCAAGGTGGGCCTACGGATTCTCGATCTGCTCTTACGATAAAACGAACAACGCCGACTATGACGGCGGGAAGTACATGGTGCTTCAGCATGGCATGACCGAGAGCGATCTGTATTATGGCGGGAGCAACTTTACACTCTATGAAGGGGAGGCTCTGACCCTAAAGGCAGTTCCGGACCCGGGATACAAATTCGCCGGCTGGTACAAAGGCGAATACATCGGCATGGTAGATTACTACCACACCCAGGTGTCGCGCCCGCTGGACATGTCCGATCCGGAGAATCTGCTGTCGTCTGACCTCGAGTATTCCTTCGTTCTCGATCAGAATACGATCATCTGTCCGGTATTCGAAGTGTGCGAGGAACATCAGTGGGACGGCGGCACGGTAACGAAGAAAGCCACCTGCACCGGGACAGGCACGAAAACATTCAAATGCACAGCTTGCGGGACCGAGAAAACGGAAGAACTGCCGGCGCTTGGCCATAAATGGACCGGTCCGGCCTGGAGCTGGGACGGATACATCAAAGCAACGGCAACGTTCACCTGCTCGCGCTGCCAAGCGAAGGAGAAAGTAACCGGGAAGTCGGACGGCGGCGTGTTAACGAAAAAGCCGACGGCAACGGCAACCGGAATCAGAACCTATACGGTAAGCGTAAAAGGTATCGACGGAAAGACCTATACCACGACGAAAACGGAAACCCTTGCGAAGACGGCTACGGAACTGAAGGAAACGCACGTCACCGCCGGCAATCAGGTCTATAACGGCACGGCCCGGAAACCGGCCGTCGTGAAAGTCGGGACCAAAACGCTGACCGAAGGCACGGATTACACGGCGACCTATCAGAACAATCAAAACGTCGGGACGGCGACGGTAACCATCACCGGCAAAGGAAATTACACCGGCACCGTTACCAAAACCTTTGCGATTACGCAGGCCAGTCTGAAGAACGCCATGGTTTCCGGCCTTGCCGCCAGGACCTATAACGGCACGGCCCAGAAACCGGCGCCGACGGTCAAGGTGAACCTGGATGGCAAGACGCTCACCTTAAAATCCAGCACGGATTATACGGTTACCTATAAAAACAATACGAATGTCGGAACCGCGACCGTGACCATCACCGGGAAAGGCAACTTTAAAGACGCGGTAAGCAAGACCTTCCCGATCAAAGCCGCAGATATCAAAGCGACAACCGTCACCGGCCTGAAAGATCAAAGCTTTGATGGGAAAGCAAAGACCCCGGCCCCGACGTTGAAAATAACCTTAAACGGGAAGACGGTGACCTTGAAGAAGGGAACCGATTACGCGGTCCGCTATAAGAACAATACCGATCCGGGACAGGCGACCGTCACCCTTACCGGCAAGGGGAACTTCACCGGAACCAAGAGCGTGACCTTTAAGATCGTGAAGCAGAAGGGGTCCATGGAGCGTCTGGCCGGAGCAGACCGCTACGCGACGAGCCTTGCGATTGCCGACCAGTTCAAGAAGGAAGCGGGCGTCAGCCGGTTTAAGGCTTTGATCTTGGCCGACGGCATCAACTATCCGGATGCCCTGGCGGGCTCGTATCTGGGCCTCGTGAAAGATTGCCCGGTGATCTCGGTAGCCGGTATGTATCCGAACCATCAGGGCACGGCAAATGCCATCGCCTATATTAAGAGGAACCTGGTTGCGGGGGGACAGATCTACATCGTCGGCGGCGAAGGAAGCGTGGATCCGGCCATCGAAAAGACGCTGAAAGCAGCCGGCTATAAAGTCAAGAGACTGGCAGGAAATAACCGCTATCTCACCAATCTGGAGATCCTGAAAGAAGCGAAGATAAAAGCAGGTTCCCAGTTCATCGTCTGTACGGGTGCGGAATTCGCGGATGCGCTTTCGGCTTCAGCAACCGGAAAACCGCTGCTTTTGGTCGCGGGAACCGGGAAGACCCTGACTGCCGAGCAGAAGGCCTATTTACAGAGTGCCAAACCGTCGCAGTTCTTCGTGGTCGGCGATGCGAAGGTTGTAAGCAACGAAATCGTAAACGAACTGAAGACCTTTGCGCCGGTCACCCGTGTCGGCTCGGGTGATGCCTACAGCCGGTCCCTTGCCGTAACCAGGAAATTCTTCACCGGTAATCAGATGGTCATTCAGGTAGCAGACGGCAGAAACTTCCCCGACGGCCTCTGCGGAGGCGCGCTGGCGGCAAGAAGGAAAGCGCCGCTCCTCCTGAGTAACGATGAAGTGGCGGCGGTCTTTAACAAGATCACGGATTTTGCCAAGAGCGCGAACGCAATCAAACTGACCGTATTCGGCGGCACGGGTTCCGTTTCCGACAAGACGGCGAAAACCGTCATAGGTCTGAACTGATTTCCGTCGAAAAGCTCATATGAAAGAAAGAACCCGGAAGCCTTTTCTGAAAAGGCGCTTCCGGGTTCTTGGCTTTACATTGCAATGTTCCGCTTACGCATTCTGGGCGGCTAAGGCTTCTTCGATAGCCAGCACCAGCTGGTCGGGGCAGGAGGTCGGCTTGAAGCCGCAGCGGATCCCGCCGAGCATCGGTTTCAGTTCTTCATAGGTCTTGCCGACGACCAGTTTGCTGATCGCCTGGAGGTTACCGTGGCAGCCGCCGACAAATTCTACGCTCTTCACGACGTCGCCGTCCATCTCCAGACGGATCTCGCGCGAGCAGGTACCTTTGGTTCTATAAACGTAATTCATGATGATCCTCCGTTTCGTATCTTGCCCAAGCATTCTATCATAAAAACACGCCGGAAAGAAGAAAAACTTATTTGCTGAAGGGAAAAACCGGAAAGAACCCTTGCGCGACGTCGCCCGGATGATGATCGGCAGAAAACCGGAAAGATGAAAGCTGGGTGTGAGTTCCGTGAAAAGGTAGCGCGGGGAGCGGTTTTCGTAGTATAATAATTCAATCGGTCTGCATGCGGATGCAGGACGATGGAAAGTGTGTATCAAGTGTGTGAAAGAAGAGGAAAGAAACAATTGTCTATGGAAAAACGTTATTATCAGAAGGAAATTGAAACCATGGGGCGCGAAGAAATGAGAGCGCTCCAGGGCCAGCGGCTCGTGAAGCAGGTGAAGCACGTCTGGGAGAACGTGCCCTATTACCGCGGGCTGATGGAAGAAAAAGGCGTGACGCCGGACGATATTAAGGGCGTCGACGATCTGCATAAACTGCCCTTTTTAAGCAAAGCGGACTTGCGCGACCAGTATCCTTACGGACTGTTGGCGACGGATCTCAGCAATTGCGTCCGCATTCATTCCACGTCCGGGACGACCGGGCGCCGCGTCGTGGCCTTTTATACGCAGGCCGACGTGGATCTCTGGGAAGAGTGCTGCGCGCGGGCGATCATCGCTGCCGGCGGTTCCGAAAAGGACGTCTGCCAGGTGGCTTACGGCTTTGGTCTCTTCACGGGCGGCGCCGGCCTGAACGGCGGCTCGCATAAGGTCGGCTGCCTGACGCTGCCCATGTCCTCCGGCAATACCGAGCGCCAGATCCAGTTCATGCTGGACCTGAAGGCGACCATTCTCTGCTGCACCCCGTCGTACGCGGCATTCCTGGGCGAATCCTTAAAAGAGCGAGGCTACGGCCCGCACGACATTCCCCTGAAGGCCGGCATCTTCGGGGCCGAGCCCTGGACGGAAGAGATGCGCCGTGACATCGAGAAAACGTTAGGCATCAAAGCC
>JAFRYQ010000222.1 GCA_017437565.1 Bacillota bacterium
ATTGGAGATGGCATCACCGGGATCCCGGAGGACGCCTTCCGCTATTTTGAGAATCTGACGGACGTGGAGGTCGCCGAGAGCGTTAAGAAGATCGGGCAGCAGGCTTTTGCCTTTAACGACCGGCTGCGCAACGTGACCATCTATTCCCGGGACGCGAAGATCGGCGAAGATCTCGTCTGGAACGGCTATTACTGGGTGACCGATGACGGCAGCAAACCCCACGTTTACTGGGCGACGATCTATTGCTATAAGGGGAGCACGGCGGAGGCCTACGCCCGGAAGTACGACATCTCCTTCCGCTATATCCCGGAAGACATCAGCAAAGCGCAGGTAAAGCTGGCAAAAACGTCTTACGTCTATAACGGCAGCGCCCGGCAGCCGGCGGTAACGGTGACCTTCCGCGGACAACGACTCACGGCGGAGACGGATTATACGGTCAGCTATCGGAAGAACGTCAACGCCGGCACGGCGACGGTGACCATCACCGGAATCGACGCCTATAAAGGCACCATCAAGCGGACGTTCACCATCACGCCGGCCGCGCTGACTTCCGCGAAAGTAAGCGGCCTGGCGGCAACCTACACCTATACCGGTAAGGCCATCACCCCGCAGCCGGTCGTAAAAGTCGGTAGCCGCACCCTTAAGAAGGGGACGGATTATACGCTGAAATACGCGCAGAACGTCGCGGCCGGTACCGCCACGCTGACGATCACCGGCACCGGCAATTACACCGGTTCGCTGAAGAAGACCTTCACCATCGTCAAGCCGTCCTATATCCGGCTGGCCGGCGCGGACCGTTACGCGACCAGTCTGGCGATTGCCGACGCGTACAAGAAGGAGCTCGGCGTCAGTCAGTTCACGACCATCTGCGTGGCGGACGGGGTCAATTTCCCGGACGCTTTGGCCGGCGCCTATTTCGCCGGCGCGAACAAAGCCCCGATCGTGGACATCCGCCAGAACGCGCCAACCGGGCCGCAGACGATGAACGCGATCAATTATGTTAAAAGGAATCTGAAAGCCGGCGGTAAAGTCTATATCCTCGGCGGCCCCGGATCGGTTCCGGAAACCGTGGAGAACGCGCTGAAGAAAGCCGGTTTCCAAGTCTCCCGCCTCTGGGGCTCGAACCGCTATATGTCCAACCTGGCCATCCTGAAAGCGGCGCGCATCCCGGCCGGGAGCGATTTCATCGTCGCGACCGGTGCCGATTTCGCCGATGCCTTGACGGCCAGCGCGACCGGAAAGCCCGTGCTGCTGGTGGTCGGGAATGCTTTGACCGCGGACCAGAAGGCGTACCTCGCCGGTGCGCGAGCGAGGAGTTTTACCATCATTGGCTCGACGAAGGAGGTTTCCACCGGGATCGAACAGGAACTGCGGGCGTACGCGACGACTTCCCGGATCGGGACAGCCAACGTCTATGACCGCTCCCTGGCCGTGGCCAAGAAATACTTCCCGGGCACGGTAGCCCATATCAATCTGGCCGACGGCCGCAATTTCCCGGACGCGCTCTGCGGCGGCCCGCTGGCAGCCAAGAAGGGCGGCCCACTCTTCCTGACCGACGGGTCGGCGGTCGTGAATCAGAAGATCCGCGCCTACGCGCAGGCGGCGCAGACCGTTAAAGCAACCGTCTACGGCGGCCCCGCGTCTGTCAGCGACCAGACAGCGAAATATATTCTGGGGATCAAGTAAATAAACGGAAGTCGTTTACCTGGAAAAGGGACCAGGCGGCGGACGGTCTGCTGATGGAGATCCGTATGATGGCGGCCTGCAGCTGGGCAAATAGCCTGGCGACTGAAGGATGGCGGCGTGCAGCTGGGCAATTTCGCCGGAAGGGGTTTACAATCCCGCAAGCTGTGGTATAATAAATCTGTTCGGCAAGTTAATTTTTTAACGATACGCAAGCAGCCGGCCGGACATAGCTAAGTCAGTCATTTGATATGTACATATCAACATTTTAAGGAGGAAACGCAATGAAAAAAATTGGTGTATTAGGCACCGGCACCATGGGCGCCGGCATCATCCAGGTTCTGGCCCAGAGCGGTTATGACGTCGTCATGAGAGCAAGACATCAGACTTCCGTCGACAAGGGACTGGCCACGGTTGAGAAGAACCTCAGCAGACTGGTCGCCAAGGAAAAGATCACGGAAGAGCGTAAGGCTGAAATCCTGAGCCACATCCAGGGTTCCACCGATATCGAGATCATCAAGGACGCTGATCTCATCATCGAAGCGGCGACCGAAAATATGGAAGCCAAGAAGGCCCTCTTTGCCGAGCTGGACAAGCTGGTAAAACCGGAAGCCATCATTGCTACCAATACGTCTTCCCTGTCCATCACCGAGATCGCTTCCGCGACTGGTCGTCCGGACAAGGTCATCGGCATGCACTTCTTCAACCCGGTTCCGATGATGAAGCTCGTCGAGATCATTAAGGGTCTGGCCACTTCCGAAGAGACCAAGAGCACGATCGTCGAACTGGCCGAGAAGCTCGGCAAGACCCCGGTCGAAGTCGCGGAGGCTCCGGGATTCGTCGTCAACCGCATCCTGATCCCGATGATCAATGAAGGCATCGGCATCCTGGCTGACGGCGTTGCTGATGCGAAGGGCATCGACACCGCCATGAAGCTCGGCGCTAACCATCCGATGGGGCCCCTCGAACTCGGCGACCTGATCGGTCTCGACGTTGTACTGGCCATCATGGACGTCCTCTATAAAGAATACGGCGATCCGAAGTACAGAGCCAATCCGCTTCTCCGCAAGATGGTCAGAGCCGGCAAGCTCGGCCGCAAGTCCGGCGAAGGCTTCTACAACTACAACAAGTAGTTCGCCATCAAAGTGGCGTCAGCCGCTGATTCAGGAAAACCAAACAGCCCCCCGCGCGCTGATATGCTCCCTTTATGAGAGACAGTGAAAAACAAAAT
>JAFRYQ010000223.1 GCA_017437565.1 Bacillota bacterium
CACTCGACGCGCTGCTCGAAAAAGTACGAAATCTGAAAGACGAGGATCTCGAGATCCTGGAACAGAACTGATACAGCAAGGAGAAAGAAATGGAAATCCGTATTACTGAACGCATGAAGAGCATCACGCCTTCACCCATCCGGGAGATGTTCAAACTGGCTTCGGAACCCGGCGTCATCTCGCTTTCGGCAGGTTCACCGTCCGCGGCAGCTTATCCGCAGCAGGAGCTCCATGAGATCGTGGAGAAACTGTTCCAGGATCCGGTAAAATTCCTGAACTACGGCGTAACGGAAGGCTATATGCCGCTGCGCGTTTTTACGAAGGAACGTCTCCGTGAGAAATACGCTACCGGCAGCGATCAGGACGAAGTCATTATTACGTCCGGCGGGCAACAATCTATGGATCTGGCGGCGAAATGCCTGATCGATGAAGGCGATGCCGTGATCTGTGAATCACCGGCTTTCTCCGGCTCCCTGAACACCTTCCTGTCCTACGGAGCCCGCCTCATTCCCTGTAAGATGGATGAAGAAGGACTGATCCCGGAGCAAGTGGAAGAGGTCCTGAAAACGGAAAAACGAGTCCGGGCGATCTACACGATCCCCACGTTCCAGAATCCATCGGGAAGAACCCTTTCCGCGGGAAGAAGGAAACAACTTCTGGAGATCGCTGCGAAATACGACATTATGATCATCGAAGATGATCCTTATTCCGAACTCTATTATACCGAGCAGCACGTGCCCAGCATCAAGAGCATGGATGAGGAGGGACGGGTCCTCTACTGTGGCAGCTACTCTAAGGTCGTGGCGCCGGGCTTGCGCGTCGGTTTCTGTCTTGGCGATAAAGCGCTGATCAAGAAAATGACCATCGGGAAGCAGGCCTCCGACGTGCACGCCAGCGTCCTGCCGCAGATGATGGTCTACGAATTCTGCGCTAATTACGATCTCGATGGCCATCTGGCCCGGGTACGGAATCTCTACCGGGAGAAACGGGACATCATGCTCGCGGAGCTGGCCAAAGCGGATCCGCGCATCAGCTACACGCGTCCGATCGGCGGGCTCTTCGTCTGGTGCAGCCTGCCGGAAGGCTTTGATTCCCGTGATCTCGCCGACCGCATCTGGGACGAAGGAAAGGTATTGATCGTGCCCGGTTGCAGCTTTGAAGTCGATAAATACGCAGTCAATTCAGCCTGGCGCATGAACTTCTCCATGCCGACGCCGGAAGACTTGAAGCGTGGAACGCAGATCGTTGTGAAATGCGCCGGGGAAATGCTGAAATGAACGCGGAAGCCGCTGACGTAAAAAAGAGAAGATGGACCCTTTTCGCGGTAGCGATGAGCGCCTTGATGATCTATTGGACTAATGGCGGCCTGCAGATCGCGCTTCCCGTGATCGCCCGGGAATTCGGCGTGAAGGCGGGCGACGCTTCGACCATCGTCATGGTCTATTACCTGGCGCTCGGCGTACTGACCTTGCCCTTTGGCCGGCTGGGGGACAGCATCGGCCACGATAAGGTCTTCCGGACCGGAATCGCTGCCGGCACCGTGCTCTCCGTAATCGCGCCTTTCGCCGCCCGGAGCCTCAGCCTGCTCGTCCTGATGCGCATTTTAAGCGGGATCGCTCTTTCCATGTGCCTGGCGGTCACGCAGGCGATCCTGGTAACGGTTTTCCCGCCGGAAGCGCGCGGGAAGATCCTGGGGATCAATTCGACGATGATCGCCGCCAGCGGGATGCTCGGGCAGTTCCTCGGCGGCGTCGCTGCCGAGCACGGCGGCTGGCGGATTCTCTTTCTGCTTCCGGTCCCGCTGGGAGTAGCTGGTTTTCTGGCCGCGAAAAAATACCTGAACGGGTTCACTGCCAGCCATAAGAAAGTGGATTATCCAGGTGCGTTCTTCATCATTGTCTTTCTGACGGCCCTGACTCTGATCCTGAAAAAGGCCGCGATCATGAGCAGCAGTATGCTGACCTGCATGGTGGCAGCCGCGGTGGTGAGCCTGCTCGTCCTCATCTGGTGGG
>JAFRYQ010000224.1 GCA_017437565.1 Bacillota bacterium
ACGATGCCCATGTCCAGGGCATTCATGATAGGCACGACTTCCGCGCCGATGATGATCGGGATCGCGATCAGGAAGACTTTCTTTACGATCTCCCCGGTCTCATCGGCATAATCGCTGCCCAGGCTGATCTGCTTCTTAATGAATTTCTTGCTGAGGCCGAAGATCAGGATCATCAGCAGCAGACTGGCTCCGGCCCCCGCTGAAGCGCCGAAAGCCGCGCCGGCCGCAGCCTGCGGCAGGCCTTTACTGAGCAGGAGATGCGCCAGGGAAAGGCCGACGGCAACGCGCACCAATTGCTCTATGATCTCGGAAACAGCTGTCGGCTTCATATTCTGGCGGCCTTGGAAGAAGCCCCGGAACGAAGAAAGCAAGGGCACAAAAAGGAGGGCCAGAGCGATCGCTTTCACCGCCGGTTCCGCATTCGGGTTGCCGACCCTGGTGCTCAGGAGGCCGGCTCCGAAATAACAGATCCCGGACAGGATGATGCCCAATATGCCCATGATAGTCAGCGAGACCCGGAATACCTTATAGGCGTTTCCGTAACGGTTCTGGGCAACGTTTTCCGAGACCATACGGGAAATCGCGACCGGGAATCCGGCCGTCGCCATGACCAGGAGCGTCGAATAGATCAGGTAGGCAACCTGATAATAAGACATACCCAGCTGGCCGATCCAGTTGGTCAGCGGGACCCGGAAAAAAGCCCCGATCACCTTGACCATAATGCCGGCGGCACCGATGACCGCCGCGCCTTTCAGCATTTTATTGCCACTCATAACTCACCCTGTCAGATCCTGGCAAGAATATCCTTTACGGATCGTTCTACTTCAAAAATCGCGCGCTCCAGGTCGATGGTCTTATATTCTCCATTCTCATAGAGAACCTTCCCGTCGGCCATCGTCATCACCAGATCGCTGTCGGTCGCGGAGAGAACTACGTTATGCAGCAGGTCGTGGACCGGATTCATATTCGGCGTATCGGTCCGCAGCATGATCAGGTCGGCTTTGTTCCCTACTTTCAGGCTGCCGCAGTCCATTCTCCCCTGTGCTTTCGCCCCGTTCAGGGTCGCCATCATCAGCGCCTGCCGCGGCGAGATCACCGTGGGATCCATGTGTTTCACCTTCGCCAGCAGCAGCATGGTCTTCATTTCCTCGAACATGCTGAGATTGTTGTTGCTGGCAACACTATCCGTACCTAATGCTACGTTGATGCCGCAGTCCTGCAGCGCTTTCACGTCACAGATGCCGCTGGCCAGTTTCAGGTTGCTGACCGGATTGCTGGCTACGGTCACGCCCTTTTCCCTTAAGATCTCCCGGTCTTCATCTTCGACCCAGACGCAGTGCGCCGCGATCGCCGGCGTGTTAAAAAGACCGCAGTCAGCCAGATAGCGGACCGGGGTGCGTCCCTGATGACGGGTCTTGCACTCCTCGTGTTCGCTCTTCGTTTCAGAAACGTGCACATGCATGTTCAGGCCGAGTTCCGCTGCCAGGTCGGCGACTTTGGTCGCGGTCTCCTCGTCTGAGGTATATTCGGCATGCAGGCTGGCGTCGATCCGGATGCGGCCGTTCTCCGCGCCATGCAGGGCGCGCGCCATGCGCCGCGTCGCTTTGATAGAGTTCATATCCTCAAAGGCGACTTCGTCTTCTTTCGAGACCGCGTGGGAAACGTTTACTTTTGTGCCGCTCTCCGCCACAGCCCGGGCTATGTCTTCGCAGAAGAAATACATATCGCTGGTCGCGACGATCCCGTATTTCAGGGACTCGGCCGCGGTCAGCAGCGTGCTCCAGTAGACCGCGTCCCCAGTCAGCTTTGCTTCAAAGGGAAAGATGCGGGTGAACAACCAGTCCTGCAGGCTCAGGTTCTCCCCGTAACCGCGCATGAGCGACATCGGCGAATGCGCGTGCGCGTTCACAAAAGCCGGCATCAGCAGCCGCCCTTTTCCGCAAACGGTTTCCCCATAGTCTTCTGGCGGCAGCTCCGTGCCGATATAGGCGATGCGATCCTCTTTCACGCCCAGGAAGACGTTTCTCCGCACCGCGAAACTTTCGTCTATAATATCAATATTCTTAAAAAGCATTGTTCCATCCTCCGCTCTTTATCATATCACGATTCCGGCCGTTTGTCTTTATATTCCACCAGACAGGCCAGAAGACGGATGCTGTCGTCCAGTTTCCGTTTGGCATCCGTCTGCAGGCGGATATAGGGCTCCACCCCGCCATGGAACAGCATACGCATTCCAAAGATCTCGTTGGCCTTCATCAAAGCATAAGGGCTCAGCACGTTCTCCTTCCGGAAGCCCAGGATGACATGGCCTTTCTGCTCGTAGATGCGCAGGAGCGCGAGGCGCGTTCCCAGCTCCCGGATCAGGGAGATCTTCAGAAGGTTCATCGTTTCCTTCGGCAGATCCCCGTAGCGGTCCAGCAATTCATCGGCGACTTCATCCAGGTCATCCCGCGTGGCGATCGACGCAATCTTCTTATATGCCTGCAGCTTCAGGTTCTCATCCTCGATATACCAGTCGGGAATATTGGCCGGGACCGGAATCTCGACCGTGACCTCTTCCCGGGTCTCCGGTACGCTCTCGCCCTTCGCCCGGCGCACCGCGTCGTCGACCAGCTTACAGTAAAGATCATAGCCGATGCTCATCATATGCCCGCTTTGTTCCGCGCCGAGGAGGTTGCCGGCCCCGCGGATCTCCAGGTCGCGCATGGCGATCTTAAACCCGGAGCCGAATTCGGTGAATTCTTTGATCGCCCGCAGACGCTTGACTGCCGTCTCCGAGAGTACCTTCTCCTTTTTATAGGTCAGATAGCAATAGGCGATGCGGTTGGACCGGCCGACCCGTCCGCGCAGCTGATAAAGCTGGGCCAGGCCGCACTGATCCGCGTTGAGGATGATCATCGTATTGGCATTGGGAATATCAAGACCGGACTCGATGATCGTCGTCGCCACCAAGACGTTGGTTTCGCCGGCGATAAAGTCGCTCATCACTTCTTCCAGCGCGTGCTCATTCATCTGTCCGTGACCGACAGCAATGCGCGCCTCCGGAACCAGATTGGCGATCCGCTCGGCAACGCGGTGGATCCCGCGCACGCGGTTATAGACGCAGAATACCTGCCCGCCACGGTCGATCTCCCGCATGATCACTTCCCGCAGGATGAGATCGTCGTACTCCAGCACGTAGGTCTGTACCGGATAACGCTCCTCCGGCGGCTCGCTGATGAGGCTCATGTCCCGGATCCCGGTCAGCGACATATTCAGGGTGCGGGGGATCGGCGTCGCCGACAGCGTCAGCACGTCGACGTTGGCTTTCAGTTTTTTGATTTTTTCTTTATGCGCGACACCGAAGCGCTGCTCCTCGTCGATGACCAGCAGCCCCAGATCCTTGAATTTCACGTCCTCAGAAAGCAGCCGGTGGGTACCGATCACGAGGTCGCAGGTCCCCTTCTGAACTTCCTGGATGGTCTTTTTCTGTTCTTTATCGCTGCGGAAGCGGGACAGCATTTCCACGGTAAAGGGGAAAGACTGAAAACGGTCCGACAGCGTCTTATAGTGCTGACTGGCCAGAATGGTCGTCGGGACCAGGACGGCGGCCTGTTTCCCCTCTTCCAGGCATTTAAAGATGGCACGGGCCGCTACCTCCGTCTTGCCATAGCCGACGTCGCCGCAAAGCAGCCGGTCCATCGGCACGGGACGTTCCATATCCTGTTTGATCTCATCCGCCGCCCGCAGCTGGTCATCCGTTTCCTGATAAGGAAAAGCCGCTTCAAACTCCCGTTGCCAGACGGTATCTTCCCCGAAAGCGTAACCCGAGAGGGATTGCCGGCGGGCATAAAGCTCGATCAGCTCATCGGTCATCTCCGCAATCGCGGCCCGCGCCCGGGCTTTCGTCATCCGCCATTCATCGCCGGACAAGCGGTTGATCTTTGGCGCGGCCTCATCGGAACCGATGTATTTCTGGACCATATCCATCTGCTCTACCGGTACGTAAAGCTGATCGCTGCCGGCGTATTTAATGCGGATATAATCCTTGATCTCCCCCATGACGGTGAGCTGCTCGATCCCCAGGAAGACCCCAATCCCGTGGTTTTCGTGTACCACGTAATCGCCCTTTTTCAGGTCGGTAAAGGACTGCAGCTGCTGTCCCCGGCTGCGGCGCCTTGCCCGCCGTTGTTTCTTGCCGGTACCGAAGATGTCCGTATCGCTGATATAGCAGAGCTTCTCATCCGGCAGGTCCATGCCGGCGCTGAGGATGCCTTTCACTACGCGGATTCGTCCGGGATCCGCCACCTGTTCCTCCAGGTCCTTAAGCGTTGTCAGACGATCATCAGTGGAAGCGCTGAGCACGATCCGGTAACCGGAAGCGAGTTTCCGCTCAATCTCCCTGGCGAGCACGTCGATATGGCCGCCAAAGCCGATCATCTGTCGGCCGTTCTTCTCAATGAGGCTGCTGAAGCCCGTTAAGCCGGGCACGGACTGGGCAAAAGGCAATAGGACATAGACTTCCGGCCGGTTGTAGATCTCCCGGAAATCCTCTTTCCCCGTTAAGAGCGCCGCATCTTCCGGGACCGCCTGTCCCCGCTCGATCATCACCTGCAAATCGTTCTCGGCGTCGCGGGCACGCAGGTTCAGCGTTTCTTCGATCCGCACCGGGTCCTCGCAGAAAATGACCCCGTTCGTCATATAGTCCCAAAGATACTCGGTATCATCGTAGAAATAATGGACGAAGCTCTCCATGAGCTCGGTATTATCGAGGTTCTCGGCGTATTCTTTCAGTTCGTCGCGCCGCTCGCGCAGGCGCTTAACGGTATCCTCCGTACCCGGGCGCTGTTCGATCTTACGCATCTGCCGGTCGTAATAGAGATCGATCCGGCGGACGGCCTGCTTCAGGATCCGTTCACTCCCGCTGATGGAAACCGCCGGGAAGATCTCGATCCGGGACAGGTTTTCCAGGCTGCGCTGGCTCTCAGCATCGAATACGCGGATGCTGTCGACCTCGGTTCCGAAGAATTCGATACGGAAGGGGTCTTCCCGGTCCGGGCAATAGACATCAACGATCCCGCCGCGCGCGGAAAACTGGCCACGGGC
>JAFRYQ010000225.1 GCA_017437565.1 Bacillota bacterium
CCGAACGTATAGACAGTTTCAGAACGGAAGTCCAGGCCGCAACGCAAAGCAAATAAATAATTTAAATCATTCACTAAAACAAGCGGAGCCTGCTTGTTCATTGCCAAGGGTCCGCCGGAAAGACCGTCCGGGAAATTCGTCCCACAAGCCAGCGTCATGATCGGCGGGTTATGAAAGAATTTTTTGGCGATCTTGAATGAAGTTTCATACCGGTTTTCTCCGCCTAATCGTTCAAACGGACAGCCACAACAGGCACGAAGTTCACTTTGGACCGTTATGGGGATTGTTCCAAACCCGCCTAAAATGTAGAATTTCGTGATTCCCGAGCTACGGAGAAATGCCTTTTGTTCCTCCGTCAGCTTCTCTCCGACCAACAGCAATGGTTTCGGAACTGCAGATGCGGAAAGGCTGTCCGGGTAATTCATGCCGGAAGCGACAAGGAGTTCTTTTCCATTTGTGCCAACCGCCTTTAATATTGCGAGATTCGTCTTATATCTGTCAGTCCCTGCTAATCGCACCGGCTTAAACCCGGCCGCTTTCACGCGCTGTTCAAAAGCCGCGGAAACAGAACCCGTCCCGCCGATCAGATAAACTGTCCCGCCGGGTTTGGTGTATTTTTTGATGCGTTGCAGGACCTGGGTCTCCACGCTCTTGTCCACCAGGAGAAGCGGCGTATCCTTTTCATAGGTCAGATAGCAACTGGAAAGCGCATCCGGGTAATTGGCACCGCTGGCCACGGTCATGTTAGCATACTTGCCGTGTGTCTTATACAGATTCTCCGCGATCGCAAACGAAGTCTCGTAGCGGTTCTTACCTGCCAGCCGGATGCGATTGGTCTCCGCCTCCGCCGGCTGTGCCGCAAGAAGCATGAGCAGCGCCGTTATCCCGATCAAAGCCAGGAAAAATACAATTCCAGGCTTCCTTTTGCTGCTTTGCATCATTTCTTTGCTCATCGTTCTTCTCCTTATTTACGCTTTTCTCCCGTGATTCCACCTTACCGGCACAGGTTCACGTCTTCGTCGGTGATAGAAAGGATGTCGTCGTTACTCAGTTCGGCGAAGTTGACGCGGTTCATGCGGGCGTTGTGATTCTCGATGATCTCATCACAGAGATTCCGGGCGCCGCGGGCGTTGCCGAAATCCCGGGCAGACATCCGCTGTTCGATCAGCCGGCGCAGCACGGGAGTCGAGATCTCCGCTTCATAGCCCCTCTTTTCCAGGTCCCGGCGCATGATCGCCATGAGTTCGTCCGCCGTATAATCGGAAAAGGTCACGACGCGCGGCATGCGGCTGCGGAGGCCCGGATTGCTGTTTAAGAATTCTTCCATCTCGCGGGTATAGCCGGCCAGGATGACCGCCAGGTTTTCCCGGTTGTTCTCGATCTCGCTCACCAGCGTGTTTACCGCTTCCTGCCCGAAACTATCGTTATCGCCCATGACCAGGGAATAAGCCTCGTCGATGAACAGCAGGCCGCCCAGCGCGGCATGCGTCAGTTGCTTGACTTTGATCGCCGTCTCGCCCTGATAGCGGCCTACCAGATCCGCGCGCACGCATTCCACGAACACGTCAGGCCGTTTCAGCAAGCCCAGGTGGTAATAAATACGGGAAAGGAGCCTGGCCACCGTGGTCTTGCCGGTGCCGGGATTGCCGAGGAACACCATATTCAGCGAGACCGGGTTGGCGGCGATGGCCAGCCCGCGTTTGCGGCTCTCCGCCTGCAGCTTGACAGCGTGCACGAAACGGTTCACCTCCCGCTTGACCTCTTCCAGGCCGGTCAGGGAATTCAGTTCGGCGAGACAGCTCTCCAGCGTGGAGGCGTCGGTACCCAGTTTCCCGAAATCACCCGGCTCCAGGACCTGCAAGGCTTCCAGGTCGAGATCGGTCAGGTCCTCTGCCAGCCGCACCGCCTGGCGCTCCAGCGCTTCGTCCAGCAGGCGCCGGGCACAGCGGGCGTTATCAAAGCTCTCGTCGACTTTTTCGCGCTGGATCCGCGCCATGATAACAGGGCGCGCTTCTTTTTTGATCTTGAATCCGCGCGCGTAGGCCATGCTAACCAGGATGTCCACCAGCTCGTCAGCGCTGTAGTCCGGGATATGGATCTTGCGGTCAAAGCGCGAAGCAAGGCCCGGATTGGCATTCCGCATCATATCCTCCATGCGGCTGCGGTATCCGGCCAGGATGCAGCAGTATTCACCCCGGTGGTCTTCCATATCCTTCAAAAGCGTATCGATCGCTTCGATGCCGAAGTCTTTTTCATCATTCTTGCGGAACAGCGTATAGGCTTCATCAATAAAGAGGGTCCCGCCACGAGCTTTGGTCAGCACCTCGGTCGTCAGTTGGGCGGTCTGGCCGATATACTGGCCCACCAGCCGGCTCCGGTCCGCTTCCACAAAGGCTTCTCCGGGAAGAAAATCCATATCCCGGAGCATCCGGCCGATGATGCGCGCTACCGTCGTCTTACCGGTTCCGGGATTCCCCGTGATGATAAAGTAATAGCCAGGCTTCGTTTGGGAGTAGCCCAGTGCCTTCTGCCGCAGGGCGTCGACCCGGAAGCGTTTATACATCTTGTCCAGCTGGTCTTTCACGGATTCCATACCGATCAAGCCGTCAAAATAGGTATGAAGCTCCGGCGCGTATTTTCCGTTCCCCTGATACTGAACGTGCAGAAAGCGTTTATCCTGCGGATCCGCGTCGCCCAGCCGCGGGGTTTCTTTAAAGCCGGGCGCCGGTTTCCGGGACGTGCTCCCGGTGCTGCGAGCGCTCCCGGTTCTGCGGGATCCCTCCACGGGTTTCTTCTCGGGGCTGTTCTCGCGCTTGGGCGCGGGTTTCCCGCTGTTCTTGTCGCGGCCAGAAACGTTCCCGATGCGGCGGCTGTAATCCTGGCCAGTTGTCTCCTCATTCTTTTTTTCGCGGCGGGAAACATTCCCGATGCGGCGGCTGTAATCCTGAGAAGGAGTCTTCCCACTGGTCTTGTCCGGATGGGCGATCTTCCCCATGCGGCGCATGTATTCCTTGCGGGGCGAATCTTCGCTGCTTTGATCCCTGGGCGCGACGTTCCCGACACGGCGGCCATCAGCGTAAGTCGCGCGCTCGGTAACGCCGTCAGGATAGCGGATGGTGAATTCCCCGTTCATCATGTTGTTCCGGAAATCACCTTCGTAGACGGTGCCGTCGCTGGTGATGATCTTTCCATGGCCCTCGCGGACATAAGTATTATTGATGAAGTCCATCCGGCCTTCGAAAACCGCGCCGCGCAGGAAGAAGTCCTCCCTATCCGGGCCGTACTCGTAACGGACAGGCCCCGTCGGGGTGTATTTCGTGAACTGGCCCTCGATCGCGTCGCCATTGCTCCATTCGATGCGAACGTGCCCATCCGCGATATCGTTGTGATAAGTTCCGGTGATAACGGAAACGAGGCTGCCATCCTGATTCCGGTAGGTGGTTTTCCCATTTCCTTCCCGCAGATTGTGGCGCCAATAGCCTTCATAGCACTCCCCGTTAGAGGGGAAGGTGGCTTTCCCGTAGCCATGCCACTCGCCGTTCAGGAAACTGCCTTCATAGACCCGTCCGTCCGCGTAATGCATGATGCCTTCCCCGGTGATCGTCTTATTGATGTATTCGCCTTGGTAATAGCTTCCGTTCGCAAAGCGGACTTCTTTCCAACCGTCACGCAGGCGGTTATCATCCCTGTCTTTCGCCATCGCACCCATCCTTCTCTAATCGGTTCTCTGTAATGCTATCATAGCAAAAAATGATGTCCCTGAAAAGGCAAGGCCTTGCGTAAATACACAAGTTTCAGCATAGCCGTCCGGAAGTGATCCGTTATATCATGGGTAAAAATAGACAGACGGCGCCGCAGCGCCGGTTTCTTCGGAACGCGTTTCGCAGGAGGAGGTTCCTATGAAAGATTATTTCGGATATCAGGGAAAAACAGTCGTCGTGACCGGCGCGTCCAGCGGCATGGGCAAGGCTGCCGCTAAAATGCTCGTCGATCTCGGGGCGGAGGTCTACGCGCTTTCGCGGCGCGAACCGGACGTGCCCGGCATCAAAGCGTTCATTGCCACCGATCTCAGCAGCAAAGAATCGATCGATCACGCCTTTACGGAACTGCCGGCGTCGATTGACGCTTTCTTCGGCA
>JAFRYQ010000226.1 GCA_017437565.1 Bacillota bacterium
CCTTCGTTCACCCTTATCTTCCCCGAAAAAGACTTTTTCGTCAAGGAGAATTCGCCGCTATGGATCGTCGATTCAAGTATCGGCCGGAGGCGGATTCGTGTTATACTGATGATAGAAAATCCGGGAGGTTCTATTATGGCCAAGGGAAACAATCAAAAGCTGAAACTGCTCTATCTCGCGCAGATCTTCTCACAGGAAACAGATGAAGAACACCAGCTGACCCTGAAAGAGATTGCCGACAAACTGGCGAATTACGGCGTGAACGCCGACCGCAAAACGCTTTATCTGGATTTCGAGGAACTGGAGCACTTCGGTCTCGATATCGAGAAAGAACAGCGCCACCGCAATACCTATTATTATCTCGGCGAGCGGGATTTCGAGCTGCCGGAGCTGAAGCTCCTGGTGGACGCCGTCCAGTCCTCCCGCTTCATCACCAACAAAAAATCCAACCAGCTGATCCACAAGCTGGAATCCCTGGTCAGCCGCCATCAGGCCAACCAGCTCCACCGCCAGGTCGTGACCACGGGGCGCATCAAAACGATGAACGAGAGCATCTATTATGCCGTCGACACCCTGCAGGAAGCGATCCGCCTCAACCAGAAAGTCCGCTTCCAGTATTTCCAGTGGAACGTCAAGAAGGAGCAGTCGCTGCGGCGGAACGGCGCTTTTTACCTGATCAGCCCCTGGAGCCTGATGTGGGATAACGAGAATTACTACCTGGTCGGCTTTGATGCCGGCGAAAACCTGATCAAGCACTTCCGCGTTGACAAGATGCTGCGCGTCACGCGGGTCGCTGAGCCGCGTGAAGGAAAGGAAGCGTTCGGCGCCTTCGACCTCCCCGCTTACGCCCAGCGGCACTTCGGCATGTTCGGCGGCGAGGTGGTAAAGGTCACCCTCGAAGCCGAAAACAGCATGGCGAATATCCTGATCGACCGCTTCGGAAAAAATATCTTCATCGTCCCGCAGGGCGCGGATCATTTCCGGGTCACGGTCAGCGTCGCCGTGAGCAACCAGTTCTTCGGCTGGGTGATGGCGCTCGGCCGCGGCATCCGCATCGTCGGGCCGGATGCGGTCGTCGCCCGCATGCAGGCGGAGATCGACCGTCTCCGCGACCAGTATCAAAGCTGACGCCGGGCCGGAACGGCGGTCGGACTGGCGCTTTGCAAACGAGACGTCGTTAGGCCTGGTCCACCCATCTTCCGGACAGTTTTCACTCCAATACCCGCTAACGATATCCAGCTTAAATTGATCCCCTCAAGCGCCCTCCGTGATTGAGGGAGTTTTTTTGTACTTGGAATAGTTCATAATGAAGACACAGAAAAGAAATGCAGGTGAAAACGAGGTTGTTTCGTAAAAAGCGAAAATCGAAACAGGAGGAAATGATATGAAAAAGATCTATTTCACGATCGTCGGCATGTCGCATTATTTCGGCGATGAATTCCTGAAACCGGGGATGAAAGTCCGTCTGGTGAAGGACCCGGAGAATGAACACGACAAGGAAGCGATCCGGGTGGAACTGGAAGGACTGGGCAAGATTGGCTATGTGGCGAACAGCCCGTATACGGTCTGTGGGGAAAGCTTCAGCGCCGGTCGTCTCTATGACAAGATCGGTAAGATGGCAACCGGCTCGATCCTCTATGTTCTGCCGAAGGGCATCCTCTGTGTTCTGGAAGGCCGCCTGGTATTTCCGGAGGATGAGTGCTTCGACTATTATGAGGACGACGATGAGGATGACGACGGCGATTACGAAGATGATGACGATGACGGAGAAGGTCGCGATGAGGATAACGATGACCCGTTTGGGTGCGTGATTAAAAAGACCCTCTCCGGTTTCGAAGAGGGTCCAGTCCCGTTTTAATCACGGCCAGGCCTGAGCCGTCACCCAGCAGTCGGGTTATCAGAGCTCGCCGGTAGCAACCGGGTTATCAGAGCTCGATGCCCAGGCCGGGTTTATCGCTCAGGATCATCCGGCCGCCCTCGCGAACGAAGCCGCCGACGATACCGTCGTCGTTATTCTTGAAGACCAGGAAACTGTCACAGTCGGCTTCTACGATGTTCTGCTTGGCGGCGACCAGACTGAGGCCGGCGGCTAGACTGATCTTGTTCTCCATCATGCAGCCGACCATGCAGTTGATGTTGGCCGCGGCGGCGATATCAGCGATCTGCAGGCCATAATAGATGCCGCCGCACTTCATCAGCTTGATGTTGAAATAATCCGCCGCCTGCAGCTGCGAAGCGCGCATCGCGTCGTGAACGTCGTGGATGGATTCATCCAGCATGATCTTGACCTTCGTCGGATTGTTAGCGCGCAGCCAGGCCGAACCTTCGAAATCCCAGGACGGCAGGAACTGTTCCACCGCGTCGATGCCGATCTCCTGGAAAGTTGGGAGGACCTCCAGGGCTTTTTCCCGGGTATAGCCCTGGTTGGCATCCACCCGGATGCGCACGTCCGGCCCGGCGATCTTGCGGATGCGCTGCAGCGCGTCGAGGTCGTGCTCGTAATTCAGGCCGATCTTGATCTTCAGGATGCGGAAGCCGAGATTGTGGACGAAAAATCCGGCCTGCTCTTCCATGAGTTGCGGTTCGTCGATCCCGACGGTGATATCGTTCTCCACCGTGCCACAGGTCGCGCCCAGATATTTGTAGAGCGGCAGCCCGGCTGCGCGGGCAGCGATATCATAGAGCGCGGTATCGATCGCGCATTTGGCGGAACCGTTTTTATAGATGATGCGATCCATATACTGATGAATCCCGCCGATATCCAGCGGATCCTTGCCCGGTAACGTCGCGGTGAGCATCTTCAGCACTTCATAGCAGGATTCCAGCGTTTCCCCGGTCACCGGCCCCCAAGGCGCCGCAGCGCCGATCCCGGTGATCCCGGCATCGGTTTCGATGAAGACGATCCAGGAATCTCCGGAATCGATGGTGCCGGAAGCCACGGTGAAGACTCCCGCCAACGGAGCTGAGAATTTCTCAATACGTGTTTTCGTGATTATCATGCTTTGATCTCTCCTTTCCGGAAAAGTACGGCCTCGGTCGTACTTTTTTGTTCTATCCTTCAATCGCCCGGATGGCGTTCAGCAGGCGCGGCAGTTCCGCGCGAACCGGGACCCGCAGGCGGACGTAACGCTCATCCAACGCGTCGAATTCGGCGCCCGATACGGTAAGAATACCGTTCTGCAAGAGCAATTCCTGCAAGTCGCCGGGTTCCTGCAGCATCAGGGTGCAGATCGGCGCCCGCAGGTCCGTCTCCAGCATGGCAAGCCGGCATTTGCAGGCCTCTTTCAAAGCGGATTTCATGGCGGCGAAATCTTCCATATGGGCATCCGGACGTTCCGCTGCTCCGAGCGCTGCCGCAAAGACATGTTTTCCGAATTCGCCGATCGCATAGGGATTGCCCAAACGCGCGAGGATCGCCGTCACTTCCGCGGATGCGGCGATCAAGCCGCCCCGGAGGTCAGCCAGGCCGAAGCCTTTGGAGAAGCTGCGCAGGACGATCAGGTTATCGCATTCCCCCCAGAGCGTCAGCGCTGATTCTTCCTGCGGGATGAAATCGCCGTAGGCTTCATCGACGATGACGTAAGAACCCTTATCCCGCGCTGCCGCCAGCAAAGCCCGAATATCCGCTAAGGGCAGGACCTGCCCGGTCGGATTATTGGGGCGATCGACGTACAGGAATGCTGTTTTTTCGTCGATAGCCGCGATGAGATCCTGCGTGACCGCCTGTCCGTTCTCCTCCAGATGCATGCGGACGCCCCGGAATTCCATGCCGTAATGGCGGATGCTGACTGCCATATCCGTAAAGCAGGGAATGAAACCGACGACTCGGTTCCGCTCGGCCTGGGCAAACAGGTTGTTCAGCTTATAGAGACCCTCCATCGTACCCTGGCAGAAGGTGAGCTCCGCGGCCGTAAGTTTCGCCTTCCCTTCCCAGTAGCGGAGGACGGCCTCCGTCAGGACCGGGGAATGCGGATAAGAGGACAGGTGCGCGGGATCGTAGGTCTTTACCGCCGCGACTGCTTCCGGCGAGCAGCCATAAGGATTCTCACCCAGGCTGCAGTCCAGGATCCCGTCCATGCTGGCCGGGGTATGTTGTGCGTAGCTTTTTACTTCCCGCAGGATCTGCGGGCGAAAGGGATAGTTCACCGGACATTCCTCCTTCTCTCAGATCTCAGATCAAAATGATTACCGGGCCGCGGGGACACGGTCACAGTTTAAACTCGAAACACTTGTCGTAGTCCGTCATATGCCAGAGCTTCAGCGTGCCCTGGCTGAGATTGTAGATCGAGCTCCAATAGGTGAAGGAGCCGATCTTCGTGAGCGGCAGATTCGCCGCGCAGACCTGCAGGGCACCTTTGGCGGCATATTCCGGCATGCCGTAAGGCCAGCGGTCCAAAGCTGCCGCCAACACCTGATCCCGGTCGCCACCATGCGCGCGGCTTCCCCGGCGGGTGACATAGAAATTGGTCACGTGGTCGATATCGTTTACCCGCAGTTTATCATCCACCCATTCCATTACGACCGAGCGGCCGCTGCGGTCAGCGACGACAAGGTGGAAATTCAAAATGGAAAGCGGCGCCTTCACATTCGTCTCCTGCGCAAGGGCAATGGCTTCTTCCACCGTCCCGCAGTAGTCCAGGAAACGGCGCATTAATGTCGTCTGCGTCAAAGTCGGACGTCCCGGCACTTTCTGCTCCACACTGGGCCGCTGCACGAATTTCCAACCAAGCTTCTCATACGTATTGAAAACGAGCGTACCGTTCTCCACCTCGCCTACGTCACGCCAGGGACGCATGGCTTCCCGTTTCAGGAGGATCGTAGCTTTCTTGGTCTCGTCGTCCAGCTCCGCATATTCCACATAGTCGATCGGCTGCCAGTCGCCATCCGGTGACAAAGCCAGGATGCTGACCGCCAGCCCCGCCGTATTGATACCGTCCATGCAGACGAAAGGCATGATCGCCGCCCGGGAGATGTCGGTCTCCCCGTCATCCAGCACGCCGGCGAAGAAAGTGCCACCAACCGCGTCCAGCCAATAGGCGTCCGCGACGCCGAGCGACTCATATTTCGCCTGCGGATTCCGGGCGTGGACGATGACGTCCAGTCCGGTCAGATCGGTAGTCGCCGTAATCTTTCCATATGGGAAGTGGTTGTAATCGTAATTCCGGCAGTAGAGGGTCTCCCCCTTCACGTTCGGCGTCACCATCACCGAGCAGCCACCGCCAAAGCAGATCTTCTCGACTTCTGCTTCTAAGGCGTAATAGTCCGCCGCGATCTCCATCTCATAGAAATACCCTTTTTCATCCAAGCGCCGGATGGAATCTAAAGCTTCCGCAAAGGGGCCATCCTGAAACCGGACATGTGGGTTCATATGCCGCTCTCCTTTCCTATTCAAAGCGCTCCTGCCGACTCCGGGCAAGAGCGCTTTACGTTTTCATTTTTCAGCAGGCAGGCTTTCGTTCTCAGTCCGCAACCTTGGGCAGGCGATCGATCCCGAAACGAACGGCTCCCTCCTCGAAGACGATTTCAGAACCGAGCATCTCGCAGCCAAAGGTCTTTTCGCCGATCGGGAACAGCTGGATATCGAAGGGCTCTTCCTCCCGGTAATCCCCTTTCAACCAAAGCTGGTCCTCTTTCCGATAGACGGTGTAACCTTCCCCGTAGCGTCCGCAGAACGCTTCCCAGCCGCTGCGGTCCGGATCCGCGATGACCCGCTCAGCCAGCGTCAGCAGCGGCTCCGGTTCCTCACCGATGGCGATCAACATCATGCCTTGGAAGAAGGTGTTGCGTCCCATCGCGTCCACGCCGGTGCGGTTGGTCAGGGCCGCCATCATGATATCCCGGTCGATGCAGCGCACGAAAATCGTATTATAGCCCGGCCAACCGCCGCCATGCTGTACAGCAAAGCCCATTTTTTCCTTTTCAAATGGGAACCAGCCGAAGCCGTATCCGCAGGAACTGCCGTCGTTCAGGCGTCCCGGCGTATACATCTCCATCTGTTCTTCCTTGGAAAGCAGGACTTCATTTCTCTGGGCGCGGTCCCAGGCGAAGAGATCGAAAATATTCGTATTCACGATGCCGTCACCGGACATGCCATCCAGCGGGATCACGTAATTCGATTCTTTTGACTCATCCGGCAGGACGAATTTTCCGTCTTCCAGGACTTTACCATAGGCGTAGTTCTCGATCGTGATGCCGTTCCGGCGGCGGTGATAGGCCTGGCTGGAAGTCATGCCGCAGGGGATGAAGATCTCCTGCTTCAGGAAATCATCGAAAGGCACGCCGGAGACCCGCTCTACCAGCAAGGCCAGCAGGCAGTAGCCGGTATTGGAATAATTCATCCGCTCGCCCGGCGCGAACAGTGGTTTGGCGTCGCTTTCCCGCAGGAAACGCATGACTGCCCAGGTGTCCGGGATGTCGTTCTCCGCCAAAGCGGTCCTGGCCACCCATTCCATATAGTCCGGATACCCGCCGGTATGGTTCAGGGTCTGGCGGACCGTGACGGTCTTATACAGGTCCGGCAGTTCGGTCAGGTATTTCTGCATCGGTTCATCGAGATCGATCAGGCCGCGTTTACGGAGCAGCATGACGCAGGTCGCCGTAAAATGTTTGCTGACGGACGCCATCTCAAAAACCGTATCTTCCTGCATCGGCAGCTTGTCTTCCGGATCCCGGGTACCGCAGGCGCCCTTGCTGATGATCTCCCCGTTCTCCTGCAGGATATAAGTGCCGTGGAACAGACCTTTTTCGAAAGCTTCCTGCGCGTAAGCTTCGATTCTACTCTTCTTATCCATCCTGTTTCCTTTCTCACTATCTTGCGCGCCGCGTTAGCGGGGCGCGTTTTCATACCTCGCCAGCTGCTTTGATCAGCCGCGGTTGTCATAAGGGATATATCGTCCCAGGTCGCCCCGCAGGATCTGATTCTCCAGCACCGCGGTCTTACCCGCGATCAGAATGCGGGAGATGCCTTCCGGCGGCAGCGTGCAGCTCTCCAGCCGGTAGTCAGCGCGGTCGCGGATCGTAGCCGGGTCGAAGAGCACCAAGTCCGCATCAAAGCCAGCCGCGACCTGTCCCTTCGTCTTCAGTTTCAACCGCTCAGCAGGCATGATGGTCATCTTTTTCAGCGCGTCCATCAGCGACAGGATCTTCAGATCCCGGGCAAAGGAGCCCAGGACTTTGGGGAAAGTCCCCGCGCCACGCGGATGACCGATGCCACCGGCGAAACCGCCGTCGCTTCCTACCATGACCAATGGATTCCGGAAGGCCTCATAGACTTCTTCGATCTTCATCTCGAAACAGACTACGCCCATCTCCGGATGTACCCGGCGTTCATATTCAAAGAGTTCCTTATCACAGCGTTTGCCGGCGTTCTCTCCCATCGTGATCATGATGGCCTCATAAGGACGTTTCTTCATCTGGTCCTCATCGAAGACCGCGGATCCGAGCGCCGTGCAAAAAGCATCATAGGGGTAGCAGTCAGCCATGATATCCACACCTTCCGCGCGGCCTTTTTCCAGGACGTCCAACGTCGGCCGCATATAACCGTAAGCGGCGCAGCTGCCGATGTGGGACATCTGCATGGCATAACCGGAGGCGCGGGAGATATCGACGAGTTCCTGGGTGGACGCGGGCGAATTGGCGCCGTCCGACCGGAAATGGGCTGCCGTCAGGTAGCCTTCTTCTTCCAAAGCCGTCAGGAGTTCGATCGTTTCTTCTGTCGTAATAGCCGGATGGTATTCAAAACCGTTGGAAAGGCCCACCGGTTTTACTGCCTTGGTGAGGCGGGCCAGTTCCTTTTTCATCTGGTCAAGCTGGGCTGGTGTCGTTTTTCCATAAGGATCCGTGGCTCCGGCAAATTCCCGCAGGCTGTTCTGCCCGATGAAGATCAGATAGTTGCTCGGCGAACCCTCCTGATCGATCTTGGCTTTAAAGGCCTCGGCCGGATAGGCATTGCCGCCGCAGTTGCCGGCGATCTCTGTTGTTACGCCCATCAGCAGCTCCCTTTCGGCCGTGAAAGGGTACCCTTCCGGATCGTCCTCATGAGCGTGAATGTTCAGGAAACCGGGGGCGACGACCTGGCCGGCAGCGTCGATTACTTCCGCCGTTTCCGCCGTCACGCTGCCGACCTCTTCAATGACCCCGTCGTGGATCAGCACGTCGGCTTCCCGGAAGCAATTCTCTTTAAAATCCGGCACCAAGCCATTGACGATCTTTAAATCCTTCAAGACAAGTTCCTCCTTTGTTTCCCTGCCTGTAACATCTTCTATTGTAGTACCAGAAAAAGAGCACACAGTATTTTTCGCGACACAAATCGAAAACGGGAGAAGCGGGCTGAGCCACTTCTCCCGCATCAGGGTTCTTTTTTAAACGCAAGTATTCTTCTATACGTTTATACGTTTTATACGCGGATCCCGCTCTTTACTCTGCCTTCTCGATATCCTCGAACGGGGTACGGCCGTCACCATATACGGTCATGGTGATCTTATCGGTAGTCGCCATCATCGTATTCGGATAGAAGAGGCCAAAGCTCGGCAGATAGCTGTCGATCAGCTCCTGCGCTTCCACATATTTTTCGATACGGGCCTGGCCATCCGCGATCACACGGGCTTCGGCCAGAACCGCCAGGATCTCCTCGCCCTGCAGCGGTCTCAGATAGATCATGATATCGGCGTCATTCCAACCATACATCAGGCATGCCATCTGATAATCGCCGGACGCAAGCTTATCTTTTACTACGGAACTTTCCGCTACGGTAACGGAGATGTCGATACCGATCTGTTTCAGCTGTTCCTGAATGATCGGCGCTGACTGTGCCTGTGCTTCATAAGACGCAGCAACATCATAGGCGATCTGTAACGGTTTCCCGTCCTTATCGCGGATGCCGTCGCCGTCACTGTCGACCCAACCGGCCTCTTCCAGCAGTGCCGCCGCTTTTTCCGGATCATAAGCCCACTCATCGGCCAACTTCTTATCTTCCTCGGCGCTGAATCCGATGATTGCCGAGTTGATCATGCTGTAAGACGGCGAGCAGGTATTACCCATCGCTTCACAAATGGCGTTCCGGTCGATACCCAGATTGATCGCCTGGCGTACCTTCAGATCACCGGTGATCTCATCATCCAGATTGAACATCGCGTAGACCATGCCCGCATAGTCATATTTATAGGACTTCAGGGAGCTGTCGTTCAGGACAGTCTCATAGTCCGAGGCACCGACAGAGGTGATGATGTCAACGTTGCCGGCCTGCAATTCACTGACCCGGGTGAATCCGTCCGGGATGAAACGGACCGTGATCTTGTCATAGAGATTGGTCGCGTCCTGATTCTTCTTTTCCGGATTGAACGTCTTGTAATTCGGGTTCGGGACAAAGGTCATCTCGCTGCCGGCCGTCCAGCTGTCGATCACATAAGGCCCGCAGGAAACATATCCTTCGGCGTTAAAGGCATCGTCACCGACCTTCTCGGCTTCCTGCACGTCGACGATCGCGCCGTAAGCGCTCACCAGGCTCGCGTACATGAAAGGAGAGGCTTCCGACATGATCAGGGCACCATGGGTATCGTCGGTGACTTCAACGTCCTCCAGGGTAGCCAGATCTTCCGCATAGAGGGAGATCTCCTTCGTTCTCATCAGCGAATCCTTGACTGCCTGCGCCGTGAGCGGATCCCCATTGGAGAATTTGGCGCCTTCCGGCAGGGTGAAATCGATCCGCAGGCCGTCCTCGGAAACCTCGATGCTCTCGCAGATCTCCGGGACGAGTCCAGTGTTATCCTTATTATAGCTGAATAACACGCCGCTGGTTAAGAGATGTGGGACGTCCGTCCAACTGACCTGGTTCGGATCCAGACCCGCCTGATCCAGCTCGATCGCGATGATGAGTTCCTGCGGTTCCTTTTTCTCCGGTGCACTGCTGCCGCCGGAACTGGCGCCGCCGCAGGCTGCCAGACCCAGTACCATGGCCAGGGCGAGAAGAATTACCAATACTTTTTTCATTCTGCTTCCTCCTGTTTTAACTTCTTTAACGTTCTTCTTTAAATACTACGTTCTTACCAATCGTTCATATTGCCTTACCGGCTTGATGACCATACAGCGTCCCGTGTGATTATACGGTTTTCTGCAATATTATGCAATATGGTTTATATTTATAAATAATTATAGCATATTGTATACGGATTTACATCTATGTTATATTTATATATATCTATATGGTTTGTTTATATATTTCTTCCCCGGCCCTATCGGGCTCGATCGATTGCCTTTGTGAGGAAATGCCATGAATATCGAACAGTTAAGACAAGTCATTGCCATTGCGGAGACCGGTAGCATGAACCGGGCCGCTAAGCAGCTCTTCCTCTCCCAACCGAATATCTCCAGTTCCATGAAAGCCCTGGAAAAAGAGATCGGTCAACCGATCTTTGACCGCAGCCACGGCGCTGCCCGGTTGACGGAGTTCGGTTCCATCTTTCTGGAGCACGCCCAATCCATCTGTGAAAAGGTCGATTTCCTGCAGGCTTTCTGCGAGACCAAACATGCTTTAGACGGCGTTCTCCACGTCGCTGCCTATCACATGCCGGAAGCCTATGCTGCTTATGTCAAATTGCTGGACCGATACGATGGCCTGTACTGTGATTTCACCTATCTGACCGGGCACGTGCGCTTTACGATGGATCAGTTGCAGAGCGGCCGCGCGGAACTGGCGGTGGAAATGCTGACCCCGGTGGAAAAAGCCGAGATCCTGAATAAGCAGGAATACTCTGATTTTGAATATCGCCGCCTCGCATCGTGTCCCTTCGGGATCGTAATCGGTCCCCGGCATCCTTATTACCATTTGGAAACGGACACGCTCAGCTATGAAGAGATGAAGCCCTTCAGCAATCTCATGACCCGGAATCTGGACGATCTTCTCGGGATGGTGGACGACTGTATGGCAATGTTCGATCTCAGCAGCCTGAACACCGTGGAAATGTCAACCCCGGAAGACTTTGAGCGCCGGCTGCTTAATGGGGATGACTTCGTCCTGATTTCCTACCAGAAATACCGGGAACTCTGTCTGAACTATCCGGAGCTGCGCCTGTTCCGTATCCGCGGTTGTAAAGATGAATACGAGATCGGCTATCTCTTTTCCCGCAGCAAAGGGCTCTCCCCGATCGCGGAAGAATACCTCGCTATCCTCCGAGAGGAGCTGGCTGCGAATCCCTTGCTGGCCTGAGCGGCTTGCCCCCGTCTTCTTCGCGCACTTACTTCTGTTTATTTCGCCGGGCCTGCCGCTCGGCTTTTTTCAACACGCTCTTATAGGGCATGATCATCCCTTCCGTCATACGGCCGCCGATCTTCTTTTGCAACTTCTCGTTCTTCATCATGGCCCCGACCAGATACATGCCAACGATGCGTCCTTTTTTCTTCTGGGGAAAATCATAGAAACCGTTCTTCTTATAGAAGCGGTGGTCTTCCCGCATCATGCCCCGCATCTGGTAGATCAGGTCCCGGAAGATCTTGAGCCCGCCGACCCCGTAGAAATTCGCCGGTGGCTGGTAATCGTTCTCAATGGCGTACCAAAGCGTATCCGCGAGCTGCCGCGCTTCGGCTTCCCCATCCCGGCAGCTTTCGGCGACCCCGGCCAGGTAGTTCCCGCCTACCTGGGCGCGGGCTTCGATCAACATGCGTAAGTTGGGTTCTTCCCGCAGATCCCCATCGATCAGATAACCGACCGGACTGCCCATGGTGACCGTACGGTGCCCGTTGCAGAACTGCCGGTCGTCGAACAGTTTAAAGCGATATCCCATGGAATGATCTTTCACGCGGAAGGCATATACGACCGCTGCCGCGGTCTGGATGTGCTCCCGCAGATAGGTGGAAAACCCGTCTTTATATACACATTCCCCACTGGCCGCGCAGCGGAAGCAACCCAGGCACCCGCCGGCAAAGGGGAAAGCAGCCAGATCCGCGACGGTCGTCTGGCAATGACAGGCAGCGCGGAAGGAATCGATCAGGCCTTGCAGCGCTTCGCTCCCGCCGCCGGAATCGGTGACGATCACGATCCGCTTCCCGGTTTCTCGCGAAGCAGCCTTTGCCGGCAGGGCAACCTCCCCCATCTGCCAGAGAATGAATTGGAAGAAGTCCGCTGCTTCCTTCTGGCCTTTCTTCGCCAACAGGTCATCCATATCCGCCGAGAGCCCGTCCAGATAACGAAGGCCCAGGTCGTCGCAATTATCCTGTATGAAGCGGTGCGCCGTCACGTCATAGAAATGTTTGGACGTCGTGATCTGGGTGGCGTATTTCCCGCTGAAGTCCAGACCGCTCTCCTTCATCAGTTCTACAAACCGGTGCAGCTGCGCAGGTACCAGGAAGGTATAGACCGGATAACAGAAGAGGATCAGATCCGCTTCCGCGAGCCTGGTCCGGCATTCCGAGAAATCCCGCTCATAGGCTTTGATGCGGCGGCCGACCGCCAGCTCCTGAAAATGATGCTCGGGATGCAGTTTCTCAATATACCGCGCCGTGCAGAGCGTGATGCTGTCCTCCCCCGAGGGTGATCCGTTTAAAACCAGTATGTTCATGACTGTCCTCCTTAACTGCCAGTTCTCTCTGCTATTATAACCCATTTCGCGGCAGCCGGCACCTCTCCTTACGGCAAGTCTGGAGATCCGGTAGCCCGGCCGATCAGACTCGCATCAAAAAATCCCCCTGCGCTCTGACGGGCAGAGGGATACTGATTTACAGACTGAGCCGGGTCCGTTTTAAGCCCGATTCAGACCAGGAGGGCTATTTCTTATTGAAGACCGCTTTCGAGACCTTATTATACATCGTATCACGGTAGACGATGGCATCCTTATCCTTGCCGTCGGAGTAGTCATAGAAACCAGCTCCGGTCTTGACGCCGAGATTGCCGTTATCACGGTGCTCTTTCAGCAAACCGAAAGGTTCTTTCGCGTCACAAAGATCCTGATAGAGATAGGAAGCGATGTTGTAATGGATGTCCAGACCGCCGTGATCCACGACTTCCATCGGGCCGAGGCAGGCATAACGCAGGCCTAGCGCGTATTTCATGACTTTATCGCAGTCTTCCACGGAAGCGATGCCCTGGTCAACGATATAGAGGCATTCCCGCAAGATAGCCGCTTGGATGCGGTTCAGCGCAAATCCCGGCGCGTCTTTCACGAGAACCGGTTCTTTCCCTAAAGCCAGACAGAGATCGTAGACCGCGCGCGCCGTCTCCTCCGAGGTCTTCTCGCCGCGGATGACCTCGATCAAAGGAATGATATGGGGAGGGTTGATCCAGTGCATGCCGGCAAAGCGTTCCGGGTTGACCACCGCTTCCGCGATCTTCGTAATGGAGAGACCGCTCGTATTACTGGTGAGGAGCACATCCGGCGCGACAAGCGCGGATACTTTGCTCCAGAAGTCGTGTTTGACTTCCATCTTCTCCAGAACCGCTTCCACCACAAAGTCCGCCTCACGGAAGTCCTCAAGCTCTCCGGTGAAACGAATGCGTCCGATCAGCTCGGCAGCTGCTTCTTCAGTAATATTACCCGCCAGGACTTCCGTCTTCTGGTTGATAGCGATCAGTTTCTCGGCTTTCGCCAGCGCTTCCGGAAAGATATCGTAGAGAACGGTCTCATAGCCACATTTGGCAAAGGCCTGCCCCATGGAGCAACCCATGGTGCCAGCGCCAGCAATAAATACTTTTTTGATTTCCCGTGCCATAATCTTGCCTCCTTAAACAGCAGAGGGCCATCTTACGACAGCCCTCCCCTGTTCTTGCATTGATTTATCTTTTACAGGACAGAGGTCATGCCAATGACGTTCGCGAAAGCGATACCGACGTAGCTGCCGATGACGTAACCCCAGAGGCCTACAAGCAGAGCCGGGATAACGAGCTTGTTCCAGCCAAGAGCGACTGCCATCGGAGCCGCGGTGGTCGGGCCACCGACGGTCGCCTGGTTGGCGATGGCGACTTCTTCCCAGTTGCACTTCAGCAGCTTGGCGCCGAAGAAGGTCACAGCCATGTTGATCCAGGAGATCAGCTGGTGGAAGATCAGCGCCCAGATACCGGTCTGGAGGATGGTGAGCAGGTTGCCGGAAATACCGATCGTGGAGAACCAGCACAGGATACCGATATTACCAAGTTCCATGGCGCCGTTGATTTCCCTCATCTGTTTCTTGAAGATCGTGGCGAGCGCGACGGTGATGATGGAGAGGATCAGGTATTCAGAACCGAAGAGCTGCTTGATCAGTTCAGGCGGCTGCTGGGCGACGACGGCGCTGGCGATCGTCTTGGATACGCCGACGATGACGAAGGTCAGAGCCAGGCACTTGGCGATGTCTTTCAGGGAAACTTCCTTGCCACCCCAGAAAGCAGCGGACAGGGTCTTGCCTTCTCTCTTCAGCGCTTCCATATCGACGGATTTTTCCATCTCATCGATATGCGGATGCGGCAGCTGTCTTCTCATCCACTTGGAGTTGCCGATCAGGCGGGTCTCCAGGATCAACAGGGCGACGGACATGTTGCCGACGACAGAAGTAGCACCCATGACGTCATCCGGGACACCGAAGATGCTCTTCATGGCCACCATGTTGACGGTACCGCCGACCTGACCGCCGGCATAGAGGACTAACAGATAATCCGCATTGGTGACGACTTTGCCGAAGATCAGGAAGAGAACCAGCGCGCCGACCAGGGTGCCGACAGCCGCGACGTGGAAGAGGATAACCAGTTTTCCGGAATCACGGAAGATCTCTTTAACGTCCGCCTTGAAGAGCAGCAGTGGGATGGAGCAGACCAGTACCACGCTCGTCATGGATGAGAATACCGGTGAGGAGTGCGGAATCAGGCCGATGTTGGATAAGATGAAACCGAAAATGATGACCAGCATGGTGCTGGACAGGGTTGCCGCCCATTTGAAGCGTTGCTCCAAGAGGATGGCAACAGCGACAATTGCCAATACGACCGCCCATAGCAATATGGTTTGGTCTTCTGCGATTAATGGTGTCATCTACGTTCCCTCCTTTTCATGACTTAAAAGAATGTAGAATAAGTTCGCCCGGATAGACTCCGGTCAATTGTTTATCCTTATAGACAATCTGTCCATTAACGATAACGTATTCAATACCTTCCGTCAGACGGTTGGAGTCCGCGTACGTCGCCATGTCCGCCAGTTTCTCATAATCGAAGATCACGAGATCCGCGTCTTTGCCTTCCTCGATAAGGCCCTTGCCATCTAACATGAAGCGCTCGGCAGGCAGGCCGGTCATCTTATGAATGATCTCTTCCAGCGTGAACAATCCGAGCTTTTTATGGTAATAGCAGATCGCGTGCGGGAAGGTCGCCCAGCCGCGCGGATGTCCTGCTTCCGTCATCGCTTTCACGATGCCGTCGGTACCGACGCAAGTATTCGGATCCTGAATGATGCGGACCATATCCTCCTCGCACATGCTGAAGAAAATGCCGGTCCCTTCCCCATTATTGGCGAGCACCAGATCGAAATAGGTCTCAAAGGGATCCTTCCCGAGTTTCTCAGCGATCTCTGAGACGAACATACCGTTATACTCCGGCGTCTTCGGCAGTACTGCCGCGAATACACCCCCGAACCCGCCGCAGTTCTGATAATAGTTATCAAAGCCCGCGTCTTCGTCCAACAACCGCTCTTTCAGCGTCTCACGAACCGCCGGATCGACCAGGGTCGCCACCGCCTGACTAAAACCACCGGCAAAGAAGTCCACCGGCAGCAAGACGTTGAAATGCGTCATGGAGGCTTCATAGGGATACTGATCCAAAGTAACTTTCTGGCCGTTCGCGATCGCTTCTTCCACCAAGGCCAGAGTTTCTTTGCTCAGGCCCCAGTTCCGCTTTCCATAAGCCTTATGATGCGAGATCTGGACGCGGACGCCGGCCCGGCGGCCGATCTCCAAAGCTTCCCGTACGGCTTCGACAACGTACTCGGCTTCGTTACGCAGGTGGGTAGCATAGATGCCGTCATAAGGCGCCATCACTTTCGCCAGCTCGACCAGTTCTTCCGTATCGGAATAAGCCCCCGGCGCGTAGACAAGGCCGGTGGTCATGCCAAACGAGCCTTCTTCCATGGCTTCTTTCAGGAGCGCCTTCATCTGTTCCAGTTCTTCCGGTGTCGCTTTCCGGTTCTCAAAGCCCAACACGGCGGTGCGCAGAGCGCTGTGGCCGGTAAACAGACCGGTATTGGCGACTAAGGGTACGTCTTTCAGATATTCCTTATAAGTCTTATAATCCTTCCACGTTACCATCTCCTCCGGGAAATCCGGGCAAATAACCGAAAGCAGTTCCTTCAGTTTAGGAAGCGTTTGGGGATTGACCGGATAGAAGGTAGAGCCGCACTGCCCGCACATCTCAGTTGTAATGCCCTGATTGATCTTACAGAGCTGGCCGTAATCCTTCCCGTAGACGCCATCTCCGTGAGAATGACAGTCGATGAATCCCGGACTCACATAAAGTCCTTCCGCATCGATCGTCTGCTCCGCGGTTTTCCCTGCGCAATCCAGTATGATCTTTCCGTTCTCGATACCGACATCGCCTCTATAAGCCGGTTTCCCCGTCCCATCGATGATCCGCGCGTTCTTGATCAAGATTTCCATTTCCGTATCACCTTCTTTTCTGACCATACAGCGGGTGAAAGGCCTTTCACTCATTATCATAATAATCAGTCAATTCCGGCCTGTAAAATATATAAAACCGATAGGCAGAATCAAAAAATGGAATGGCTGCCCAGGGACTTTTTATGTGGCTCAAAGCATTGAAATATCAACTCTTTTGTTTTTTCGATAGGACCTATCGGTTTTTGGAATTGCACGGATATTAGTACATATATTATATTTAAGGAGTAATCGTTATTTGATGATCTCTAAAATCGGTACCGAGGTGACAGATTATGAATATCAATTCGATCTATTACTTCCTGCAGGTTGCAGAGTACCGCAGTTACTCGACCGCTTCCCGCAAACTGTTCGTCGCCCAGTCGTCGCTCAGCACCATGATCAAAAAACTGGAAGAAGAGCTGTCCATCAAGCTCTTCCTCTACGACGGCAAAGCCTTGCATCTCACTACGGAGGGGCATCGTTTCTATGAGTTGGCTAAATCCTTCTACGATTCCTACGAAGCCTTCTCCCTGTCCGCCAAACAGATTTCGGATGAAGTTTTCGGCAGTTTAAAGATCATCCTGCCGCCGTTGATCGCCGAACTCTATTTCTCAAAACCCATTGCCGCCTTCCAACGACAATACCCGGACGTGCAGATCTGCGTGGCGAACCGTGGCGGCTATATTTCCCAGAACCTGATCCTGGTAAATGAGTTTGACCTGGGAGTCACCATCCGGCCGGTCATCCCGAATACGTTTGCCTGCACGGATATTATCCAGTGCCCGATGGTTCTCGCCGTTCATGAATCCAATCCCTTGGCCGCCAAGCCCTACGTCCGTTATGAGGACCTGGCGGACGAATCCTTTCTCTCCTATGAAGAGGATTCGGTTCTCTACCAACGTTTTATGAGCAAAACAGCTGCTGCCGGCTATGCGCCGCGGATCATCGCCATGGCTGCGGAATCGCCCTTCCTGCTCTCTATGGTGGAAGATAATAACGGTGTCATGGTCATTCCCAAATGCGTAACAGACTATCGGAATTTCAGCAATATCAAGTTCATCGATATCATGGGAGAAGAGACCGGTTATGAGCTCGTCCTGATCTATAAACAGGACAAGCCCTTGTCGCCTGCCGCTCTCACGTTTGTCGATTTCGTTAAAAGCTGGTATACCTTATAGGGGGCGTTTCGCATGACTGAAAGACGCGTGCCTGCCGCTATCATCCGGCCCGTTATCCTGCTTCTTATCCTGGTACTTCTTCCGTTCCTCCTCTGTCCCGCCACCGCCTCCGCGGAAGAAGCCGCCTCGGTCGCGGAGATAGATTTTTCCACCTATGAACTCTATACGGAAAACATGTCCATCGACCTTCCTGATGGCTGGTATTTCAATACCCGTTCCGCAATCGATCCGGATTTTCTTGACGTCTCGGAGAATTCTGCCATCCGGCTGAAACAATATCTGACCAAACGGCACGTAGAATACAACCTGGTTGCCAAAGACCTGAAAAGTGAGATCAATATCATCGTCCTGCACGACTCCAAGACGAAGCTGATCCACGATTACAACACCGCCGATCCCGCCAAACTCCAGAACCAAATCGATTCCATCATCGCCGCCGGCGTACAGGAAGAAAAAGCCGGTGATACCACCTACACGGATGGTGAAGTGCGGGCGATCGGACAAGGCCTTTTTACCATCCTGAGGGGCGAGATGACGGAAGAAAAATCAACGTCTAGCCTGCTCCAGTATTCGACGATCATCAATGGCTATGGGATCAATCTGTCCATTAAATCCTATGATCCGGCTGTCGCTTCCCGCGACGCGGAATTGATCGAACGAATTGCCAACTCGTTCCACTGTCAAGAAATCTATGAAGGGAACCGCACCCGGCAGGAGATCATCGAATTCCTGCCGCCGGTCCTGATGCTGCTCGTCTTCATCGGTTTCACCATCTATATCTTCATCCGCCAGATAAGGAAAAACCGCGCCACGAAGAAGTGACACGGTGCGGTTTTGATCTTGCTATAGAGCCAGGCGCAAGAGCGAAAGCGCCAGCAGAAAAACGAGGTTGAAGGCCGTGAAGACCAGGAGGTAGCGGCCGACCGCCGCGTTTTTTGATTGCGAATAAAGCTTCAGGCTGATGAGGCTGGCCAGGCTGGCGATGGGCGTGCCGAGGCCGCCGACGTCGACCCCCAGCAGCAGCTCCCGTGCGGCATCGGTAAAACCGGAAAGGAGCAGTGCCGCCGGCACATTGCTGATGACCTGGCTGGCCAGTAAGGCGGTCAGGTATTCCCGCCCGGCGAGCAAAGCCTGCAACGCCACCCGCACGGCCTCGATCCGGGCCAGGTTCCCGGAGAAGATGAAGAAGAAGACGAAGGTCAGCAGCAGGTAGAAATCCGCTTTGACCAGGGTCCCCGCTTCCGCCGGCAGCAGGATGAGGATCACCGCCGCCAGCATCACCGGCCACGGCAGGATGCGCAGGACGACCAGCAGGCAGACGAGCAACAGGATGAGATGCACACCGACGGCGCCTTTACGCACGTGGGGCACCTGCCCCGTCTCCGGGTCCACCGGATCCCGCTTCAGCAACAGACAGGACACGGCTAACAGCACGAGCGAAGCTAACCAGAACGGCAGGGTGATCTTCACGAAATCAGAGGCCGCCAGCCCGTAATAGGAATAAAGATAGAGATTCTGGGGGTTGCCGACCGGAGTCAGCATGCTGCCCAGATTCGCCGCGACCGTCTGCAGGACCACGACCAGGATCAAAGCGCGAGTCTGACCCGCCATTCCCAGTACCAGTACCGCGAAGGGCACAAAGGTGATCAGTGCGACGTCGTTGGTGATCACCATGGCGCTGAAAAAGCTGAGCAGGATCAAAAGAAGACCCAAGCTGCGGGTATTCGCCGCCCGGCGGCAGGTGATGAAAGCCAGATAGGAAAAGAGCCCGGCGTGGCTGAACCCGGCGACCACCGTCATGAGGCAGTAGAGCAGCGCCAGGGTACGGAAATCGATATATCCCGCGTACTGCGCGTCCGGAGGCACGAAAAAGCAACTCACGACGGCAGCCAGCGCCGCGATGCAGAGGACCGGTTCTCGTTTCAGAAAAGAGCGGAATTTCGTCATAACCAGTCTGATGCTACCTCAGTTACCCAGTGCTGCGGAGCCGGCGCCCTGCCCCGCGTGGCGGGCCCGGTAGCGGTAGGCGATCGTGACACAGCCGATGAGGACTGCCGTAAATGTGAGGCAGAGATAGATGGCAGTCACGTAGCTCCCCGTCACGTCATAGAGGAATCCGTAGAAGGTCGAAGAAACGGCATTGGCGGTGGTCCCGATAAAGGTGATCACCGGATTGATACGTTTGAAGCCTTCGTTTCCGAGCAGGTCTTTCACGAACAAGGTCCGGCCAACGGCGGAATTCGCGTAGGCAAAACCGAGGAGCAGGCTGCCGGCGCACATGGCCCAGGCGCCCGGATGCAGGATGAGCAGGATCTCCGCCATCCCTGTAATGATACAGATGAAATAGATAGAACGCCGCGCGCCGATCTGGTCGCTCAGGGCGCCGTGGATCACTTTGGAAGCGATATTGCCCACCAGGCATATGGAGAGGAGCAGCGCGCCGAGGGCTTCCGTGAAGCCCAGGCTGAGCGCGAAGCCCGGCAGATGCGGCGGATAACCGATGATCAGGTTAGCGAGCGCTGAGAAGATCAGGATCGAAACGAGCGGGACCAGCGGTAAAGGTGTTTTCCGGTTGGTCGCGCTCTGGCTAGCTACAGTCTGCCCGGATGCTTTCTGAGCGGCCGTACCGATATCGACAGAGCCTCCCAACGGCGCGGGAGCTCCCAGCGGCAGCAAGCCGGATTCCTCCGGGCGGTAGGTGATCGGTAATAGCACCGCCGGCGCGATCAGGACCGCCATCAGGATAGCCATGACGATATAACCGATCCGCCAGCTGGAAGCCAGGATCACCGCGGTCAAGAGCGGTGAAGCCGCCGCGCCGACAATGCCGGCCGCGCCGATCGCGACCCCGGTCGCGAAACCGTGTTTCACCTGGAACCAGTTATTGATAAAGAAGGTGACCGTGACAAAGTGAAGGAGACCGGAGCCCAGACCCAGGAAAATGCTGAGCGCGTAGATCGTGGTCAGGGAATGCGA
>JAFRYQ010000227.1 GCA_017437565.1 Bacillota bacterium
CTGTTGATCATCTTCTTGCCTTCTTCTTTGATTTCGCCGCTTTGCTGACCCGCTTCCAGCATGGACATGACTTCTTCTTCCGAATAGCGGTTGAATTCAATCTTGGTTTTCTGGCGGAAAAGGCGCAGGACGATATCAGTCAGGAAGGTGACGATCAGGATGAAAGGCGCCGTAAGGATCATCAGGAACTGCTGGAAACCGCAAAAAGCGGAAGCGATGGCTTCACTGTGCTGAATGGCGATCTTACGCGGCAGGAGTTCCCCAAAACTGACGGCGACCAGGCCAAAAACCAGAAGCGCGATCCAGTGCTCATAAGGCAACATGATGGTAAGCGCTGTGCCCAGAATCAGGAGGACGTAGTTCAGAAATTTATTGGTATAGCGAAAACGGAAAGGCCGCTCTAAAATGCGGGCGACCTGTTTGGCACGCGGTTCATCCGCTTCTTCCGCTTTCTGCATGGCTCTGTTCGCGTTCAGGGTACCGAAGGCGATATTACAAAGCACCACCAGGGCGTTAAACGTCAGGATCAGGATGAGTAAAAACAGTATCAGCGGACTGCTGTCCGGATCAGTGTTCATTATTTTCCTTTCTTTTTCGAATGAGGAAGCCGGGACTGACCGGTTCTTCCATGCGGATGAGCAGCATCTGCTGCGGATGGGGAGCGGAGACCAGGGCTTCCCCACTTTCTTTATCGTACATTTCCGTGAGCGTCTGGCGGAAGAAGCGCTTGCCGGGTCCGAAGCATTCAATTTCTTCCCCGCAGGTCATCTTATTCCGCTGCTCGACGGTCGCCAGGCCGCTAACGGGATCGTAACCCCGGACCACGCCGGTGAAGGAATAGGTGCGTATATAAGAAGACGTCCCGTATTCGTGATCCTCCGCTGCCGGCTTGTGGAAATAGAAGCCGGTGGTAAAGCCGCGGTGGCTGACCTTCCCCACTTCCTCCCAACAGTAAGCGATCACATCATCCAGTTCACCGGCATTGAGCTCGCCCCGGGCTTCCGCGGTGTAAGCGTCGATCGCCATCCGGTACGCGTTGGTTACCGTCGCGCAGTAGAAAACGCTCTTATTACGGCCTTCGATCTTGAAGGCCGTGATCCCGCTTTCCGCAAGCTCCGCCAGGTGCGTCAGCAGGCAGAGATCACGGGAGTTCATGATATAAGTGCCACGCGCGTCCTCTTCGATTGGGAAATACTCGCCCGGCCGTTTCTCTTCCTGCAAGGCATACTGCCAACGGCAGGGATGCGCGCAGGCACCGTGATTGGCGTCCCTGCCGGTAAGGAAATTGCTGAGCAGGCAGCGCCCGGAATAGGACATGCACATGGACCCGTGCACAAAAGCTTCTAGCTCGAGTTCCGGCGGTAGTAGCTTACGCATCTCCCGGATCTCCGCCAGGGACAGTTCCCGGGCCAGCACGATCCGTTTTACGCCGAGTCCGTACCAGAAACGGGCCGTCAGGCTGTTAGTGGTATTCGCCTGGGTGGAGAGATGAAATTCCGCATGCGGAAAGACTTCCCTGATCAGCAGGATGACCGCCGGATCCGCCACGATAAAAGCATCGATCGCCAAGCCTTCCAGACTGTGCAGATAGGCTTTTAAGGGCGCGAGATCCTCTTCGTGCGCGTAGATGTTGACGGTAAGATAACAACGGCAGCCACGCGCATGGGCGTAAGCCAGTCCTTCCGCGAGTTCCGCGCGGCTGAATCCGCCGGCACCAGCCCGCAGGTCAAAGCCTCCCCCGCCCAGGTAAACGGCATCCGCGCCGAAATCTACCGCGGCGCGCAGCTTTTCCGGATCACCGGCCGGAGCCAGAAGTTCCAGATGTCGGTTCGTCATTCATCTTCTCCGGACTCTTCGTCGTAGTCTTCCCCGTCGTAATCCTCTTCGGAATCTTCTTCCAAACTGGCCCAGTCGGCTTCTTCCGCTCCTTCTTCGATCGTCGAAGCCCAGTGTTCCGCGTCGGTTATGAAATCTTCATAATTCGTGGAAAAGGCCATTTTGGCTTCATTGTCGTCGACCAATACGTAATAGATGTATTCGGTATCTTCCGGGTTCAGAGCCGCGTTGATGCAGGCTTCACCCGGACAGGCGATCGGTGTCGGCGGCAGTCCGTAGTGCTGATAGAGGTTATAAGGCGAATCGATCTCCAGATCATCGTAGGTCAGGTAGGTGTGATTCTTTCCTTCCAGTTCCAGGGCAAAATGGATGGCGGCATCGATCTGCAGCGGCATGTCGATATCCAGACGGTTGTGAATGACGCTGGAGACGAGCTTGCGGTCTTCATCCAGGATGGCTTCTTTCTCGATCAGGGAAGCCAGCGTGATCACTTCGTGAACGGTCTGATTCTGCTGCGCGGCCTGCGCTTCATATTTGCTCCAGACGACTTCAAACTGATCCAGCATGGTGCGGATGATCATGTCCGCGTCGGCGTTCGTCGGAATAACGTAGGTTTCCGGGAACAGATAGCCTTCCAACCGGTGACGGCCTTCCGGAGCGCTGCTGAGGAAGGCGTATTCCGAATAATCGCCTTCCTGGGTCTGCCGGATAAATTCGTCCCGGTCCACCAGGCCTTCCTTGGCCAGGGTGTCAGCGATCTGGTCGATGGTATAACCTTCCGGGATCGTGAAAGAAGTCTGGCTAGTCAGGCCCGTGCAGAGCATATCGCAGATCTCCGTCAGGTCCATCGTCGGCGCTAAGGGGTAAGATCCGGCCATGAACCGTCCGTCGTAATCGTTCAGGCGGGAGAAAACACGGAACTTAAAAGCGCTGTCGATGATCCCTTCTTCTTCCAGAATGGTGGCAATATCCTGGGTGGAAGAACCCTCGGGGATCTCCACCATCTTGGTGTGATTGTCTTCCGGGGCGGTCGAGACCGCGACGTCGATATTGGTCAGATAGCCGAGTCCAATGCGGATACCAACGCTCGCGATGAGGAGAATCGGAATGAGGATCAGCCATTTTTTAATCTTCATAGATGGTCACCATATTTATACACAAAGGAACGCGGAAAGCGTTCCTCTGTAAACGGGTTGCGTGATGATGAAAAAG
>JAFRYQ010000228.1 GCA_017437565.1 Bacillota bacterium
CGCAGCGATTCCGCTTTGATCGCTTTCCGGGTACCGGCGAAAGCAGTGGACAGCGTGCATATCGCGGCCGCGCACCTAGACTCGCCGCTCCTGAAGATCAAGGGCGAGCAGCCGGAGCTGACGGAAAAGGGATATTATAAGAAGCTGAACGTGGAAGTATACGGCGGCGTGCTGCTGAATCCGTGGTTTGACCGGCCGCTTTCCGTCGCCGGCCGTCTGGTGGTGCGCGATGAGAAGGCCCCGGAAGGGATCCGCACGCTGCTCGTGGACGTGGACCGGGATCTCCTGCTCATCCCCAGCGTCTGCATCCATATGGACCGCGAGGCGAATAAGGGGAAAGAGCTGAACCCGCAGGTCGACGTGCTGCCGCTGCTGGCGGAAGACGCGCCTCAAACAGCAGCCGGCGCGGACCAGGCAGCTCCCAAGAGCCTGCTTCTGGAGATCGTCGCGGAAAAGGCGGGCGTCAAAGCGGAAGACATCCTCGGCCATGATCTTTACGTCTATAACCGCGCGCCGGGCTCGATCTGGGGCGCGCACGATGAATTCTTCTCCTGCCCGCGTATCGACGATATGCAGTGCGCCTTCGCCGCCTGCCGCGGCCTGATTGCCGCCGGGGCCGGGAAGAAGAAGAACGGCGTGCTGGCCATTGCCGCCCTGTTCGATAATGAAGAGATCGGCAGCGAGACCAAGCAGGGTGCTGATTCCACCTTCCTGACGCAGGTCATGAAGCGGATCCGCAGCGAACTGAAGATGGGCGAGCAGCAGCTGATGACCGCCATCGCCCGCGGCTTCATGATCTCCGCCGATAACGCCCACGCCCTGCATCCCAATCATCCGGAACTGCACGATCCGGTGAACCGCCCGCGCATGAACGGCGGTCCGGTCGTGAAATTCGCCGCCAATATGTCCTACGCTTCGGACGCGGTTTCCGGAGCTCTGTTTAAGGAGCTTTGTAAGACGGTGGACGTCCCGTACCAGGAATTCTATAACCGCTCGGATAAGCGGGGCGGCGGCACCCTCGGCGGCATCTCCAATACCCACGTCTCCATCCGCACCGTGGACATCGGCCTGCCGCAGCTGGCCATGCATTCGCCTTATGAGACGGCGGGCGTCAAGGATACGGAGTATCTGATCCGCGTCCTGACGCGCTTCTTCGGCAGCGAGCTGTAAGCGCGGGACGCTGCCGGCCAGGGGCGCAACCGGCAACCTTGCACGCCGGCGGGATAACCGACTTGCCGAGACGCTTCCGGACAGGACTGTTCAATAAATCGCGGTTTTCGTAAAATAACTGTTCACTAAAGGCGAAAAATGACTTTAAGTGAACAAACTCCAGGTGGATCTGTTCACTTATCATCGTTTTATAGTCAGAATCTGTTCTATTAATGCCGAAAAAGGATTTTATAGAACAGCATGGTCGGGAACCCCAATATCAAAGGGCTATCCCCAAGCCATCAGGCTTGGGGGTAGCCCTGTTTTTTGATGTGTTTGATTTGGAGCGGAACCGGCTTTGACTCCGGCTTTGACGCGGCTTACAGGTGGTTCGGGTCTTCTTTGATGACGCGGACCACTTCATATTCCTGGCGTTGCAGGAGCCGCGCGCGGCGGTTCATCAGCCAGGAGACCACGAAAGCCATGACGGCCAGGATCACTCCGGAGAGAATGCGTTCGCCCCAGCCCAGCGTCTTGGTGACCAGGACGCCGAAAGCGAAGCAGATGAGCGGGATGATGTAAGCGATGCGGGCTTCGGTCATGCGGCGGGACGGCAGGAGCACGAGCTCGACGTAGTCGCCGCGGTGGACCTTGACCTTCTTCTCGAATTGCGCGATGCAACGCTCCTCACCCAGACTTTCGAAATCATCGCCGATGAGATCGACTTCGGCAAAGCCGGTGGTCAGAACGTCGGTTACTTTTGCTTTCAGCGCCATGGGAAACCTCCAAATGAAGCGGGTAATGGAACGGAGGGCTTTGCGGGGCCCTCCGTTCGTAATTGAAAGGGAGAATCTTATTCTCTAAATCAATGATATGGTCTTAAGTTGAGCCTTAGATGAACATCGGGATGACATAGAGGCCAACGCAGACGATGACGATCCAGAAGACGCAGATGAAGGCCATGAAGCCCCAAACGTCTTTCAGCTTCATGCCGACAACGGCGAGAGCCGGGATCATGTACAGCGGCTGCAGCAGGTTGGTAGCTTCGTCGCCGTATACGAAGGCGTTCAGGCAGTTGACCAGGTTGGCACCTTCGATCTGCTTGGCAGCACCGACGATGAGCGGTCCCTGAACCGTGAACTGTCCGCCCTGGGACGGGATGAACAGGTTAACAAGGCAAGCCGACAGGAAGACGAAGATCGGGAGGGTCTGGCCGGAAGCGACGGATACGATCGCGTTGACCAGAACTTCACCAAGACCACCTTCGATGTACATCATGCCCATGATCGCGCCGTAGAACGGGAACTGGAGCATAACGTCGGTAGCCAGATGCATGGAAGCCATATGGGCGTTGATCCATGCGCGCGGCTGCGGGAAGAGCACGCTGTTGATGCCGACGAACAGGAAGATAACGACGTTCATGTTCAGTCCGCCCAGGAAGCCCTTGCCAGCCTGAATGGAAGCATAGAAGTTGTAGATGATGTTGATGAAGATGAAAGCGGCAACGATCCACATGATCGGCTTGCAGGTGTTCATCTTGTCAGCAAAGGTTTCCGCTTTGCCTTCAACCTTGAAGGAATCCGGAACCGCGTCGGCCTGGGTAGCGATGTCGCCGAGTTCGACGAGTTCGTCCTTGCCCGGGCGGGTGAAGAGGACCAGGAGGATGAAGACGACCGCCAGGATGACCCAGAGAACGATGTTGACCGGGTTGTAGCAGGTGTCGGCAACGCTCATGGATTCACCAACGATCTGAGCATAGTTGGAGCCTTCCAGGGACAGGTTGGAATAAAGGGTGGCCGAGGGCCCAAGGCACTGACCGAGGATCATGCAGGCATAGCCGCCGGCAACCATCATCGGGAAGTGAAGGCCTTTGATCTTTTTGGCCAGATGCATAGCCAGGATCGGGGTCACGATGGTGCAGAACGCCCAGTTCAGCATGGAGGTGACATAACCGAAGATCATGAGCAGGATCAGAGCGCCAGTCTGGGTGTGGACCTTTTCAGCGATCCAGGCCAGGAACCTCGCAGCCTGCGGCGAACGCGCGCAGGTAGCGCAGACGATGACCATGAGACCCATCTGGAAAGCCAGGGTGAACTGGCTGGCAAGGCCGTTCCAACCGGCCTGCAGCAGGTCGATCGGGCCCTTGCCGATGATCAGGGACAGGATGAATACGAGGATCATCAAGATTACGCAGAATACGAACGAATCCGGAATGATCTTTTCGGCCGCGAAGCTGAACTTCTTGGAAATATTCCACAGAGCGGTTCCTTTATCGCGCACTTTGGTTTCGGACATAGAGTCCTCCTTTCTGGAATGATGAAGAAAAATGAATGGTTTATTCTGCGGAACAGGGAGAGGAAGGTCGGTTCTCCCTGTTCCAATTTAGAACCTTAGTTACTTACGCCCGCCGATTTACTGATACAGCATTTTGATCAGGTAAGCGTTGAGGTCGGCGTTGCACTTGTCGATCTCTTCCTGCGTCCACTTGTAGAAGCCTTCGCCGGACTTGAAGCCCATCTTGCCCTCGTCGAGCATCTTCTTCAGAAGCGGGCTGGGTTCGTGGCTGTCTTCGATATGGGGCAGAACGTAATTGTGGATATTCCAGGTCAGCTGCGTGCCGACGAGGTCGGAGTTTTCCAGAGCGGAGAGCTGGGGCAGTCTCAGACCGAAGGAATTCTTGATGGCGGTGTCAACCGTCGCCGCGTCGGCGATGCCGTGCTCGACGATGCTGATGGCTTCACGCCAGAGGGCATGCTGCAGACGGTTGGCGATGAAGCCCGGGACGTCCTTCTTGCAGAGGCAGGGTTTCTTGCCGACGGAAGAGAGCACTTCCATGACGGTCTCGGCAACGCCGTCCGCGGTCGCGTCGGTCTTGATGACTTCGACGAGCGGGATCAGGTGACCGGGGTTCCAGAAATGGGTACCGACAAAGCGCTCACGATGGGTCAGCTTGGAGCTGATCTCGCTCGGGCTCATGACGGAAGAGTTGGTGCAGAAATAAGCATCTTCTCTCATTCTGGCTTCCAGCTTGGCGAAAGTTTCCTGCTTGACGCCCATGTCTTCGAAGACGGCTTCGATGACGAGGTCGGCATCCGCGATGGCCGGATCGTCCATATTGGTCGTGAAATAGATGCGGGAGAGGCGCTCAACGAGCTCTTCTTCCTTAACGTAGCCGCCCTCGACGAGCTGCGCGGTGCTCTTGCGGATACCGGCTTCCACGTCGGTCGGATAAAGATCGTAAACGGTGACCTGGTAATTCGGGTTAGCCGTCATGACGAAGGCGATGTTCTTGCCCATCAGGCCGCCACCGCAGATCAGGATTTTTTTGATCTCTTCAAAGCTTTTCATGTAATTACTCCTCAACTTCATAGTATTCGTTGTCGTCTTTGCCGCGCGGCCCGTCCTTGACATAGATGCCGGGGACGCCGCGGTCCGGGCAATGCCCGAAGCTGTCTTCAAAATAGATCATCAGGTCTTCGGCATATTTGAACTTCCGGCCGCACCGCGGACAACGGTAGTAAAAGAAACCGACGCCCCAGGTCACTTCTTCAGCCCCAGGATCTGACGCGCTTCGTCCGGCGTAGCGACTTCGCAACCGAACTCTTCGATGACTCTCTTCGCTCTCAGAATGAACTGCGCGTTGCTCTCCGCGAGAACGCCCTTGCTGTACATGACGTTGTCTTCCATGCCGACGCGGATGTTGCCGCCGAGGGCGATGGCCGCGTACATAACTTCCATGGCGCTGTGGCCGACACCGAAGGCGCTCCAGGTGTAGTTATCTTTACCGATCAGACGGTCAGCGGTTTCCTTCATGAAGAGCAGGTCTTTGACGCTGCCGGTGATGCCGTTCGCGCAACCCATGCAGAACTGGAAATGCAGAGGAGCTTCCAGGACACCCTTCTTGATGTAGTAAGCGGCGTTGCCGATCATGCCCGGATCAAAGCATTCGATTTCCGGCTTGGTGTTGGTGTCTTTGAAGACCTGGGCACACATTTCGAGGAACTTCGGGCTGTTCAGGAAGAGACCGAAGTTCAGCCAGTTCATGGAGCCGCAGTCGAAGGAAGCCATTTCCGGCTTCAGTTCCTTAACGTGGAGGACGCGGGTCTCATCGGTGGCATAGATGTCACCGGAGGTGGTCATGTTGACGATGATGTCGCAGTCCGGATATCTCTCGTTCAGGAGCTTGACGGTCTCAGCAAATTTATTGTGATCCATGGTGCCGTTGCCTTCATCATCTCTCATGTGGATGTGGGCGATGGCAGCGCCGGCTTTCCAGCAGGCGTAAACGTCGTCGGCGATCTCAGAGGGGGTCATCGGGACGTTCGGGTTGTTTTCCTTCTTCGGCCAGGCACCGGTAACGGCGGCGGTAATGATTCTTTTGTTCTTCAGAGCTTTGTCCATTTTAATTCCTCCTAAAAATGATGGTGATCTATGACTGAATTAGCTCAATAAGTTCGCTGCCACCTAATAGAAGCAAAACGCGTGCCAAGTAAGAAATAAAAAAACGGAATGTCTGCAACCCCTTGTATTCACTGGATCGCAGGCAGTTACCGCAGCTGTCTCCCGGGGCAGGGCAATACCCGGAGCGGTGAAAATTGTCACCGATTCAGGAGCTGCCGGATCTTCCCGGCCAAAATGCCAACCAGCGGGCGAAACTGGGATAGTAAAACGCGGAAACCGTTGTAATTTCAACGAAGACAGGGAATCGCGCCTTCCAGGGGCGGGAAATAAAAAAACAGCGGTGAAAATAATCACCGCCGTGGTGATGCGGTTCACCGATACTTAGCCTTCTTTATATTGCCGCATTTTTTTAACAAGGGTGGAATGATCCACGCCCAGCGCTTTCGCGGCTTTACGGATGGATCCCTCGCGCTTGATGACGCCGCAGATGAGCTCCTTCTCAAAGAAAGAGACCTGTTCTTTCAAGGTGCCGCC
>JAFRYQ010000229.1 GCA_017437565.1 Bacillota bacterium
CGGGAAAAGTATCTCCTAGTCGTCCAGGATCACGCCGTCTTCATCGACGCGTACGGAGGAAGCGCTGTCATTCGCCGTATCCGCAGCAGCTCCCTCGCTGCCGTCTTCTTTCAGCTTGGCCAGTAGCTTTGCTTCCAGTTCCGCCATGAATTCCGGGTTATCCTCTAGGTACTGCTTGACGCTCTCCCGGCCCTGGCCGATGCGTTCCCCATTATAGTTGTACCAGGAACCGGATTTCTCCACGATACCTGCTTCCGTCGCGCAATCCAGCACGTCGCCGGATTTGGAGATCCCCTTTCCGTACATGATATCGAATTCCGCTTTCTTAAAGGGCGGCGCGACCTTATTCTTCACGATCTTCACCCGGGTGCGGTTCCCCAGCATCTGTTCGCCCTTCTTGATCGTCTCCACGCGACGCACGTCAAAGCGCATGGAGGCGTAAAATTTTAAAGCCTTGCCGCCGGTCGTGGTCTCAGGGTTCCCGAACATGACGCCGATCTTCTCACGCAGCTGGTTGATAAAGATCACACAGGTATTGGTCCTGCTCATGGTACCGGCCAGTTTGCGCAAGGCCTGGGACATGAGGCGGGCCTGCAGGCCGACCGTGCTGTCCCCGATATCGCCCTGGATCTCCTGTCGCGGTACGAGCGCGGCCACAGAGTCGATGACGATGACGTCGAGCGCTCCGCTACGGGCCAGCATGTCGCAGATCTCCAACGCCTGTTCCCCACTGTCCGGCTGCGAAACGAGCAATTCGTCCACTTTTACGCCTAAAGCGCGCGCGTAGACCGGATCCAGCGCGTGTTCCGCGTCGATGAAAGCCGCCTTACCGCCCGCCTTCTGGGCTTCGGCAATGATATGCAGCGTCAGCGTCGTCTTACCGGAAGATTCCGGTCCGTAGATCTCGATGATGCGGCCCTTCGGTACCCCGCCGACGCCGGTAGCCAGATCCAGGCTGATGGAGCCTGTGGAAATGACATCCAGATTATCCAGCCCCAGTCCTTCACTCATATTCATGATCGCACCCTGGCCGAACTGCTTCTGGATCTGCTTCAGGACTTCCTCCAGCGCTTTTTCCTTATCGGCACCGGCCGGTGCGATTGTCTTATCTTTCTTAACTGCCATCCCTTAACCTCCATAGGAACATTTGTTCGTTTTCTATATCATACCGCTTTTGCTTCGAAAAAGCAAGCAGTTTTTTCCGCTTGCCTCTTTTCTCTGATGATAATAATTTCCCCATAGGCTGTCAACGGAAACCCCGTTTTCCCCATACAAATCTTTTCCGGGGGCCTATGGTATGCCCGTTCAGACGTTCCCCTGCACGGCCCGGCGCGCCAGGTCCAGCGCGGCCAGCGTCAGGAGATTGCGGTTCTGGGCCCGGTCGCTGCGTCCGGTATTCAGATGCCGGACGGACGTCTGTCCGTCCAGGCAGACCGCGCAGAACATATAACCGGCCGGCCGGTTCCCGTCCGCCTCCGGGCCGGCGATCCCGGTGGTGGCGATGGTCAGGCGGCAGCCGGTCTTAGCCGCCAACCCCTCTGCCATCTCCCGCGCCGTTTCTTCGCTGACCGCCGTGAAGCGGGCCAGCGTCTCCCCGGAAACGCCCAGTTCCTCCTGTTTCGCTTTTTCGCTGTAGGTGACCAGCCCCCGGTCGAAAACGCTCGAAATACCCGGAACGGACACCAGTTTAGCGGCTACCATGCCCCCGGTGCAGGACTCGCAGACCGCGGTCGGAATGCTTTGCCGGATCAGTTCCTTGCCCAGCACTTCATGCAGCTCCTCATCCTGTTCGCTATAGAGATATTCCCCGCAAATAGCGCGGATCTCCCGGATCTTCTCCTGTACAGCGGCGATCGCTTCTTC
>JAFRYQ010000020.1 GCA_017437565.1 Bacillota bacterium
GAAGTCTCACTAATCGTATAGGTGTAGGTCTTCTCAGTCAGGAAGGTCTTGCCGTCTTCACCCAGCATGTCATCCTGCGTGTAGGTGATCTTGCCAAAGGCCTGTTCACCATCCGCTGTATAGGTGATCGTCGTCCCGCTTGCCGGCATCGGCGTTCCCTCTGCCGCGCTCAGCGTGAAGACGTATTCCTCGCCTTCCTGCCATGCTCTGCCAACCAGGGCTTTGCTCGCCTTAAGCTGCGCTTCGCCGGTCGACTCGTAGGTGTTCACGATCGTATCGTTGTTCGAATACTCGACTTCCGCCGTGATATTTCCTTCACCGTCATCCGTCAGCGTTACCGTTGCCGTAATGCTTCCGCTGTTCGTCATGCCATCCGGCATCGTCGTCGTTTCTTCGATCGTGTATTCGTACGTTATGGTCGTGACGTAATCGCCATTTTCATCGACCATGTCTTCTTCGGTGTACTCGATCTTATCGAATACGACCGTGCTGTCGGAACTGACGGTCTGTTCGTCGATGACATTTCCTTCGGAATCTTTCAGCGTGAAGGTATAGGTCTCACCGGTCTGCCATTCTCTGCCTTCCAGTTCCTTAATCGCTACCAGCTCTACGCTTCCTTCGGAATCGTATTTATTGGTGATCGTATCGTTGGCAGCGCTTTGGGCATCCGTATAGGTCGCCGCCGTCGCCAGTGTGCCGTTACCGTTATCGGTTACCTCTACGGACACCGTGATGGCGCCGCTGTTCGTGATACCGCCCGGCAGGGTCGAAGTTTCTTCTACCGTGTAAGTGAAGGTCTTGCCCGCGTCGGCCTCGGTATACGGGATCGCGGTGAAGGCAGCTTCCAGATTGTCTTTATCTACCGTCTTCTCTTCGAGCGCATTCCCCTCCGCATCCTTCAGCGTGAAGGTGTACTGCTCGTTTTCGATCCAGTCTCTGCCGATCAGTTCCTTATTTACCTTGATCTCGACCGATCCCGTTGCTTCATACGTATTGATGATCGTAGCATTGGTCGGATCATAGGTTACGGACGTCGCCAGCGTACCATCGCCGTTATCGGTCACCGTCACGGTCGCCGTAATGTCTCCGCTCTTGGTGATGCCTGCCGGCAGATCGCTCGTCTCGCTGATCTTGTATTCATAGGTCTTACCGGCATCCGCTTGGCTGTACGTGATGGTACCGAAATCCAGGGAACCGTCAGCCGTGTAGGTGGCCGTCGTTCCACTTTCCGGCATCGGCGCTCCTGTCGTAACCGCGCTCAGCGTGAAGGTGTATTCTTCGCCTTCCTGCCAGGCGCGTCCCGTCAGTGCTTTGCTCGCAGAGAGCGTTGCGGTACCGCTCGCTTCATAAGTATTGGTGATCGTGTCGCTTTCCGGATCATAGGTGACTTCTCCGGTGATATTTCCTTCACCGTCATCGGTCAGGACGACCGTCGCCGTGATGTCACCGCTCTTCGTGATGCCATCCGGCAGCGTCGAAGTCTCGCTGATCGTATAGGTCAAGGTCTTCGTGGTCACATAAGCGCCGGTATCATCCTTCATATCATCCTGCGTGTACGTGAAGGCCTTGAAGGTCTGTTCGCCGTCCGCCGTATAGTTCTTCGTGTCATAGACCGTGGTGCCATCTTCCTCATACAGGGTGAAGGTATAGGTTTCCCCATCCTGCCACTCGCGTCCGACCAGTTCCTTTTTGGCTTTCAATGCAACGCTGCCGCTGGAAGTATAGGTATTGGTGATCTTGTCGTTTTCTGGGCTATAGATCACGGATGTCCCAAGCGTACCGTCACCATTATCGGTCACCGTCACGGTCGCTGTGATGTCACCGCTCTTCGTCACGCCGCTCGGCAGCGTCGAAGTCTCGCTGATCGTATAGGTGTAGGTCTTCTCCGTCAGGAAGGTCTTGCCGTCTTCCGCAAGCATGTCATCCTGCGTATAGGTGATCTTGCCAAAGGCCTGTTCACCATCCGCCGTATAGGTGGCCGTTTCGCCGCCGGCTGCCGGCATCGGCGCTCCTGCCGTTACCGCGCTCAGCGTGAAGACGTATTCCTCGCCTTCCTGCCACGCTCTGCCGATCAGTTCTTTGCTCGCCTTGAGCTCAACTTCGCCGGTCGACTCGTAGGTGTTCACGATCGTATCGTCGTTCGTATATTCGACTTCCGCCGTGATATTTCCTTCACCGTCATCCGTCAGCGTTACCGTTGCCGTAATGCTCCCGCTGTTGGTCATGCCGTCCGGCAGCGTCGTCGTCTCTTCGATCGTGTATTCGTACGTTATGGTCGTGACGTAATTGCCGTTTTCATCGACCATATCCTCTTCGGTGTACTCGATCTTGTCGAAGGTAACCTTGGTGTCGGCGCTGACCGTCTGTTCGTCGATGACGTTTCCTTCGGAATCTTTCAGCGTGAAGGTATAGGTCTCACCTTCCTGCCACTCTCTGCCTTCCAGTTCCTTGATAGCTTCGAGCTCTATGCTTCCTTCAGATTCATAGGTGTTGGTGATAGTATCTGCTCCCTGACCTGTACCACCTGTATAGGTCGCGGTCGCTTCGAGGGTTCCGTCGCCGTTGTCGCTTACCACTACGGTGACCGTCACATCGCCGCTCTTGGTAATTCCACCGGGGAGAGTGGACGTCTCACTTACAGTATAGACGTATGTCTGGCCAACATCTGATTCATCATATGTGATAGTTGTGAAATTCGCCGTTGGCGCAGCTTCACTGACGACCTTCGATTCATTGACGCCATTACCGGTTAAAGTAAATGTGAACGTCTCATCATCGATCCAGTCTCTGCCTATCAGTTCCTTTGTAACGGAAATGTCTACGCTTCCGGTAGCAGCATATGTATTAGTGAAGGTTGCATTGGCCGGATTATAGCTCACGGCGGTAGCAAGTGTTCCGTCACCATTGTCGGTTACGACTACTGTCGCGGTGATGCTGGCAGGTGATCCAGACCAGCCGTCACCAAAGTTGCTCTCTGTGATGGTGTATGTATAGGTCTTGCCCGCATCGGATTCATCATAGGCGATAGGTCCGAATGTCACGTTTCCTGCTGCACTGAGTGTCGCTGTAGCTGTCCCAGGCATCGGGGCTCCCTCTGCTCCCTCAATAGTGAGTGTCAGAGTCTTGCCGGCAGGCCATGCCGCGCCGGCGATCGCCTTGGTCACCGTGATCTCCGCTTCGCCTTCTGCCACATAAGTATTGGTGATCGTGTCGCTTTCCGGATCATAGGTGACTTCTCCGGTGATATGCCCTTCGCCGTCATCGGTCAGGACGACCGTCGCCGTGATGTCACCGCTCTTCGACACGCCGCTCGGCAGCGTCGAAGTCTCGCTGATCTTATAGGTCAGGGTCTTCTCGGTCACATAAGCGCCGCTCGCATCCTTCATATCATCCTGCGTGTAGGTGAAGGCCTTAAAGGTCTGTTCGCCGTCCGCCGTATAGTTTTTCGTATCGTAGACCGTGGTACCATCCTGATCATACAGGGTGAAGGTATAGGTTTCCCCATCCTGCCACTCGCGTCCGACCAGGGCCTTCTTGGCTGTGAGCTCAACACTGCCGCTGGAGGTATAGGTATTGGTAATCGTGTCACTTTCCGGTGAATAGGTAACTGCTGCCGTGATCTCACCGCTGCCGTTATCAGTCAGAACGACCGTTGCCGTGATATCACTGCTCTTCGTGATGCCGCTCGGCAGCGTTGAAGTCTCGCTGATCGTATAAGTGTAGGTCTTGCCGGCATCCGCTCCACCGTATGTGATCTTACCAAAGCTCTGAGCACCGTCTGCCGTATAGGTAGCCGTCTCGCCACCGGCTGCCGGCATCGGTGTGCCCGCTGCAGCGCTCAGCGTGAAGGTATAGCTTTCTCCATCCTGCCACGCGCGTCCTACCAGAGCCTTCTTGGCAGCGAGCGTCACTTCGCCGCTCGCTTCATAGGTATTAGTAAAGGTCGGATTGTCGCCAGTTACAGTTGCCTTCAGCTTACCATCCGTATCGGTGTCGACGGTAACCGTAATATCCTTCTTGCTGGCATCATAAGTCCAGCCGCCCGGTTCCGTGGTAAACGTTTCGGTGATCTCAAACTTATAAGTTCCAACCCGCGTGAAGGTGATATCACCGAACTGGACCTCCTGCGTCGTTCCATCGGCGATCGTACCGCTGGTGGAAACTGTAGCCGGATCAGGCAGAATAACCGTCTTGTCTGTAATGGCCTGCTGTGTCACATCGTCGGCTGCCGCGATGCTGAAAGTGAACGTATCGGTCGAATCATATCCGCTAACGGCTTTCGTTACTTTCGGCGCAACCTTAGTCGGCACATATTGGTTCGCATAGGTGACTTGATACGGGGCGTTCGGTGAAACGACCTTACCTTCCACCTTCATACCAGTGATGGTCGGATTGTAAACGGCCGTATATTCCGTATCGGAAACCTTCGTATAAAGAACGCCGTCGTAGGTGTACTGATCATTGCCAAGGTCTACGGCGCCGTCCGGCAGTCCGCCAACCTTAAAGGTCGTCTCGCCATCTACCTCATCAAAGACAAAGCCCGGATCCATTGTCGACGATTCTTCCACAGTATAAGTGGAATAAGTCGGCAGGTTCATGAAACGCAGGTTCCAGCCTTCCTTCAGCTTCAGGGTAATCGTACCGCCACTAGGAGCGTAGAAATAACCGGTATTACCGGATTCTGCGGTAGCACCCGTCACTTCCAGTTCGTCAGTAACAAACTCTTCGGTAGCTTCATCCATAACGGAGAACCAGACGTCATCACCATTCCGGTCCGTAACGGTGATTGTATAGGTGAATTTGGCATCTTCCGGCGCCATTTCCTTATTGCCGGTGATGACCTTCTTGATATTCAGGTTACTCTTTCTTTCGTTATATGCGGAAGCGGAAGCGGTATTACCCGCGCCGTTATCCTCATAGACTTTACCGTTGATGCGGTAGAAGTCGACTCCCTCTAAAGTGTAGAAGTCAGCACTTCCCATCCCTTCCGGAATGTCTGCATCCTTAATCTGTACGAGCGAATGCAGCTCGCCGTTGATCAGCATCGGATGGATGGTCTCGATGACTAGCTCCCAATGCTCCGTCAAATTGGCAGGCTCTCTGAGCGTATAGTCGTGGCCGGTTTCCAGGACTTCGATCCCGGTAATCGCGTCATCTGCATTCCGATGGACGCGCATCAGGCCCGTCGCGATATGGATCGAATCTGTCCAGTCTTCCGGTTTGACCGTTACGGTTTGAGGATCCGGTGTAAAGGAATCACCATCCTTCAGGACCTCCATCGTGAAACCAGCCTGATACTGTTCCTCTCCACGCCAGTCGATGTCGTTGAACCAATACTTGGTGATGTCCATCTCCTCGACAGCAGTGGGAACCGGTTTCGGGTTTTCATAATTAACAGTTCGTTCTTCATTATCGACGCGGGTGTCTTTATAAGTAATAGTAGGAAAGTCTTTGTTGGTCTTTAAGGTGTAGCTGCCGTCATCCTCGATCAGATATTCTTGGATGGCTTCCGGGACCTGGCTATACGTTATCACACCATTTTCAAGATCGGCGATCATATCGTAGGTCTCCTGAGAAGGCCATACATCGAAAGTGACCGTATAGGTAACATTGTTATCGAGGATGCCGACCGACTTCAGATCCCAAATGACATTGCCGTCCGCATCCAGCTCTGCCTCCGGTGCATCCGGCCACTCAACACCGTTCCGGTAGTACTTAAAAGAATTATCGTCAACCGTGAGCAGGTGTGCCGTCACGTCCGAGCTAACCACTACATCAGTAGTCGTCGGGTCTTTGATCGTGGTGCTGCCAATACCGGCAGTCTGGATGTCCTCCAGGATGGAAGCCAAGGCCTGCTGCAGCTGAGTGGTATTCGTAGCGCTGAAGTAGTGGTCAGCAGGCGCACCTGCCTCCGTCGTCAGGCTTTGCATACGGTCGACACTGCCGTAGGCGCCGATGGTATAGAAGTTATTGACCCCTACTTTCTGGGCTAGTATCGCCGCATCGTCGACAGCGTGATCGTAACACCGGCTAACCGTTGTCGCATTATTGTCGCTTCCGGTACCCCATACACCATACTGATTATAGTACGATTGGTTAAAGTCGTTGTTATGGTTGGGGTAATTCCCTTCCGTATAGCGGAAGGTCGGGTTGCCGTCGGAAACGAAGATGACGAAGGTCTGGTCATTGTCATTAAAATTGACCGTATTGCCTTGCTGCATCGCCGCTTCCCAGTTCGTTCCGACATTCGCGGGGATCGTGATCCCGTTTACGGAGCTTGTAAACGTACTTGCGCTCGTGGTCGGATTCTGCCTGGTCGTAGCGGTATTACCGAACGTAACAAGCGCCATTTCCACAGCATCAGCCGGATTCTCGCCCTGCCCGTTCAAGGAAAGCAACGTATTCGCCAGATTGTTAATGGCACTCTTGGCAGCTGAAAGCCTAGTGTTACCACCTCCAGCGCTAGTGTTCATACTTGAGGAAACGTCAAGTATGACAAGAACATTTACCTTGTTGACTATCTTTTCGTTTTCGCCCTTGATGTTGAGAGCCAGCTGGTAAGTGCCGTCACCATTAGAAGTGAGTGTCTTGCTGTGGGCAGGCACGTCTCCCGCGGCCGCGTGAACCGCTGCGCCAGGGAGTGTCGGCATCATGGTAAGAACCATGAGCAATGAAAGAAAGATGGTAAGTATCTTTCGCTTCAGCCCCCTCGCGATAGGAGTGTGTCCTGCTGTGTTAGTCTGAGACATAGATTTACCTCCAGTCATCATGAAATAGTTAAATCGTTACAATTCCGTGCTTTGATGCAATAAACACGAGATTATCGAACTGAAAAGCAGTTCGCGATCAGACAGTACCGGATAACGCGAAGACAGGTGATATCAGGATCCGAATTTTCACAGCAAAAATCCACGAAGCCGAAATGATCCTGTTCGCGTTCTTTAAAGTCCGTTTAATCTGTCACCTGGAATGAAACTAAGATGATGATTGGATTGAGAATAATATATGAATCAAAGATGCAATCTGGATGAAACTCAGGATGTCGATAAAGTCCTAAATAAGTACACATATTGGATGATATACGTATATACCATACCAAATGTATTATATGCTAAGTGCAGACAAGATACAAGTATTTTTTCGTGCTTTCGTCACTAAAATGGGCCTAAAATGGACCTAGAACTGGAAAAGATAATGATCCGGAATCCTATTCTTTTCCGCTAAAATCTGATATTGATCATCGATATTTATTTACAAGAATTCTTTTATTGGAACCTATATTGATATTAAGCTATTTTAATGGATTTAAAGACCTATATCAGGCATGCCAGAAGTGATCGTTGAGAACAGAAAAAATCCCCGCCGGCTTCTTCTGGCGGAGACTTTTCCCCATTCGTTCTGATTATCCGACTCGCATCCCCGGCCGGCTTCAGCTCTCGATCTGCTGGCGGACGAGTTCTTCCCCGCAATAACGCTCACGCAACACCGGTTTTTCGATCTTACCGGTGGGATTACGCGGCACATCGGCAAAGATATAACGGCGCGGGCGTTTGTAGCGCGGCAGTCCCAGACAAAAGTCGCGGATCTCGTCTTCCGACAGCGTGCTGCCGGCCTTCACCTCGATAATGGCCGCCGCGATCTCGCCCAGACGGCTGTCGGGAAGTCCGATTACAGCAACGTCCTTCACGGCGGGATTAGCGCGGATAAAATCTTCGATCTGCACCGGATAGAGGTTCTCGCCGCCGGAGATGATGACGTCTTTCTTACGGTCGACCAGATAGATAAAACCGTCCGGATCTTCCATCGCCATGTCGCCTGTCTTTAAGAAGCCATCGCTGGCGATGGTCTCCCGTGTCGCCTCTTCGTCGTTATAATAGCACTTCATGACCGCCGGTCCGCGGACATAGAGTTCGCCGACCTCCCCTCTCTCCACCGGGCTCTCATCTTCGCGGGCGATCTTTGTCTCCCATCCGAAACCGGCTTTCCCGATCGCGCCGACCTTATCGACGTTACCGATGCCAAGATGTACACAGCCCGGACCGGTGGATTCGGAAAGTCCGTAATTGGTATCGTATTCGTGGTGCGGGAAGACTTTTAACCAGCGTTTGATGAGCGAAGGCGGCACCGGTTGGGCGCCGATATGCATGAGGCGCCAGGCAGACAGATCATATTTGGATAGATTGATCTCGTTATTTTCAATGCTGTCCAGTATATCCTGGGCCCAGGGCACCAGCAGCCAGACGATGGAACACTTCTCTTCTGAGGCCGCTTTTATGATCCACTGCGGTTCTACGCCCTTCAAAAGGACCGCTTTGCCGCCGACCTTCAGGCTGCCGAACCAGTGCATCTTGGCGCCGGTATGATAGAGCGGCGGGATGCATAAGAAGACGTCTTCATGCGTCTGGTGATGATGGGCCTGTTCACAGTTCATGGCGTGAGTCAGGCTGCGATGCGTGTGCAGAATTGCCTTCGGAAAACCGGTCGTGCCGGAAGAAAAATAGATGACGGCATCGTCTTCTTCCGTAATGCCCATGTCTTCCGGCTGTTTGGAACGGCAGAAGTCGATCATACGGTCATAGCTGTCGGCAAAAGACGGGCAATCCTCTCCGACGTAATACATCTGCTTGATAAAGGGGATCCGGTCGTAGATTTCTTCAATGCGGCCGATGAATTCCGGCCCGAAGATGAGCAGGCTGGCGTCGGCTTTTCGCAGGCAGTAGCGGATCTCTTCCGCGGTATAACGGAAATTCAACGGCACGGCGATGGCGCCGGCTTTGAGGATCCCGAAATAGATCGGCAGCCATTCGATGGAATTCATCAAAAGGATCGCTACCTTGTCGCCCTTCTTGATTCCCCTGGTATACAGCAGATTCGCGAAACGGTTCGCTTTCACGTCAAAATCCATCCAGGTGATCTCGCGACGGAAGGGTTCACCCGGGATCGGCTGCATAAGGGCGTAATCGCGCCAGGTGATCCGGCTCTTCGGTTCAAAACTCGGATTGATCTCCACGAGCGCCGTTTCGTCCGGATAAAGACGCGCGTTTTCCTCCAGCTGTCTGAAAATAGGCATGTTATGTCTCCTTTATGATTGATTATTTCCCCAGATTTTCTTTCTGGGTTACAATAACCGTATTGTCGTAATTCGCAAATATCTCTTCGGCCCTACTGCGATCCGGAGCTTTCGTGATGAGGCTGACCACTGGTACGACCAGAAAACCGACTAACATGGCAACCGCTCCGGAGCGTACCGAAGAGGTAAAAAGATAGCTTAGCAACGGAGAGGCAAAATTCCGGCCTGTGAGCGAGATAACGAGTTGGACGATCTCGATCCCGACTCCGGTGATAAAACTCGCTAAGAAGCCGATTCTGGCCTTCATTTTTCCAGCAGTTTTGGAAAGAACCCCAGCATACGTTTCTCCCGGTATCAGAGGTTTTTAAGGCCGCATGAAAGTAAGTATATCATAGGACCCCGGCAAAACAACACCCGCGGCAAAACTTCCAATTTCGAGTATTTCCATACAATTTATTGGACGAAAAAAGAGCAGGATGCCTGCCCTTTTGTTACAGATTCAGAAGCACCAGCGCTGCCAGGATGAGCGCGATCCCCCGGGCCTGCTTCCGGCTCAGGCGCTCGCCCAGGAACAGGATGCAGACCGTCATGACGACGAGGATGGAGCCGGTGCAGAATACCGGATAGACCAGGAAAGCCGGCAGGCTTACCAGCGCCCGTAACAGCATGTATGAGGAAGAATAGTTCGGCAAGCCGACAGCAATTCCCGAGAGCACTTCCTTCAGAACGAGACGCTTCCCGGTTTTGCGGTGTTCACGTAAAGCCAGTAACCCGGAAAGGGCCGCGGCGGTAAAAAAGATCAAGAAAAGAAAAACGGCATCTTCCTCACGGCTCCCGACCCGTTCGAACACCTTGGACATGGCTTCCGCGCTGCCCGAAAAGAGCAGCGCCAGAAAGAGCAGGGCCGGAGCCTGCACCTGCCCAGAGCCTATGCTTTGTTTTTCCGGCTTGGAGTTGATCAGGAGCATTGCGACAATGACCAGTCCTACGCCACTGATCTGTAGAACGCCGGGCCGCTCTCCGTAGACGAAAACCGCCAGCCCCAAGGAGATGAGCAGTCCGAGTTTGGAAAACGCCGCGGTCAGTGTCGCGCCGTTTTTCTGGATGCTGATCTGTGTCGCGACCATACCGCCTACAAAAAGGAAACCGGTAAAGATCCCGATCAGATACGTGATGCCCTGCGCGTGAAAAAGCAGGCCCTTTTCCGGCAGCACCAGAAAGGCCATCACCACACAGGTCAGATAATTGCCAATAATAATGCCGTAACGGTTATTCCCGTCACGGCTGAAAATCTTTAACCCCAGCGAGATGGCTGCGCTGAAGAGAAGCGCCAAGATGAGACTGAGCATGCGGTCACCCAATCAAAGCCTTCAGCTCCCTGACTTTGGCGGGAATATCCTCCGCGCGGAAGACTTCGGAGCCGGCGACAAAGAGATCGCAGCCCGCCTCCCGGAGCGCGGCCGCGTTCTTGGCTGTCACGCCGCCGTCGACTTCGATCACGTACTGCCCGGCCCCCTGCTCGCGCAGTTCCTTCAGGCGACGGATCTTGCCATAAGCGTTATCGATAAACTTCTGCCCGCCGAAGCCGGGATTGACCGACATCACCAGCACCAGGTCGACGTCCCGCAGGATCTCTTCCAGCACCGCGACCGGTGTGGCCGGATTGATGGCCACCCCCGCCTTTACGCCCAAGGCCTTAATGTTCTGGATGCTGCGGTGCAGGTGCCGGCATGCTTCCTGGTGCACGACGATATATTCCGTCTTGTCTGTGACAAAATCGGCCGCGTAGCGATCCGGATCCTCGATCATCAGATGCACGTCGTAAGGCGCTGTCTGCAAGCGGTTCAGGGATTTCATGACCGCCGCCCCGAAACTGATATTCGGTACAAAGTGTCCATCCATGACATCGATATGCAGGTAATCCGCGCCGCTGGACGTCACCAGTTCGCACTGCTGTCCCAACTGCGCGAAATCCGCGGCCAAAATCGAAGGTGCCAGTTTTCCCATGTCGTTCTCCTTATCAGTATTTCTTGCGTTCGCGCGCTTCCCGGATCATCGCTTCGTAAGAAGCGTAGCGGGACGCGGCGATCTTACCCGCTTTTAACGCTGCCCTCACGCCGCAATCCGGCTCGTTTAAATGCCGGCAGTTATCAAAGCGGCAGGCGGCTGCTTTTTCCCGGAATTCCGGGAAGAAGCCGGCGATTTCTTCTTTCCCGCATTCGTCGAGGTCCAGGGAAGTAAAACCCGGCGTATCGAAGAGAAAGCCGCCCGCGCAGGGAAAGATCTCCACGTGGCGGGTCGTATGACGGCCGCGTTCAGTCTTGGCGCTGACGTGGCCGGTTTCCATAGCCTGGCCCTGCAGCAGAGCGTTGGTGATCGTGGACTTGCCGACGCCGGACTGTCCGGCCAGCGCCGCGCTTTTGTCCCGGATGAGCGTCCGGAGCTTGGTGATCCCGCTGTCTTCCCCTTCCTGATCCGTTGCCGTCAGCTGGATAAAAGGATAAAGCGGTTCGTAAACGTCCCGGATCTCGGCGGCTTCTTCCGGCGTGCCCAAATCGCATTTATTGAGCAGTACCACCGGCTGGACACCGCGTTTTTCCGCCGCCGCCAGCATCTTGTCGATGACGACGAGATTCGGTTTGGGCTTTCTTACCGCCAGGACGACGATCAGGAGATCCACGTTAGCGATCGGCGGCCGGGAAAAATCGTTCCGTCTGGGCAGGATTTCCCGGATGAGCGCGTCGTCTTCCCCATGTTCTTCGAGCGTGACTTCATCTCCGACCTTCAGCAGCAAGCCCTCCTTTTTAAAGGTCCCTTTGCCCCGGGCGCGGATCAGGCGGTCACCTGAGCCGATATAATAGAAACCGCCGATTCCTTTCAGCACCCGGCCGCGGGTAAAACCCGTTACCGGACGACCGGATTCGCGCAGCCGGTCCGGATCCTGCCCGCTCATCCGTTGCTTTCTCCTTCGGTTCCTTCCTCACCGCCCGACGTTTCTTCATCGGTAGGTTCATCCGGTTCTTCCGTATCGCCATCCGGTCCGACCGGCAGAGTCTCCCCGCTGTATTCCGAATCTCCTCCATCGCCGCCCGGTTCCTCTTCCGGAATAGGGCTGGCCAGCCACAGGTCGACTGTTGAACCCGGTTCGACCTTCACGTCCGCTGCCGGATACTGACGGGCGACCGTTCCTTCCGCGTACTCATTGGTCTCTTCTGAGCCGATCTGGCCGATGACCAGTCCCACGGCATCCAGCGCGGCCTGGGCGTTCTCCAGCGTCATCCCGTTCAGGCTGGGGATCGGGACCATGGTCTTAGCTTTACTCATGATCAGGTCGATCGGCGAATTCAGTTCCATTTCAGTATCCGCCGCCGGATACTGGCGCAATACGTGCCCGCCGTCCAGCTCCGCAGTTTCCTCCTCTGTGATCTGGCCGACGGTAAAGCCGGCGTTCTTAATGGCATTTTCCGCTTCGCTCTGCGTCAGGCCATAAAGATAAGGAATCTGGCCGGTCGATTTGGCTTTACTGATCACGATATCGACTGCGGTGCCCTTCTCGACCTCTTTACCAGGAGACGGATCCTGCTCGATGATGAGGCCCGGTTCATCGTGACTCTCCTTATAGGAGACGTTGCCGAGGGTCAGTCCGTAGTTCTCCAGCACGGCTTCCATCTCCTCATCGGAGACGTATTCCTGGCCGATCAGGCGCGGAACGCTCTTCTCCTGTTTGCCGGTGCTGACATTCACCGTGATGCTGTCGCCGCGCGGCAGGACCGTGCCCGGCTCCGGTGACTGTTTCACGATATAACCGGCTTCCACCCGGTCATTATCGACGTCCTCCCCGCGGATCAGGAAAAGCCCCATCCCGCTGACGATCGTCTGTGCCTCTTCATAGCTCTTATTGACCAGGGTCGGCACCTTGATATCCACGTTACCGGCGCTGATCGTCACACGCACGGTACGGCCTTCTTTTACCTTCGTATCCTTGACCGGCGACTGGGAAACGATACAGCCTTCCGGGACCTCAGCGCTGGCGACGGTCTCCGCTTCCTGTTCGATCGTGAGTCCCAGACTCTCCAACTGGGCCTGCGCCGCCGCGTAGGTCTGGCCGGTCAGATCCGGTACGATGACTTCCTCGGCGTCCTTGCCGCCGATCATTCCCGTGACCCGGAGGATCAGGAAGACCAGTGCCAGGATGACGATACCGATGATAGCGATCAAAGCGAGCAGCCGGCTGCGCCCGTGGTCGTTGCCATCACTCCCGTTTCCGCTGCGTCCGCCCTTCTTGCCGCGCTCGCTGCCACGCGAACCGCGGGCGTCATAGTCACGGTCATTTCCGGGTTCATGGTCCCGGCTCCCCCGGATCTCGCTCTCGCTCTCCCGGCTGAAGCGCTCCGCTTCCGGCTTATCGCCCGTTACCCGGGTCTGCCGGCCGGTGTTGGTACCGTTTCCGCGCACCCGGACCACGCCGTCGCCGACGACGCTCGTAACGAATTCCATATTTGTCAGGTCTTCCAGCAATTCGTCCGCGGTGCTGTAACGATTCGTCTGGAACTTATCCGTCGCCTTCATCACCATTTTCTCCAGGGCCGGCGGAATACCGTCCACCAGCTTGGAAGGCGGGATCATATCCTGATTGATGTGCTTCAGCGCTACTTCGACCGGGTTCTCACCGTCAAAGGGCACGCGTCCGGTGAGCATTTCATACATGACGATGCCCAGCGAATAGATATCCGAACGTTCGTCCACATAGGCTCCGCGCGCCTGCTCGGGTGAGAAATAGTGGACGGACCCGATGATGCGGCTCGTCTCCGCCACCAGGGTGGAGGTGCTGACTGCCCGCGCGATTCCGAAGTCGGTCAGCTTGGCGACTCCGTCTTCGGTGATCATGATGTTATGCGGCTTTACGTCCCGGTGGATGATCTGGTGCTTATGCGCCAGTGAAAGCGCCGCCGCGACCTGTTTGGTGATATCGATGGTGGTACGGTAATCCAGCGGTCCCTTTTCGGTGATGATATCCGAAAGCGGCCGCCCTTCCACCAGTTCCATAACGATATAGTTGATGTTCCCGGTCTTGCCGACGTCGTAGATCGAGACGATGTTCGGGTGCTGCAGTCCCGCCGCCGCCTGTGATTCTCTCCGGAAACTGTCGACAAACTGCGCGTCCTTGGTAAACTCCGGGCGCAGGATCTTGATCGCCACGTAGCGATTGAGCAGTCTGTCTTTGGCTTTATATACGACGGCCATCCCGCCTTCGCCGATCTTATCGATCAGTTCATATCTTCCTGCCAACAATTTACTCATCGTACGTCATCCTCCGTAATGGCGATACAGACCGCCGTGATATTGTCACATCCGCCCGCGTCGTTGGCGGCATCCACCAACGCGACGCAGGTATCGGTCATGGAGAGGCCCTGACCGAAGATCTCCGTGATCTCCTGCGCGCTTAATTCCCCATACAGCCCGTCCGTGCACAAGAGCACACGGTCGCCAGGCTTGATCCGGACCTTGAACACGTCTGGTTCAACCTCGACGTCGGCGCCGATGGCCCGCGTAATCATATTCTTATCGCTGTGATCCACCGCCTGCTCCGGCGTAATGATGCCGGCCTTCACGAGGGCGTTCACATAGGTGTGGTCCTCGGTGATCTGGCAAAGCCGGCCGCCGGTCAGCAGATAAGCGCGGCTGTCGCCGACGTTGACCACGTACATTTCGGAGCCGTGAAAATAGGCCAGTACGCAGGTCGTCGCCATACCGCTGTTTTCTTCAAACCGCCTGCCCGCGTCGATCACGCGGTGATTGGCTTCATGGAAAGCGTTCAGGAAGAAATTCTTGATCTCGCTCTCCCGGTTGCCGAGCGCGTGCTGCTCGATATAGCGGGCGATCTCCGAAACCGCGGTCCGGCTGGCGATCTCTCCCGAGCGGTTGCCGCCGACCCCGTCCGCTACGATATAGATGCCGTCGTTCTTCATGACGAAGAAGGCATCCTCGTTATTGCTCCTTTTGATTCCCTTATCGGTCTTAAAGCCTACGTCCATCCAGAGCTCCTTTTTCCCTGTCGTTTTTTCTAATCAGTGCCGCGTAGAATCCGTCCGTCTGATCCGTACCCGGCCAGAACTGCTTCTCCATAAGCAGTTCCAGGTCCGTGCATTCTTTCAGCAGCACCCGGATCTGTTCTTCGTTCTCCTGCCGGTTGATGGTGCATGTGCTATAGCAAAGCCGGCCGCCCGGCCGCACGTAACGGATCGCGCTGGCCAGGATCTTGCGTTGCGTCTCCAGCAGTTCCGGGAGGCCCGGCGCGAAATCCCGGTATTTGATCTCGGGCTTGCGGCGAATCACCCCGAGGCCGCTGCAGGGAACGTCCGTCAGCACCAGATCGGCTTTTCCCACCAGCTCCGGAGCTTCTTCCCGTCCGTCCCAGCAAAGAGTCTCCACATTCCTGACGCCCAGCCGCTTTGCTTCCTTACCGATGAAAGCCAGCCGGGTCTGGGAAACGTCCATGGCCAGTACGCGGCCTTTTCCCCCCATCGCTTCCGCCATCGCCATCGTCTTGCCACCGGGCGCGGCACAAGTATCGATGACAAAGCTTCCCGGTTCCGGCGCGGCGAGATCGGCAATCGCGCAGGAAGCGGCGCTCTGGATCGCGAAACGTCCCTCCCGATAGGCGTCCGTCCTGATCAGGCCGCTGCCGCTGACCGCGAAACTGCGCGGGGAAACGGTGCTTTCCGTGAGACTGAAGCCTTGGCTTGCCAATTCCCGCGGGAGGCTGGCGGCATCTTCACGCAGGAGATTCACACGGATCTCCGCCGGTGCCGGCGTCAGGGCAAACCGCAGGAATTCCTCTGTCCGGGCGCTTCCGTATTGCGCAAGCAGCAGTTCCGTCAGGGCTTCCCCACAGGAGCAGGTCAGGCTGAGCCATTCTTTCTCTCCCAGCGTTTCCCGGTTCGGCCGGATGCTTGCCCGTCCCCGGGCAAAAGCGCGCAATACGCCGTTCACAAAGCCGGAAAGACCCGGCAACACCTTTTTGGCCAGTTCCACCGTCTCGCTGATAGCGGCATAGTCCGGAACCGCCGTCATGAATTCCAGTTGATAAGCGCCGATCCTTAAGAGCACCAGCGCTTCCCGCTTCACGGCGTGCAGCCCGCGTTTCACGAAATGGGACAGTTCGTAATCGAGCCAGATCTTCCGTTCGGTCACTCCATAGACCAGCTCGCGTACGAACGCTTCGCCTTCTTCCCCGCCGGTCAGCAGTCTTTTCAGCTCCAGATCCGAAAAGGATCCGTGTTTCTCAATGGCCAGAAGCGCCGTATAAGCGGTTTTCCGCGCGTCTTTCATGCTAACGGCGTCCCCGGATCATAAGGATGCGCAGAAGCTGTAAGAGCGAGACCGCGGCTGCCGCCACATAAGTCATCGCTGCCGCGGAGAGCACCTTCTTGGCTCCCTTCTGTTCCTCGCCGGCTACGATCCCCAGTGTTTCCATTTGTTCCAGGGCGCGGCTGGAAGCGTTGAATTCCACCGGCAACGTCAGGAGCTGGAAGAGGATGACGACGAGATAAGCGACGACGCCGGCCGTGAACAGGCTGTTGCCGAGGCCGCCCATATCCCGGTTAGCCACCGACATCAGGATGAGGCCGGCGAAGATGAGGATCCAGGTCAGCCGTGAAGCGAAATTAGCCAGCGGCACGATGGCGGTACGGATCGCCAGCGGCGAATAGCCATAAGCATGCTGCAGGGCGTGGCCGGCTTCGTGGCAGGCTACGGAGACCGCGCTCACCGAAGGTACGTTCATTACCGATTCGGAGAGATGCAGCGTCCGGATTCGCGGGTCATAATTATCGGTCAGCGAACCACGAATGGGTTCGATCGCCACGTCGTTCAGGCCGTTGGCGTCCAGCATCATGCGGGCTGCCTGCGCTCCGGTCAGATTGCGGTAATTGCGGACTTGCCCGTAACTGGCAAACGTCGACCGCACCCGGGTGCTGGCGATGAGTGAAAAGATGATCGCCGGAATCAGCAGGATAAAGGAAAGGTCATAATACATCTTCTGTTTCCCTCCTTCTTTTCTGACATCTGAAAAAAGATTAACGGTTTACTCATTTGAGGACTGTTCCCGCCGGGATCTTCCTCCCGCGCAGGAAACTGTCCGCGTCCATGGCTTTTTTCCCGGGCATCTGCAACGCTTTGACGCGGAGGATCCTGGTTCTGGTCGCTATATCGATGCCCTCCCGGCCGGCAGCCAGCACGGTTCCGGGTGTTTGTCCCTCTGTCGTTTCATCGGCTGCTAAAGCCTCAGCGTCCAGGATCTTCATCACCTCGCCGTCAAGCTCGCAGTAGATGCCCGGCCAGGGCCGGAAAGCCCGCATCATGCGGATGATCGCCGCGGCATCCTGCGCGGGGAAATCGATGCGTCCGTCCGCTTTGGTGATCATGCCGGCGTAAGTAGCTTTTTCATCATCCTGCTTCTCCCAGGTGGCCGTACCCTTTTCCAGGGCGGTCAGCGTCTCCCGGAGGAGCCAGGCCCCGTGCGACGCGAGTTGGGCGGAGAGCGTCGGATAATCGAGATCGCCGATCGTGAGCGCCACGCGCGCCATCATATCGCCGGTATCGAGCCCGGCCGCCATCTGCATGATGGTCACCCCGGTCTTTTCGTCCCCTTCCAGAATAGCCCTCTGGATCGGCGCCGCGCCGCGGTGCCGCGGCAGGAGCGAAGCGTGTACGTTCAGCGCTCCGTAACGGGGCAGCTTAAGCACGTTCTCCGGCAAGATCTGTCCGTAAGCCGCCACGCAGATCACATCCGGCGCGTAAGCCGCCAGTTCCGCGTAGAGCTCTTCATCCCCCCGCACTCTCGTTGGCTGCAGGACCCGGATGCCGAGCTCCAGCGCCTTCTCCTTTACCGGGGAAAAGAGGAGCTTATGGCCGCGTCCCTGTACCCGGTCCGGCTGGGTCAGGCAGAGCCCGACCTCGTGCCCCGCGGCAACCAGCGTCTCCAGGGAAGGCACCGCGAATTCCGGCGTACCCATGAATACGATCTTCATCAGGCTTCGTCCTCCGCTTCTTCCTCTTCGTTTTCCTCGGGTTCCGGAGCGCGGACGTTGACTGCTTTATCCGTATAGAGGATCCCCTCCAGGTGGTCGTACTCGTGGCACATGACGCGGGCCGGGAAACCCTCGAATTCGTATTCCTTCTCCTCGCCGTCCAGGTTCATGGCACGCATGCGGATCTTCTCAGGACGCTTGACCGTCCCGATCAAGCCCGGTACGGAGAGACAGCCTTCATCGTCCTCCACTTCCCCTTCCTGTTCCAGGATCACCGGATTGATCATATAGTAGACTTCTCCCGGCGCCGGTTCGGCGACGAAGAGCCGCCGCATCACGCCGACCTGGGGACCGGCGATGCCACAACCGTTCGCCTCCCGCATGGTCTCCAGCATATCGCCGAGCAGGGTACGGATGCGCTCCGTCACCTCCGTGACTTCGCGGCAGTGCTTCCGCAGGACCGGATCGCCTTCTGTAACTACGTGTCTTAATGCCATCTTATTAAGCCTCCTTCTCCCCCGGCGTTTACAACATGCCGTAGGGATTTACGTCGATCAGGAGCGATCCGGACGTCGTTTTGACGAGATGCCCGGCAAAGCGGCGAACGTGGTAGATGACCTCGTTCCGCGCCCCGCGGGGGGCTTTGATCAAAACGTCGTAGCGCATGCTCCCGGCGTTCTTTCTGGTTTTGGTCAGGTAGGAAGGCCGCGGGTCGTAGACCTCGGGACGTTCTTTCATCGCCTGAGCCTTCCCTTTCATATATACACAGAATTCTTCCGCGTACCGCCTGGCGTCCTGCTCTTTTTCATAAACGGTCTCGCAGAGCACCAGGTCCGTGAAGGGTGGATAGCCCATCATGCCCCGGAAGCGGATCTCATCCCGGTAAAATCTTTGATAATCGTAGGCGCAGGCTGCCTGCACCGCCGGGTTCTCCGGCTGCATCGTCTGCACGATGACCCGGCCTTCCCGGTCGCCGCGGCCGGCCCGCCCTGCCACCTGGGTGATCAGCTGGAATGTGCGCTCCGCCGAACGGTAATCGGGGATATTAAGCGTCGTGTCCGCCTGCACGACCCCGACCAGTCCGACGTTCCGGAAGTCGAGGCCTTTGGCGACGAGCTGCGTGCCGATCAGGACATCGGTCTTCCCGGCCGCGAAATCGTTCAAAATGCGGCTGATGCTACGCCCGCCTTTCGCGGTATCCAGATCCAGTCTTGCCACGCGCGCTTCCGGGAACAGGTCCCGGGTCAGCTCCTCCAGCTGTTCGGTGCCGATGCCGACGTAGCGGATATAGGGGCTCCCGCAGTCCGGGCATTCCTTCGGTAAGCGGAATTTCCGCCCGCAATAGTGGCAGACGCCGGCGTTATCGCTCTTATGATAAGTGAGCGGGATGCCGCAGTCCGGACAGGTGACCGTCGCCCCGCAGGTCGCGCAGGTCATGTAATTCGAGTAACCGCGCCGGTTGAGGAAGAGGATCGCCTGCCGGCCGGCCTGGATCTCTTCGGCGATGCCCCGGTAAAGAGCGCCGCTGAAGACGCCGCGGTTCCCCTGCTTCAGTTCCTCGCGCATGTCCACCAGCTGGATGGCGGGAAGCCGCACCTCGTTATAGCGTTTTTTCAGTTCGATCAGCTCGTAGATGCCTTCTTCCGCGCGCCGGTAGGAGGTGACGGAAGGCGTGGCGCTGCCGCAGAGGAGAACGCCTTTCCCATACAGCAACCGCTTGATGGCGATGTCTACGGTCTCATATTTCGGCGACATATCCGCCTTATAGGTAGCCTCGTGCTCCTCATCCATGACGATCAGGCCGATCTCATCGAGCGGGCTGAAGACCGCCATGCGGGCGCCGATCACGATACGCGCCTGCCCGGATCGTATGCGCACCCATTCATCAAAGCGTTCCCGCCCCGTCAGGCTGCTGTGCAGGACCGCCACCTGTTCTTTCCCAAAGCGGCCGATAAAACGGGCCGTCATCTGCTTGGTGAGCGCGATCTCCGGGACCAGGATGATGACGTTGCGGCCGGCAGCCAGCGTCCGGGCCGTTGCCTGCAGGTAGATTTCCGTCTTGCCGGAACCGGTCACGCCGTGGATCAGGAAATTCTTCTGCCGGCCTTCGTCGATCGCCCGGAAGATCCGGGCACAGGCCTCCCGCTGCTCTTCCGTCAGCTTTTCGATGGCCTGCGCTTCCGCGTCGCTCTTCTCCAGCGGGTGTTTCTCCTTCCCCTCCCGGGCTTTCTTGCCCGGCGGGATGAAACAGCGCACCGCTTCCAGATAGGTGATCCCGTAACGTTGCCGCATCCACAAACAGGTTTCCCGCATTTCCTCCGTGAGATAGAGGACTTCGTCTTTGCCAAGCGCGTCCTTGATCTTTTCCGGTTCGAGATCAGGCTCGTCGCTCACGGAGAAGACAAAAGCTCTTTTCTGCTTATCCCCTTTGCCGAACGGCACCCGGATGACGTCACCGGCCTGCACCGTATCCGGGACCCGGTAGGTGAAGAGCGTGTCGGTATGTCTGGATCGGTTTTCAATGACGGCTTTTGCGTATCTCATCTCGCATGTTTCTCTGGATCTTCCCTACAGCAGGAAGATATTATTGTTGCGGCACTCCTGATCCATCTCTTCCGGCCAGACGCTGACCTGCACCTCGCCGATGTGGGCTTTCCGCAGGAAGTACATACAGAGACGGCTTTGACCGATACCGCCGCCGACGGTATAGGGCAGTTCATTATGCAGGATCGCCTGCTGGAAGGGCAGCTCGCGACGGTCGTCGCAGCCGGCCAGGGTCAGCTGGCGGTCCATGGCCTCGGCATCGACGCGGATCCCCATGGAACTGATCTCAAAGGCCATTTCCAGGATCTCGTTCCAAAGCAGGATGTCCCCGTTCAGTTCCCAATCGTCGTAGTCCGGGGAACGGCCGTCGTGCTTTTCGCCCGAGCGGAGCACCCCACCGATCTTCTCCAGGAAGACCGCCCCGTGCGCTTTACAGATCAGGTTCTCCCGCTCCTTCGGCGTCTTGTCCGGATAAAGATCTTCCAGTTCCTGGCTGGTGATGAAATAGATCTCGTTCGGCAGTTCGGTCTGGATATCCCGGTAGAGCCGGTTCACGTAATCGCCGAGGTTCTTCACGGCGTTATAGATGGTGGTCACGGTCTCGTGCAGATACTCGGTCGTGCGCTGCTCCTTCATGATCACCTTTTCCCAGTCCCACTGGTCGACGTAGATGGAATGCAGATTGTCCAGTTCCTCGTCGCGACGGATGGCGTTCATATCGGTATAAAGCCCGTGGCCGGGTTTAATTCCGTATTTTCCAAGCGCCATGCGTTTCCATTTCGCCAGGGACTGCACGACTTCGACCTTACGCTCGTTCAGGTCCTTGATCGTGAATTCCACGCGCCGCTCCACGCCGTTTAAGTTATCGTTTAAGCCCGTCTCCGGGAAGACGAAGAGCGGGGCTGAAACGCGGCGCAGGTTCAGCCCGTAAGCCAGTTCCTGCTGGAAATAGTCTTTGATCTTTTTGATCGCCCGCTGGGTCTCCATCGGGGTCAGGATCGGATCATAGTTTTTCGGTTTCATGAGGTTCGCCATACTTATACACTTTCACCCTTTCTTTTTCTTCACGTCACACTTTCTTTTTCGTTTCCCGGCGGTTAATCCCGCTTAGAAAAACGGCACCCGCAGTAATTCTGCCGGTAGAGCCCGTATTCATGGGATAGCTGGATGCTGCGCTGGAAGCCGGCCTTCTTCTTGAAATCAAAGGGCAGGTATTCGACGCCGTAACGCTCCCCCGCCTGCTGCCCGAGCTTCGTAATCAGCTCGTAATTCTTATGCGGGCTCACCGTGAGGGTCGTCGTGAAGCCGGGGATCTCGAGTTTTTTCGCCATCTCCGCCGCTTTCGTGAGGCGCTGGGTGAAGCAGACCGCGCAGCGCGCGCCGCCTTCCGGCTCGCCTTCCAATCCCCGGACGCGGGCCAAATATTCCTCCGGCTCGTAATCCCCCTCGATGAAGTCCAGTCCCGCCAGATGCTGGTCGCGCTTGTACGCCGTGATGAAGCGGATCTGTTCCGCTTTCCGTTTCTCGTACTCCTCCCGCTCCGTAATGCAGGGATTGTAATAGAAGACGGTTATTTCATAGAGTGGCGCCAGACGTTCGATACAGGCCGTACTGCAGGGGCCGCAGCAGCTGTGCAGCAGAAGGCGCTTCCGTTCGGTCTGTCCGAGGATCAGGTTGATCGCTTCCGGACCGGGCGCCGCGTCCTGGCATCTGCAGCCTGTAAACGCTGTTTCTCGCTTTTCTTTCAAGTCACATTCCCTTCTTCCGCAGCAAAAACAGTCTTCCCATTTTCATTTGGGCATATTACACTTAAGTATATCACAACTCCCCGGATACGCAAAGGATTTTACATGGCAAGGAAGCGCGCGCAAGGCGCACAAAAAGGCCTTCTTGAGAGCGGTGACACCTCCTGCCCCCGCATCAATCTCGTCGGTCCCTATCTGAAAAAACGTTTTGGGCATAAGATGGCCAAGCTGGCGCTGGACGGCGGTTTTACCTGCCCCAACCGCGACGGCACCTGCGGCTATGGCGGCTGCAGTTTCTGCTCGGAACGCGGCAGCGGCGACCAGGCGTCCGATATCGAAAGCCAGATCGCTTTGCTCGCCCCAAAGTGGAAAGATTGCGGCTATCTCGCCTATTTCCAGAGCTTTTCCAATACCTATGCCCCGGTCCCGGTCCTGCGGGAAAAGTATGAAGCCGCGCTGGCCGACCCCCGGATCGAAGGGCTGGCCATCGCTACCCGCCCGGACTGCCTGCCGGAGGAAGTGATCGCCTATCTCGCCGAACTGAACGAACGGGTGCCGCTCTGGGTGGAACTGGGCCTGCAGACCATTCATGAAGAGACGGCCCGGGCTTTCGGCCGCGGTTATGAACTGCCCGTCTACAATAACGCCGTCCGGCGCCTGCGGGAAGCCGGCATCGACGTCGTCACCCACCTCATACTCGGCCTGCCCGGGGAAAGCCGGGAGGCTATGGTATCTTCCGTCCGCTACGTCACCGCCGCCGATATCCAGGGCCTGACACTGCATCTCCTGAACGTCGTTTCCGACAGCCGCCTGGCCGAAGAACAGCCGGGCTACGCGCCGCCCTTTGCCGACGCGGACGACTACGCAGCCTTTGTCTGCGACCTGCTGGAGATCATTCCCGCCCATATCGTGATGCACCGCCTTTCCGCCGACTCCCCGAAGGAACTGCTCATCGCCCCGAAATGGGCCTACCGCAAACGCCTGGTCTTAAACAAAATAAGCGCCGAGATGACTCGGCGCGGCAGTTTCCAGGGATGTAAATCGCTCTAAGGGCAATCGGGCAATGTTCTAACGATCGGGCGCGATGCGGCCGTCGTTATAGTGTTTGCGGCAAAGCGAGACGTACATGTCGTTGCCGCCGATCAGAACCTGGCGGCCCTGTTTGACGATCTTGCCGTCCACGACACGGGCGACCATGGTGGCCTTGCGTCCGCACCAGCAGATGGTCTTGATCTCTTCGATCTTATCCGCGTAGATCAGCATGTAATAGGAGCCTTCGAACATCTCGTTGCGGAAGTCGTTTTTCAGTCCATAGGCCAGGACCGGCACTTCGAAACTGTCCACGATCTCTACCAGCTCCAGCACGTGGTGCTTTTTCAGGAACTGGCATTCGTCGACCAGGACGCAGTCGATCTTCTTTTTTTCGTTCTCACGGATGAAGAGCTCCAGGATATTGGTATCCTCATTCACCACCGTCGCTTCCCGCTGCACGCCGATGCGGCTCGTAATGACGCCCTGGCCGTAGCGGTCGTCGACCGCCGGAATGAGCGTCAGGACGTTTTTTCCGCGCTCTTCATAGTTATAAGCGACTTTGATCAGCTCGATGGACTTGCCGGCGTTCATCGTGCTGTAACGGTAATATAGCTGTGCCATCTCAACCTCCAGGTTGTTTCTTCCGTTGAAAAAAGCAGCCCCCCGGGCACGAAGCTTCAGGAAACTGCCGTAAGTGGTGCTCAGACTCGGAGTTGAACCAAGGACACGGGGATTTTCAGTCCCCTGCTCTACCTACTGAGCTATCTGAGCACATCGATGCATATTATGGTGACGAGAAGTTTGGTGGGCCATCAGGGACTTGAACCCGGGACCTGCCGGTTATGAGCCGGATGCTCTGACCGCTGAGCTAGAGGCCCATATAATAATGAAGATGGTCGGGGTGGCAGGATTTGAACCCGCGGCCCACTGGTCCCAAACCAGTTGCGCTA
>JAFRYQ010000230.1 GCA_017437565.1 Bacillota bacterium
CTGGTCGGAACCGCCACCGGAACCTTCCACGAGAGTTCTTCAGCTGAAGAAGAGATCCATCCGGGCTGGTTCACGAAGGAAGAAGTGCAGGAGTTGCTCCGTACGGAGCGGTTTGCCGCGCTTACCCAGGCTTATTGCTATTCCTGGAGCCGGAAATAACATAGGAGACAGGAAGATGGAAACAGGAATCAGGAATACGAAAGAGATCCTCGTGACTGAGGAGTTGACGGCGGCTGCGGTGGGCAGCGGCCTGCTGCCGGTCTACGGAACGCCCTATCTGGTGGCTTTGATGGAGGAGACCTGCCATACGTCGGTCGGCGATCAGCTGGAAGCGGGGCAGGGTACCGTGGGCACGCGCATGGATATCAAACATGTGGCGGCGACTCCGGTGGGTCTTAAAGTACGCTGTGAATCCGAATTGGTCGCGGTCGACGGCCGCCGCCTGGTGTTCAACGTCAAAGCTTACGACCCGGCCGGCCTGGTCGGCGAAGCCGTGCATGAACGTTTCATCATCGATAACGAACGATTCATGGCTAAGGCCGCGGCGAAGGCGGAGCAATATAAGTAGGGATATAGCAGGGAATGATACCGGCCGGCCGCGGGGGCTATTCCGGTTGGCAATGGCGGTTTTATTCCGGCTGGCAATGCGGGCAGAAGCAGCTGCTGCGGCCGCCGATGGTCAGGCGCCGGATCAGGCTGCCGCATCGCTTACAGGGTTGCCCTTCCCGTCCATAGACGTTCATCAGTGCCAGATCCGAATACTCCCGGCCTTCACCTTTCACGAAGGCGCTGACGGTGGAACGATTTAAGACGATGGCCTCGGAAATGACGGAATGAATGGAATCCGCAAGCACTTGTAAACCATTTATATTAATCATGTTTACTTTGGTCAGGGGATGGATACCGGACCGGAAGAGGATCTCATCAGACCAGATGTTGCCGATGCCGGCAATCAGATGCTGATCGAGCAGGGCGGCTTTTACCGGCAGATGCCGGGACGCGAAGATCGCGGCCAGATAATCCGCGGAGACCTGCTCAGGTTCCGGGCCCAGAGCGGCGATGCCGCTGACCTGGTCTTCCTCCCCGGGAGCGAGATACCAGAAGCGTCCGAACTTGCGCGGATCGACGTAACGCAGCTCATCATAGTGCTGTTCGTCGCGGGATCGTTCCTTGCCGTCATCCCGACCGGTTTGTAGGCCTGTTCCCGCAGGGCCTAAATGAAGAATTAAATGCGTGTGTTTGGCGACCGGCGCCGTAGCAGCCGAGGGAACCAGGCAGCCAGTCATGCGCAGGTGCAGGATCAGGCGGCCGGCATCATCCAGCTGAAAGAGGATGAACTTGCCCCGCCGGGAAAGGCGCGTAATAGTACGGCCTTGCAGACCGGACTGAAACGAAAGCGGATCCGGGCAGGCGATGACCTTCGGTTCCGGGACAGAGACCGCGGAGATCACCCGGCCGCAGGCGACCTGGGTGATGATATTCTTGACACATTCGACTTCGGGTAATTCCGGCATGGGGGCTTCCTCCTGTTGAGATTCCAGGGTCAGCATAGCATAATTCCTTTTCGCCGTACAGGTTTTTCCGCAATGGCAAGCAGGTAGCGGCGTGAGGAAATGAGGTCGTGACGACCCGGGACGGGGAGGAACGATTCCCAAGTGACAGTGCATAAGCAAGCACATAATAATCAGCATGAAGGAGATAAGGCATCTATGAACGAGAACATTCAAGAAAGTAAAGTTGATATCTTGCAGAAGACTGAACAGGCGCTGGCGGAACTCTCCATTGCCGGCAGCGCGGTGACCCCGCAGCTCCTGAAGGTGGAACGCCTGGCGGAACGCTTGCGGGAGAGCGACATGACGGTCGCCGTCATCGGGCAGTTCAAGCGCGGTAAGAGCCGGCTCAGCAATCTGATCCTGGGCGAAGACGTGCTCCCGGTGGGGATCGTACCGATCACGAGCGCCGTGACCAAGGTGAAATACGGAGAGGAAGCCGCCGAAGTCCGCTTCCTGAACGGGGAGATCCGCAAAGTCACGGCGGAGGAGCTCGAGACCTATATCAGCGAGCAGAAGAACCGCGCCAACTGCCGCGGCGTGCGGGAAGTCGTCCTGCATACCCCGGCGGAATTCCTGAAGAGCGGCATCACCTTCGTCGATACGCCGGGCGTCGGTTCGTTCCACGTCAACAATACCGAGACGGCTTATGAATACATGAAGGAAAGCGACGCGGTCATCTTCCTGCTGTCTGTGGACAGCCCGATCAACCAGATCGAGATCGACTTCCTGACCAAAGCCCGCGCCTACGCCGGAAAGACCTATTTCGCCGTCAATAAGACTGACCTGGTCAGCCCGGAAGATCTCGAGGCCTACGTGACCTATTGCGAGGAGATCCTCGGGGAGATCCTCGGTCCCTCCGAGCAAAGCACGGGAAATTGGCTGGCTGCCGGTGTTTCCGCAGAAGAAGGGGAAGTCGCCGCTCCCGCGCCAGCTCCTGCCATCCGCATCTTCCCGGTCAGCGCCGTGACCGGCGCCGGGGTCGAGGAACTGAAAGCTACGATCACGGAGGATCTAAAGACTTCGCTAAAGGACATCCTGCATGAGTCTGCGCGCCGCAAACTGGCTGACCTCCTGGGCGAAGCCCTGAAACAGCTCTATTTCTACCGCGGCGTCCTGAACCAGCCTTATGAGGATCTGGACGAGCACTTCCGGGAGATGGATGCCTATTTAAGCGAACTGCAGGAAAAAGCCGGGCAGGTGAAGGGCGCCTATGAGTTCCGCCTGAATGAAGCGAAGACGGCGGTCGCGGAGAAGATCGAAGCAGCCTTCGGGATGGGTTTCGTCCTACCGATCGAGGAGCGGGAAGCTTTGCAGCTTAAGATGAGTCGGGAGGAGTATCTGGAGCAGATCGAAGCGCTGGTGTCCGGCGTGCGGGAAACGCTCACCACGATTCTGCTCTACCGGGAGGAAAACGCCTTTACCGTCGTCCGCCGCATGGAAGATATCTATAAGGTGACGCGCCATCTGCGCAGCATCAAGAATACCATCGAACGGGCGCAGGAGCTGGTCTGAACAGAGTAAAGAAGGAGTGATAGCGATGTCGATTTTAGCGGGGTTTATGGTACCGCATCCGCCCATGATCGTGCCGGAGATCGGCCGGGGCAGCGAAGCGCAGATCGAGGAGACCATCCGGGCTTATGAGCAGGTGGGCCGGGAAATTGCCGCGCTTAAACCGGAAACGATCGTGATCACGAGCCCACATTCCGTGATGTACGCGGACTATTTCCACGTCTCGCCGGGGACCGGCGCGAAAGGCTCTTTTTCTGATTTCGGGGCGCCGCGGATCGCTTTCCGGGAAACTTATGATGAAAAGCTGCGGGACGAGATCTGCCGCCTGGCCGCGGAAACCGGCCTGCGGGCCGGGACGCTCGGCGAGCGGAGCGCCAGACTCGATCATGGAACCATGGTACCGCTCTATTTCATCCGCAAATACTATAACGATTTCAAGCTGGTGCGCATCGGTTTGTCCGGCCTGCCGCTCACGGATCACTACGCGCTCGGCATGCTTATCCGGGAGGCGGCTGAGAAGACCGGACGGAAGACGGTGCTCGTCGGTAGCGGCGACCTGTCCCACAAACTGCAGGATTACGGTCCGTATGGCTTCGCGGAGGAAGGCCCGGTCTATGACGAACGGATCATGGACGTAATGGGAAGGGCGGCTTTCGGGGAGCTTTTCAATTTTAGTGAAGATTTCTGCGCCCGCGCCGCGGAGTGCGGCCATCGCTCCTTTGTGATCCTGGCCGGGACCCTGGACGGGATGCGGGTGAGAGCCGAACGGCTTTCCCATCAGGACGTGACCGGTGTCGGCTATGGGATCTGCACCTTCTATCCGGAAGGCCCGGATCCGGAGCGGCTCTTCCTGGATCGCTATCTGACGGAACTGGAAGAAGAGACGACCCGGAAGAGGGCAGCGGAAGATGCCTACGTGAAACTGGCCCGCCGCTCGCTGGAGAGCTATATCAGGAACGGCAAAACGCTGAAGGTCCCCGGGGATCTTCCGGAGGGAGCGGATCCGGCCTTATTAGCGACGCGGGCCGGGGCTTTCGTTTCCATTCATGAGCACGGGCAGCTGCGTGGCTGCATCGGTACCATCGCGCCTACGAAAGCGAATCTGGCGGAAGAGATCATCGAGAACGCCATCAGCGCCGCGACCCGCGACCCGCGCTTTGATGCCATCCGGGAAAGCGAACTGCCCTTCCTGGAGATCAGCGTCGACGTGCTCGGTGAGCCCGAGGAGATATCTTCCCCGGCGCAGCTGGACGTGAAGAATTACGGGGTCATCGTCAGCAGAGGCCGGCGGCGGGGGCTTCTGCTTCCGGATCTTGAAGGTGTGGATACGGTGGAAGACCAGATCGCCATCGCCAAACGGAAGGCGGGGATCGGGTTGGAAGAAGAGGTCAGGCTGGAGCGCTTCCGCGTCGTCCGGCACCATTAGGAGGCAGCGGGATGGCGGTCTGCGGAGTCTGTTTCCGGCATTGTGATATACCGGCGGGCGGCGTCGGTTTCTGTGGCGCCCGTACCTGCCGGGACGGTGAGGTCACAGCTTTGAATTACGGGCTGCTCACGTCGCTCGCGCTCGATCCGATCGAGAAGAAGCCGCTTTACCGGTTCTACCCGGGCAGCCGGATCCTTTCCGCGGGCAGTTTTGGCTGTAACCTGCGTTGCCCATTTTGCCAGAACTACCAGATCTCCTGGTCGGAAGAAGCCTTCCGTTTCGCGGAGCGGGCGGAATACGTGAGCCCGGAACAGCTGGCAGCGACTGCCGATTACTATCGGAAGCGCGGCAACATCGGCGTGGCTTTTACCTATAACGAGCCTTTGATCGGGTACGAATACGTACGGGATACCGGAAAGCTCCTGCGTGGCAGGGGCCTGAAGACGGTACTGGTCACCAACGGGATGACTGAGCGTGCCGTGCTGGAGGAGCTCGCGCCTTACGTGGATGCCATGAATATCGATTTGAAAGGCTTTACGGAGCGTTATTACCGGGACGTGCTGAAGGGCGATCTGGAGCAGGTGAAATCTTTCATCGCCCGCGCTGTCCAAGTCTGCTACGTGGAACTCACGACGCTCATCGTGCCGGGCGAGAACGACCGTGAAGAGGAAATGCGGGAGCTGGTCGCCTGGGTAGCCGGGCTCACTGACCCGGAAGGCCGGAAGATCGGAACAGATATCCCGCTCCACGTCACGCGCTTCTTCCCGCGTTTTCACATGACCGACCGCCCGGCGACCGAAGTACGCACCGTGCGGCATCTGGCCGCCGTCGCGCGGGAAAAACTGAATTACGTCTATACGGGAAACTGCTGATTGATTATAAAAAAAGATACTGTAACTGCCGAAAGGAGGCCTCTTATGATCGGGAGACAAGTCATCGCGACCAACAAAGCTTTCACCTTGGAAGAACTCTATCAGTTCATGCAGGAACGCTGGGATCCCAATGAATACAATTACTTTGAAATGGGAGACGAAGTGAGCCCCATTTACAAAGGCTATATCGTACTCCCGGCGACGCCGCGCTTCCTGGTCATCGTCTATCCGAAGGCGGCCGGCGGCTTGTTCAATAAGGAGAATAAAGTTGTCCTGACGGTCACCAATACGCCGGAGGGCTATCATGAGTCCCTTTCCCTCACCGAACGGGATATCTTCCGGGGGCGTCACCAGAACCTGATCAAGACCATCGCGCACGGCGTCTCTTCCGAGCAGGAGCGGAAAGGCCCGGCAGAGGAGATCCTGCAGGAGTATACCGCCTATATGACGCAGCTGCTCGGCATGTACGGCTATCTGAAATAAAACCGCCGTCAAAGCATCCGGCAAAGGAGGAGAGAAAATGATTTTACTTGTGATCGATGTCCAGAAGGGGATCACCGATTCCCGCATCTATGATTATGAAGGTTTCCTGGCACGGCTGCAGCAGCTGATCCGCACCGCGCGGGACCACCAGGTGGAGGTCATCTATTTCCAGCACGACGACGGGCCGGGAACGGGATTTTCCGTTGGGGATGAGATCTTTGAGATCGCGGATGAGGTCGCGCCGGCACCGGGTGAAAAGGTCTTCATCAAGACGATCTGCAGTTGCTTCGGCAACCGGGAATTTTCCGCTTATATGGAGAAGCAGGAAGAGAAGAGCCTGATGATCGTCGGGCTGCAGACGAATTATTGCATCGATGCAACGGTGAAGTCGGCCTTTGAAAAGGGGTTCCGGGTGATCATTCCGGAAGGGACTAATTCCACCTTCGATAATGATTATATGGATAAGGAGACGACCGTCCGCTACTATAACGAGCTGGTCTGGCCGGGTAATTTCGCGGAAGTCGTCCCGATGGAGGAAGCTCTCGGACTGCTGGCCGGAACCAAATAAAAATAGAAATATCTGGAAGTTTGATTGAATTTTGAAATTCTGGTTTGATACAGGGAAATGGAAATAAGTCCTGCAGAAACTATGAGATAATGGGCATGTATCCTCTTGCGGATAGGAGGATACATGCCTGAAGAAAAAAGAAGAAAGGGGAAACATCTTACCTGGGAAGAACGACACGAGATCCAGCGAGGATTGCGGGAGCAATGAAAAAGCCCGCCGAAGTCGATTGCGCGACCCGGCGGGCTTCTTTATCTGTTAATGATTTGTAATGGCGGTTAATTCTATTTTCCGGTGACGATATAGCGGCTGAGGACGCTGGCCACGGCGTTGGCCGGCATGGTTTGGAGAATGACGCGGCCGGGGCCGGTGATGACGGTGTTGAAGAGTCCTTCACCGCCGAGCAAAGCATTCTTCATGCTGCCGACCGATTGAATGTCCATGGAGCAGGAAGCATCCATCAGGGCGACGTAACCGGTATCGACGATGATCTGCTGACCGGGAGCGAGGTTGTATTCAATGGCATAACCGTCGATCTCCACGAAAGCGGTACCGTGGCCGGAGAGACGCTGCATGATGAAGCCCTCGCCGCCGAAGAGGCCGGCGCCGAATTTCTTCTGGAAGAAGACGGATAACTCCACGCTTTGTTCGCTGGCCAGGAAGCCGCTCTTTTGGACGACGATCTCGCGACCCGGCGCGATGTCAAAAGCCTTAATGGAGCCCGGGAAAGAAGACGCGAAAGCGATCTGGCCGGGGGCGCCCATGGCGGTATAGCGGTTCTGGAACATGGATTCCCCGCTGAACATGCGGCCCATCATTTTGCCGAAGCCGCCCGTGCCCTGGGTCTCCATCTTCATGTTCGGCGTCATCCAGCTCATGGCGCCTTTCTCGGTGATCAGGGTTTCCCCGGCATCCACGTCACAAATAACGACAGGGAGCGGTTCGCCGACGATTTGATATCTCATAAATGTCCTCCTTGTTATTCGGCCTGCGTCAGTCCCAGGATCTCTTCCGCGACTTCGACGCCAACCTGGATATAACGGTCGCAATAAAAGGGAATACTGCCGTCGTCCCGCGCTTTTAGGACGCTGCAGAGGTCGGAACCGGTGCGTTCCGCAAACATCGCTTTCGCCCGGTCGGCGAGTTCATAGCAGATCTGCTTGGTGCCGGGCGTCTCCAGATTGCCGTCGGAAGTCAGCAGGCCGATCGCCGCCAGACAACCGGTGAGCGCGCCGCAGACGCTTTGACAGCCCATGCCGAAGCCGAAAGGTTCCATCGCCTGGAAAACGGTGCGCAGATCGCCCGGATAGTCCTCGCCAAAAGCGCAGGCGACGGACTGGGCGCAGTTATACGTATTCTGGTGCATGGAGACAGCTGTTTCTTTTCTGTCCATTTCAATCCTCTTTTCCATATATCACTTTGCCAGTTTGATAAATATAGTATATACTATAAGACAGGCCTTTGGGCAAATTTCTTTTCCATAGAGATCGAAAGAGAAACGAGGAACGTACAAGATTATGAGCGAAGCAAATACGACGAACGCGACTAATTTTATCCATGCTTTTATCGATGAGGATCTGGCCAACGGCGTCTACGATCACGTCTATACCCGGTTCCCCCCGGAACCGAACGGCTATCTGCACCTGGGACACGTGAAGGCGATGAGCATCGATTTCACCACGGCTGAGAAATACGGTGGCAAGTGCAATCTGCGTTATGATGACACGAACCCGGTGAAAGAGGACGTGGAATTCGTGAAGGCGCAGCAGGAAGATATCCGCTGGCTCGGTTTCCAGTGGGACAAGCTGATCTGGGCTTCCGAATATTTCGATACCATGTATGAAGCGGCGGTGGCGCTGATCAAGAAGGGCGAGGCTTACGTGGATGAGCTCAGCCAGGAAGAGATCAAAGCTTATCGCGGCACCCTGACGGAGCCGGGTAAGGAAAGCCCCTGGCGGAACCGCTCTGTGGAGGAGAACCTGCAGCTCTTCGCGGAGATGAAAGAGGGAAAATACGCCGATGGCGAGAAAGTCCTGCGCGCCAAGATCGATATGGCCTCCCCGAATATCAATATGCGGGACCCGGTCATCTACCGCATCGCGCACGTGACGCATCACAATACCGGCGATAAATGGTGCATCTATCCGATGTACGATTTCGCGCATCCGATTGAGGACGCTATCGAAGGCATCACCCATTCGCTTTGTTCGTTGGAATACGAAGATCATCGGCCGCTCTACAACTGGGTGCTGGCCGAGATCGGCTGGTGGCCGCATCCGCCGCGCCAGATCGAGTTCGCGCGGCTGAACCTCACCGGAACGGTCATGAGCAAACGCCTGCTCTCCAACCTCGTCGCCGACGGGTCGGTCGAAGGCTGGGACGACCCGCGCATGCCGACGGTCGCCGGGATGCGCCGCCGCGGCTATACCCCGCAGGCGCTGCGCGATTTCTGTGAGCGCATCGGCGTAGCCAAAGCCTATAGCGTTGTCGATATGGCGCTGCTGGAGGCCTGCGTGCGTGAGGACCTGCAGAACCAGGTGGAATCCCGCAACGTGGTCGAAGATCCGATCAAAGTCGTGATCACCAATTATCCGGAAGGCGACGGGGAGTTCGTCGAAGTCGAGAATAATAAGAACGTGCCGGAGATGGGCACCCGCCAGATCCCCTTCTCGCGGGAACTCTACGTGGACGGCGCCGACTTCATGGAAGTGCCGGCTAAGAAGTATTTCCGTCTCTTCCCGGGCAACGAAGTCCGCTTCAAGGGGGCTTACTTCATCCGCTGCAACGAGGTCGTGAAGAATGAGGACGGTTCGATCAAGGAGCTGCTCTGCACCTACGATCCGGCGACGAGAAGCGGCGGGCCTGAACCCGATCGCAAGGTGAAGGGAACGATCCATTTCGTCGACGCCAAGACGGCGGTGCCCGTGAAGATCCGCAATTACAGCTATCTGATGGTGGACGACGGAGCCGGCGGCCAGATGCTGAATCCGAATTCCTGTGAAGAGAAGATGGGTTACGCGGAGCCGGCGCTCGCCGACGCCAAACCCGGTGAGCGTTTCCAGTTCTTCCGCCACGGTTATTACATCGCCGACAGCAAGCTGACGACCGAGAACGAAAAAGTCTTTAACCGTATCGTCGATCTGAAGTCCGGCTATAAACCGGGGAAATAGGAGTTCGTTTATGCTGCGGGGATATCCCGATCTCGTCGCGATCTATATCGGCGGCAGCCTGGGTGGGGCGATCCTGCTCTCGCTGGCGCTGTTCGGAAACGGCACGACCAATGATTTTGTCGCTTTCGGGAGCATTTTTCTCTGGGTGTTAGCCGTCGGGATCCTGACGACCCGGTTGGCCAACCGCCGGGCAAACCGGCTCATGATGCTGCGCAATACCTGCCGGACGCGGGAGTATCTCGAGGCATACGCGAAGCTGGAGCAGCGGGGCCGGAGCGATCGCCGTTACCAGAACCTGGTCCGCATCAATATGTCAGCCGGGCTTCTGGATGCCGGTGAATTCACGGCGGCCCGCCAGCGGCTCGACGCCCTTAATATCCGCGACGGGGAACGCCCCTTGGACCTGACCATGCGGGCGCTGCGCGCCAACCATTACGCCAGCATCCTCACGGAGGCCGGCGATTACCGCGGCGCGGAAGAGGCTTTAACGGATTGCGAACGGATCGTACAGGATCCGCGGGTCCAGGAACCGATGCGTTCCCAGCTGATCTATTATTGTAAGATCGCCCGTGCCCGTCTTACCATGGAGGTAAGCGGCAATTACCAGTCGGCGTATACGACCTTTCGGGGTTTTCTCCACAACGCGTCCACTTTGCGGGAGAAGGTCGCCTACTCATATCGCCTGGCGCAGATCTGCCACCATCTGGGCCTCACTTCCGAAGAGCGGTCCTACGTGGATTTCGTCGCCCGCCAGGGCGGGGATACCATCTGGGCTAAGCGGGCCCGGGAGATCCTGGGCAGCCTGACCGCCGCGGCAGCGGTGTCCACTAGTGAGAGTGTTCAGTGAATCGCGGTTTTAGCTAAAAACTGTTCTATAAAAACAAATAATGACTCTAGGTGAACAAATTCGATTTGGAGCTGTTCACCTAATTCTTTTTTTTGGCCAAAACCTGTTCCATAAAGGTCGAAAATGATTATTATTGAACAGCTTGGAAAAATGCCGGATTTAGTTACTAGGGCGATGAAGAAAAGGATTCTTTAATTATTGCTCAAAATATCCGAAAGGACGTGACTCCCTGGCAAGATTGGTATAAAATGTAAATTACAACTGAGAGACAGGTGGGAGGTATATAAGAAAGGAGTAAACCATGTATACCTTCACCGAAAATTTGCTGCAAGAGGCAAGAACGATCGAAACTTTAATCAGGCAGGCAGAGAAAACCCTGACGAATCTGGAAGGAGGTTATCTGCATGCCCGGCATTCCGGAAAAGGAGATGTGTATTCCGAATGCGACCTGTCAAGGGATCATTTTCATTCCCTGGGGAGGAATGATAATCCACGCGTACAGGAAATCAAACAATACCATTATTTAAGAAAACAGTTGGAGAGGCTAAAAAAGAATCAAAAAACCCTGGCACGATTTCAGAAGGCTTACCTTCCGTATGACCCGCCCTCGGTGAATGCGGCTCTATCACCGGTCTATCGAAATCCTGCTTTGACAGAGAGTAGAGAGATGATCTTGAGGTCTCTGCCATCGGAAGAGAAAGCGGTTCTGACGCCGGCGGATCTGTGGAAGTGGAGTCGTGAGCCATATCGCTCTAACTCCCGGGAATCCAAACGGACGGTTGTGGCTGCCAATGGCATAGCTATGAAATCGCTCCTGGAAGTGATCTGCAGCGATACGATGGACAGGTACGGAATCCCGTTTCGCTACGAGATGGGGATCCAGCTTCTTGATAAGGCGGCCGGAGCTTATGTTTGGAGATACCCGGACTTCACCATTCGGACACTTACGAATCGGCTGATCTTCTGGGAGGTTGCCGGTATGCTGGATGATGCATCATATCGGCAACGGCATTTTGATAAGTTAGTGCTCTATCAGGATAATGGGATTCTTTCCGGACGTGACCTGATCGTGACCACTGCGGCTAACGATGGTTCTTTTGATGCCAGCGCGGTAGATTATCTGGTGAGGAGCTTGATCCCTCTCGTCCGGCCGGAATGCCGACTGGTGACAGAGGCTTAGCCGGAAACAGGCGGCAGCAGGCAGACAGCAGGTCAGTGACAGACGGCCTGGCAGCCGCGGAGCTTGTAGCCTGGCCCCCTGGTGGGACTGTTCTATGAAATGTGATTTCTGCAATAATCTGTTCTATAATTCTAAAGAAATGCAGTTATGGAACAGATGGCTGGAGAATTTGTTCAACTAAGGCGGGGTTTTGCTTTGATGGTGTTCAATAAACTCGGTTTTTCTTAATTGTAGAACACCAGGCCCCCGAGAGATCCACCCGGGGAGCTTACAAAGGCCTGTTTTCCGCCACTGTCGGACGTTAGTGTAAAGTAATTGTGGGATTTTAGAAGAGAATAAGAAAGAGATCAGCTTCTGTGTTAAAGTAAGATTTGCCAACCACCGTAACCAGAAAGGATGATCTCTATAAATAACAGTATACTACAGCTCGCCCTCAAATTGGCAACAAAAATCGACAAATATGCGCAGGATGGAAGCATTACAGATCTGGATCAAATGGAAGGAGCCATCTTTGAGGACTGTAAGACCTAAGACATTTGCCCTCTCAGCTCTCCTCGTGCCTTGACAGATGTGAGGCCGCACTGTAAAATAGGAACGTACGAAATGCTTAATCAAGGAAGGTGAGATACATGAAGAGAATTAAAACGATCGAGACGCGTGACCTGAAAGAAAGCCTGAAAGACGGTGGCTGCGGCGAATGCCAGACCAGCTGCCAGTCGGCCTGCAAGACTTCCTGCGGCGTCGCGAACCAGGAGTGCGAAAAGAAGAACTGATGATTCATCAATATAAACGCAATGGTTACGATATCGTAGTCGACGTTTATAGCGGTTCTGTACATTTGGTGGATGATGTTGCTTACGACATCATCCGTCTTTTTTGTGAGAAGAGCCGCGACGAGATCGTGACCGCCATGATGGAAAAATACGGGGGCAGCCTGGTCGACGGCGCGCCGGTGACGGAAGCGGATATCGCGGAGACCTATGAGGACGTCCTGGCCCTGAAGAAAGCCGGCAAGCTTTTCAGTGAGGATATCTTCCGGCCGAGCGCGGGGATGCTGAAAAACCGTCATACGGAGATCAAAGCGCTTTGTCTCCACGTTGCCCACAGTTGCGACCTGACCTGTTCCTATTGCTTCGCCGGCCAGGGGCGTTTTCATGGGCCGAGCGCGCTGATGAGCGCGGAAGTCGGGAAGCGCGCGATCGATTTCCTGATCGAAAATTCCGGCGCCCGGCATAATCTGGAAGTCGACTTTTTCGGCGGCGAACCGCTCCTGAATTTCGACGTCGTGAAGGAGATCGTGCGCTACGCGCGGTCCATCGAGGGAAAGCACGGGAAAAACTTCCGCTTCACGCTGACGACCAACGGGATGGGCATCACCGATGAGGTGATCGATTTCTGCAACGCGGAGTGCCACAACGTCGTGCTCTCGCTGGACGGGCGGCCGGAGGTCCACAACCGGGAGCGGAAGACAGCCAGCGGCAAGGGAAGCTATGAGGTCATCGTCCCCAAATTCCAGAAGCTGGTCGCGGCCCGGACTGGGAAACCCTGCGGGCCTTATCAGCCGGATGGGAGCCTGACGGCAGCTGCGCGCGCAGACGCGGCCCGGCAGGCGGATCCGCAAGCACTGGTTACGCCGCGCGTGAAGAATACCAATTACTATATGCGCGGCACTTTCACGCATTACAATCCGGATTTCACGAACGACCTCTTCCACATGGCCGACCTCGGTTTCACCGAGCTCTCCATGGAGCCGGTCGTCTGCGATCCGGAAAGCCGTTTTGCCTTAACGGCGGCGGATCAGGAGATTTTGAAGGAGCAGTACGAACTGCTGGCGGAGGAGATGCTGCGGCGGGAAGAAGCCTGGGAAGCGGCGGCCAGACAGGGCGTGCCGGAAGCGGAACGCGACCCGCAAGACCGGCCACTGACTTTCTATCATTATCTTTTGGATCTGGGACACGGTCCCTGCATCTATAAGAGGGTCTCCGGCTGCGGTTCCGGGACGGAATATTTTGCCGTGACGCCGGCGGGCGAGCTTTATCCTTGTCACCAGTTCGTTGGCGATCCCAAGTACCGGATGGGCGATATCTGGCAAGGCATCACCCGGGATGAGGTGCGGGACGATTTCAAGATGTGCAATGTCTACGCCCGGAAAGAATGCGACGATTGCTGGGCGCGGCTTTATTGCAGCGGCGGCTGCGCGGCGAACGCCTATCACGCCACCGGAAGCATTCTCGGGGTCTATGAATATGGCTGCGAGCTGTTCCGCACCCGCATGGAATGCGCCATCATGATGCAGGTGGCGCGGGCGGAACGGGCGGAGCGCTTGGCGGAAACGGAAGGAAATCAGTATGAGGATCAATAAATTTCTGGCTCAGGCCGGCATTGCCAGCCGCCGTAAGGCTGACGAGCTGATCGCGGACGGCCGGGTGAAAGTCAACCGCCTCACCTTGCGGGAACCGGGTTACGACGTGAAAGAGGGCGACCTCGTCGAAGTGGACGGGAAAGCGGTCACGGTGGCGGAAGAGAAAGTTTATCTCGCCATCAATAAGCCGGTCGGTTACGTGACGACCGTCAGCGACCAGTTCGGACGTCCGACGGTGCTCGACCTGGTCACCGATATCGAAGCCCGCCTGTTCCCGGTAGGACGCCTGGACTATGAGACATCCGGCCTCCTCTTCCTGACGAACGATGGCGACTTCGCCTATCGGATGACGCATCCCAAACACGAACTCGGCAAGACCTATCGCGCCCGCGTGCAGGGATTCCTGTCGCGCGAACGGTTGGCCAAGCTTCGTAAAGGTGTGGATATCGGAGGGTTTACAACATCACCCGCAACCGTTGAAATCGTGCGGGAACTTCCCAAACAGACGATCGTGGACATCACGGTGCACGAAGGGAAATATCATCAGGTCCGCCGCATGTTTAAGGCGGTCGGCAACCAGGTCGTGGAACTCGAACGCATCGCCATCGGCGACGTCCGCCTGGGCCGGCTGACCAGCGGCGGCTACCGGAAACTCACGAAAGAAGAGATGAAAAAACTGGGACTGTAACTGCGGGGCGTTTCATCCCAGAAAGTCTTCCAGGATGGACTGCAGGATCACACCCACCATCAGGGCCAGAAAAGCGCATACGCCAAGCCAGAGAATCACGCCTAAGACAGAAAGGGCGTGATTTTTATTGCGGCAAAGCGGCAGCCGTTTCCTAATGCCACCGTAATCGGCGAGGAGCAGGATCGCGGCCATGGCGAACAGGAAGAAGATGGTCATCAGGGAGACGCGGTGTGAAAACGGCTCGAAATGGCGATAGCAATCGTAGCCGAACCAGATCAGGAAAGGGTAGCCGAGGATGGCCGCCAGCATCTTCCAAGGCGTGCGGGTGCGGAAGCCCGGCAACGCATAGGGATGATAGGCGCGCTTGGCGGAAGTGGACTTGGAGGCAGCCGGCTGCGCCGACGGCGAGGAGAGCCGGATGGCGGCGAGCGCCGCAAGGAGCGCCTCTCGCAAGGCGGTAACGCTTTGATAACGGGCGGTCGGCTCCATGGCGGTGCAGACTTGAAGAACCTGCGACAAAGCTGCCGGGATGGATCCTTGGCGCGGGACGCCCAGGCATTCCTGCATCACTTTTCCGATCGCGAAGATGTCGGTTGCCGGTGATGACGGACCAAAGCCGTATTGCTCAGGCGCGGCGTAGCCGGCGGTCCCGATGAGCACCGTATCCCGCGACTGATCTGGTTTCAGGACTTTGGCAGCGTCAAAGTCAAGCAGCTTGAGCTGCCCGTCAGAGGAGATCAGGATGTTTTCGGGTTTGATGTCCCGGTGGACGATGGGTGGGATCTGGCGGTGGAAGGGTTCCAGCAGTTCGCAGAGCCGGAGGCCGAGCGTCACAGATTGCTCCGGCGTATAGATGGTATCGCGCGCGAGGACATCACGTAACGTTTCGCCGGAGATGTATTCTTCGATAACGGTCAGGATGCCGTCATCTTCCACCAGTTCCACGATCCGGGGGACGCCGGCCGGATGCGAGTTGTGGATAAAATCAAAGACACGCCGTTCGTAACGCGGCAAGGTTTTCTTCAGATAGATCTGCCCGGTCTCCACATGGCGGACCAGGCAAACGTTTTCGTGTCCGGGGGCGCTGTCGATTTCCCGGTAAAAAGAGAGCGCGTATTCATCTTCGATCTTCATAACCCTATCATAATGCAAGATCGGGGTTTCGGAAAGTCTCTTTTCTTTATTCCCGGAATTCCCGAAAATCCGGGGAATCAGGATGAACGAAACATGATACAATGAACAAAAATGGGGGAAGGGGCGCTGTTTAAATGGCGGATAATCGGAACCGGGAACTGGATACGGTGGATCTCTTGAAGATCCTGAATGAGGGACGCGGCCTTGATCCGGAGGGATTTGCCGAGACTTATCTC
>JAFRYQ010000231.1 GCA_017437565.1 Bacillota bacterium
AACCGGATTTCGAGAATCTGGAAGCCCTGGATATCGGCCTCTTCAACAGCAATATGCGGGACCTCCTGAACGGTAAGAAGGTCGATATGCCGACCTTTGATTTCGTCAGCGGCCATAAGATCTTCGGCAAGCGGATGACGCAGATGAAGGAGGATCAGATCCTGGTCATCGAAGGCATCCATGCCCTGAACGACAAGCTGACGTCCTTCATACCGGCGGAGACGAAATTCCGCATTTACATCAGCCCGCTCACGAATTTAAACATCGACGAGCATAACCGCATCCCGGCAACGGACGAGCGGATGTTGCGCCGGTTGGTCCGCGACTATCAGTTCCGCGGCTATTCGGCCGAGCACACCTTGAATACCTGGCCGAAGGTGCGGACCGGCGAAGATAAGAATATCTTCCCCTACAGCGACTACGCGGACGTGCTCTTCAATTCCTATCACGTCTATGAGATCTCGGTGCTGAAAAAATACGCCGAGCCCCTGCTGCGGGCGATCAAAGCGCACCAGCCCGAATACGCGGAGGCACAGCGCATGCTGCAGTTCCTGCAATTTTTCCGCACGATCGAGGATGACAGCGCCATCGTCAATAATTCCATCATGCGGGAGTTCATCGGCGGGAGCGTCTTCGTATAAGACGAGAGTTTAAACCAAAAAGAAAAACCGGCCGGTGAATAACCGGCCGGAAGTTTTGTTCTACAGTTCTTTAGCCCAGAAACCATGCAGGTTGCAGTATTCATAGGCACAGAGAGGCGTTACGCCTTCCGGCAGGATGAAGACCGCTTCCGGTTTCTCGCCCGGTTTCAGCGCGCAGCGCTGGACGCCGGCGGACGTTTCCAGGAAGATATGCGTGATGTAGTGGGCTTCCAGCATCGGATGCTCGACGCTGCCGACTTTTACGGTGACGACGTTGCCGTTTACCTCAACAGCGGGAACGTGTTTCTCAAACGCGCCGTCGGTGGTATTGGGTTCCAGAACTGTCATCGGCTGTCCGCAACAGAAGGGCGGGACCGTGCTATCATGGATCACTTCGACGATATTGCCGCAGCGCATGCATTTCAGTAATTTGATCATGGGGACACCTCCTCGATTTTTTATTTGCCGCTATTGTAGCATACTTTAGGAGAAAACGGAATATAAACGGCATCATAAATGTCAAATTTGGCAAAGTGCCTGATTTGACATTCTTTTATTGCCAAATATGGCACGAACGGGTTATAATCGAGAAGGATAGGAGCTGGAGAAATGAGATAAAGACTGAAAAACAGGCATTTTTGTCAAAAATGAAAACCCTGCTAAGATATGCGCGTTTTGGCACGACATTTGCTTTTGCATGGGAGCAGGACTCTGAAAGGAGAAGAATGATGAAAGAAATCTATGAAAAGCTGTTGGCGGACATCCCGGATTACACCACCTTCTACACTTTGGAAGAACTGGACGCGCATTCCCGGGCCTTGGCCGCGGCGTATCCGGAAATTTGTGAATGCTTTTCTTTTGGGAAAACGGTGGAAGGAAGGCCGCTGCAGTGTTTGAAAGTCGGGAATGGCGCTCACGTCGGCCTGATGTTCTGCTGTCCGCATCCCAACGAACCGATCGGCACCATGATGATCGAGTACCTGTCGGAGCGCCTCTGCGCGGATGAAGAGCTGCGCGAGAGCCTGGATTATACCTGGTATTTCGTGAAGGCCTGGGATGCTGACGGACTGAAGCGAAACGAAGCCTGGCTAAAAGGGCCTTATACGGTGACGAATTACTCCCGCAACTTCTTCCGTCCGGCCAGTTTCAAACAGGTGGACTGGACCTTCCCGATCGATTACAAGAATATGCATTTCCATGACGTCCTGCCGGAAACGCAGGCGATGATGGACCTGATCGACCGCATCCGGCCGGAGTTCATCTACAGCTTGCATAATTCCGGGTTCGGCGGCGTCTACTGGTATATGTCGGAAGGCTTTCCCGAGCTCTATCCGCTTATGCATGAAGCGGCGGAGAAAGGCGGGATCCCCCTTCATCTCGGTGAACCGGAACTCCCTTCGGTCCCGGTCCTGGCTCCGGCGATCTTCCAGCTGAACAGCATGAAGGATTTCTATGATTTCGTCGAAAAATATATGCCCGGGGTGGATCCGGCGGCAATGATCAATTTCGGCACCAGCAGCAGCGAATATGCCCGCGATCTCTGCGGCAGCTTTACGCTGCTGACGGAGCTCCCTTATTTTTACAGCGCGATGGTGGGGGACCAGTCCCTGTCCGACCTGCGCCGGCGGGACGCGGTACTGGCTTCCATGGATTGGGAGCAGGAAGCGAACCGGGAGCTCCGGGAGATCCTGGCGGTTTCGGAAGCATTCCTTGACCCGGAAGATCCCTATCTGCTGGCAGTTAAGGATTTCTCCGTCGACGACGGAAATGCCGCGCAGCGGGCTTTGATCGAGCAGGATCCGGAATACGACCGGCTGGCGACTCGCGCCGAAGTATTCGACAGTCAGCACGGGAAGCGCTTCTACAAGCTGCTGCAGTACGGTATGCTGGTGCGGGCGAATGAAGATGAGCTCGCCCGCATGGAGGCTGCCGGCGAAAAGGATGAGACGAAACGCGCGGCGCTGACCCAGGCTTTCCGACTGGCGGAAGCGGCGCACCGGGCTTTTGCTGCGGATCTGGAGGAGCATCTGTGCTATCAGGCGACCCCGATCCGGAAACTGGTGAGAGTCCAGCTCGCTTGCGGGCTCCTGGTCGCGGAACGATTGAAAGGCTAAGGCTATGTACGTCAATCAAATCATGAAGAACAAAGGGGACGGGCCCCGGAACCAGGCCAGTATCAGCGGAGAGTTGAAGATTTCGGAACTGGTCGCGGATCTGGTCGAAAAAACGGAGACTTACGACGTCCTGGACCGGCGCGGGAACGTGGTCGGGGAAGTATCCGGAGATCTGCTCCTCTTTCTGATCAACGCGGAAAAGAGCATTTCCATTTCGGCTTTCCTTGACGATCTGGAAGGCGGCGTAGCCATCGTCGACCGCAACGGGATCGTCTGTTACGCAAATCGTTCTTACGGGAGGATCGTGGGCATTCCCGAGCGGGAGATGCTCGGCAGGAGCATGTATGAGATCGAACCGGAGGCTTTGATGCTGGACGTGCTGCAGACCGGGAAACCGGTGGTTATCCGTAACCGGATCTTCCCGACGGTCGGACGCCGGATCGATATGCAGATTTTCCCGTTGAAAGATCACGAAGAAGTGGTAGGCGCGGTTTCCATCTTCCACGACATTACGGATCTTCTAAAGAGCGCTGAGGAAACGCCGAAAGCGGTGCGGGTCGATAACGGCGACAAGCAGTATCCGCCCCGGATCGTCTGGCGCAGCGTGTCCTTTGCCAACGTCATCGATAAGATCGCGGCCGTCGGGCCGACCGAGGCGACGGTCCTGATCCGCGGGGAATCCGGGACCGGGAAGGAACTGGTGGCCAAACTGATCCATCAGAACAGCCCGCGCGCTGATATGCCCTTTGTCGCGGTCAACTGCGCGGCGATCCCGGAGAACCTGATCGAGAGCGAACTGTTCGGGTACGAAGAAGGCGCGTTCACGGGATCGCGGCGGGGGGGAAACCCGGGAAAATTCGAGCTGGCCCACGGGGGCACCTTGTTCCTGGATGAGATCGGCGATATGCCCTACGCGATGCAGGCCAAACTGCTCCGGGCGCTGCAGGAGAACGAGATCGAGCATATCGGCGGCAACCGGAGCATTCCGGTCGACGTGCGGATCGTGGCCGCGACCAATCAGCCCCTGGAGGAGCTGATCCGGCAGAAACAGTTCCGCAAGGATCTCTATTTCCGGCTCAACGTGGTCAGCCTGAAGATCCAGCCGCTCCGGGAGAGGCGGGAGGACATCATCCCGCTCGGCAATTACTATCTGGAACGGTATAACGAGAAGTACGGGAAGAAGATCGGCATATCCAGCGCGGCTTACGCCCAATTGGAAGCCTATGACTGGCCGGGGAACGTCCGCCAACTGCAGAACTGCATCGAGTCGGTGGTGATCATGTCGGATACCAATATCGTCGACAGCATCTCGCTTCCCGGCGGGGAACGCGAGGCTACGATCGAAGTCCCGACGGGTACCGATGCCTGGATGACCTTATCCGGGCAGACCCGCTTCGGCTTTAATGAAGCCGTGCATAATTATGAGCAGAAGCTGATCCTGCGGGTCCTGAAGGAGTGCGAAGGAAATCGCGAAGAAGCCTTGAAACGGTTGGGAATCAGCCGTCGGACCCTGTACCGGAAGTTGGAAGGAGTCAGTAAGAAAGCATAGGTTTTCCAATAAAAGGAAGGAGCTTTCATACCAATTCTGATTTGCCTAAAACGGGCTCTTATGATATATTAAACTAAATAATTGTTTCTATAAAGATCTCAGGAAAGGAAGCGACGTGAAGAGGTTCATTATTAGAAGGGTGCTCTCGGGCATCCTGACGGTACTGATTGT
>JAFRYQ010000021.1 GCA_017437565.1 Bacillota bacterium
CCGGGGCTTCCGGATCACTGTGGAAGGGATAGGTGCAGTTCGGCCATTCGCGCAGCATCTTGCTGGTGATGAAGAGGGAAGAAACGCTGAAACGGACGTAGCGCTTCTTGCCGTTGATGAAGACATAGTCCACGTCGCCTTCTAACTGGTCAAAGTCCTTCTGGGAGAAGCCAGGGCAGTATTTCGCCAGGCCTTCGAACAGTTTTTTCTCGGTCAGCGTATAAGTCTTTTTTATGATCCTGGCGTTATGGATTTCCAGAATAATGCGGTTCTTAACGATCTCCGGAAGGTCGTTCCGCTCCAGGTGGTAGCAGGCTTTTTTCTCAAACTCATCAAAATAACCCGCGCCTTTCAGTTTTTCCAGTTCCGGCGGGAGATTCACGGAGAGTGATTTTACAAAGGATTCGTTCATCATACACCTCGCTTCGGTTATCGCTATATATGGTATGGGACAAGAATCATTATATACAAAGGCTTGACATAAGTCCATGCTTAATATATGATGACAAAGGAAAAATTCGTCTTTAAGTCGGTACAGAGATGCCGACAAGATCTCATACAAGATCCCCCGGCGGAAGCCGGAGCCTTTTGCAGAATCTTGCCGGCGGACGGCAGGATTTTTTTGTAGGACGACGCGGCATGCGGAAGCAGGAGAGGTCATGCGGTTTAAATCCCAACTGATGACAACGGAAGAAGTGATGCGGGCGCTGAAGCGCATCGCCCACCAGATTGCGGAACGGAATAACGGCGTCCGGGACGTCGTGATCGTCGGGATCTTACGCGGCGGTATGCCGTTGGCCCGTCAGCTGGCTGACTACCTGATGGCGATCGAAGGCATCCGGGTACCGGTCGGGGCGCTCGATATCAGCGCGCACCGCGACGACCGGAGAAGGGGAGCGGAAACCCCGGAGGAGCCGGCACCGGAAGCGGGGGAAGAAGAACCCGCGGCCGGCGCGGAAACCGATCTGCCCTTTGCCGTCGAAGACCGCAACGTGGTGCTGGTTGACGACGTGCTCTATACAGGCCGGACGGCGCGGGCAGCCTTTGACGCTTTGTCCGATTACGGACGGGCCCGGACCATCCAGCTGGCGGTCCTCATCGACCGCGGCCACCGGGAACTGCCGATCCGGGCGGATTACGTCGGCAAGAATATCCCGACTTCCCACACCGAACTGATCGGCGTGGATTTTGATGAGAACGGAGCGATGCCGGTCGTGAACATCTACGATCTCTAACCGGCCGGTTCCGGGAAAACAGTCTGTTTTATACTGCGGTATTATTAATAGAATCGAGAGGAGAGAAAGAATGTCTCAGAAGAAAGAAATTTCGCCAGAAGGCATCTATGATGCCCGGACGCTCGGCACGCCCAAAATGCTCATCCTCGGACTGCAGCATCTGTTCGCCATGTTTGGCGCCACGGTGCTCGTCCCCATCCTGACAGGGCTCAGCGTTTCCACGACCCTGCTGTTCGCGGGACTGGCGACCCTGTTCATGCATCTCGTCACCAGTGGCAAGATCCCGGTCTTCCTGGGATCCTCTTTCGCCTTCCTGGGCGGCTACGCAACGGTGCGGGCAGCCGGCGTGGAAGCCGGTTACACGGATGCGAAAGCTCTGGCTTATGCCTGTATCGGCGTCGCCTGCGCGGGGCTCCTCTATCTGATCCTGGCCCTGATCTGCCGCGCGTTCGGTTCCAAACGGGTCATGACTTTCTTCCCACCGGTCGTCACCGGCCCAATCATCATCGCCATCGGGCTGATCCTGGCCCCGTCGGCGCTGAATAACTGCGCCACCAACTGGCCAATCGCCCTGGTCGCCATTATCGTCGTCATCGTCTGCAATATTTGGGGCAAGGGCATGATCAAGATCGTTCCGATCCTGATCGGCGTTATCACTTCTTATGTCGTCGCGGCCGTTACCGGCAACGTCGATTTCTCCACGATCAAGGACGCGGCCTGGATCGGCCTGCCCATCCGCTGGGAGAGCGCCGGCCTTTCCGTCCTCTTCGACGGCGAGATCGATATGGGCCTGCTCATCACCTCGATCGTCACCATCGTTCCGATCGCCTTCGCGACGATGATGGAGCACATCGGTGATATCAGCGCTATCAGCGGCACGGTCGGCAAGAACTTCATCGAAGACCCGGGCCTCCATCGCACCCTGATCGGCGACGGCATCGGCACGGCGATCGCTTCGCTCTTCGGCGCCCCGGCTAATACTACCTATGGGGAAAACACCGGCGTCCTGGCCCTGACCAAGGTCTATGATCCCAGAGTCATCCGCATCGCGGCCGGCTTCGCCATTCTTCTTTCCTTCTGCCCGAAATTCGCCGGTATCATCGAAGCCATGCCGGCTTCCACGATCGGCGGCGTGTCCATCATCCTGTACGGTATGATCTCCGCCATCGGGATCCGCAATATGGTCGAGAACAAGACCGATTTCCAGCAGTCCCGCAACGTCATCATCGCCGCGCTGATCATCGGCCTGGCCATCGGTATCAACTTCAGCGCCGCGGCCGGCGTCAGCTTCTCGATCGGCTCCATGAACATCACGCTTTCGGGCCTCGCGGTTGCTTCCATCGTCGGCATCGTGCTGAACGCCATCCTGCCGGGACGCGACAAAGCCTTCGTCGAAGATCCGGACGAGACGCTCGCATCCTCGCTCGGGAAATACTGATCGACGTAAACCAGCTTCAAAGCGCGGGTCTTTTCGCCCGCGCTTTCTTTGTAACGATTCGTTTCGCTCACGCGTGATGAATCCTTGAGAAAGGAGATCATCGGTGCAGAATTACACACATGACATACCGACCAAAGTTTATTTCGGACAGGGACAGATCAAACATCTGGCTCCCTCGCTTGCCGTTTACGGACGCAGTGTGCTCCTGGTCTACGGCGGCGGCTCCATAAAAAGGACCGGCCTTTACGGTCAGATCATGACGATCCTGGCCGGGGAGGGTTTCCGGGTCACGGAGCTCAGCGGCGTGGAACCGAATCCGCGTATCGGCACGGTAGCGCGGGGGGTCGCGCTTTGCCGCGAGCATGACGTGGACGTGATCCTCGCGGTCGGTGGCGGCAGCGCCATCGACTGCGCGAAAGCGGTCGCGGCCGGCCGTTATTATGAGGGCGATGATCTTTGGGAGATGGTCCTGACCGGGGGCAAGCCGGAGAAGGCTTTACCGCTCATGGACATTCTCACCATCAGCGCTACCGGCTCCGAGTTTGACGGATTGGGAGTGATCTCCAATCCGGAGACGAAGGAGAAATTCGGCGCCTTCTTTACTTATCCAGCGGTCTCGATCTGCGATCCGACCTATACCTTCACCCTGCCGCCTTTCCAGACGGCGTCGGGTTCCGCGGATATCATGAGCCATATCTGTGAGGATTATTTCTCCCGAACGGAAGACAGCGACCTGGCGGACGGGATCTGCGAGGCGGTGCTGCGCTCCGTCATGAAGAACTGCCCCCTGGCTTTAGCGGAACCGGAGAATTACAGCGCCCGGGCCAATCTGATGGCCGATGCCACCATAGCCTGTTCGGGGATTCCCCGTTACGGCAAAGAACACAGCGGCTGGCCCTGCCACGCCATGGAACACGAGCTTTCCGCGTATTATGACGTTACGCACGGCGCCGGGCTCGCGATCCTGACCCCGCGCTGGATGCGCTGTATCCTGGCCAAGGACCCGGCCTTCACCTGGCGTTTCGTGCGGTTTGCCCGTAACGTCATGGGTCTGAGCGGAGAAGACGAGACCGCGCTGGCCCAGGCCGGCATCGACGCGCTGGAAGCGTATTTCCGCTCGACCGGACTGCCGATGACGCTCAGCGAACTCGGCATCGGCGAGGAGCATTTCCGCGAGATGGCAGTGCACGCCGACCTGCGAGGCCGGCTTTCCGGATCCTGTGTTCCCCTGGACACGGAGGACGTGATCGGGATCTTCCGGGCCTGTTTATAACGGCTATCGCGATTGCCGGCATTTACCTGGTGAACAGCACGCCGGCGGTCCCAATCAATCCCGGATACTGGGAGAAATAAAAGAGGGACCTGTTCCAGTTTTTTGTTAAAAAGGCTTTTGTTACCGCTTTTAGTGGAAAAACAGGTAACAAACCTGGAAAAATCAAAAATCTGGAACAGGTCTCTTTTACTTTAAACGATGGGCGCTGCCGGCAGCCCGGGAACTACATGTATTTCCGCAGGAAGTCGAACAGGTTCTGGTAGGCGATGGCTTTTACTTCGGTCTCGCTGAACCCGACTTCGCGCAGGCCGGCGATGAAGGGGGGGACGCCGGTGGGACCGAACATCTCGGTGTGGTCGTCTTCGTCCTCATAGTAAGAACCGAAATCAAAGCCGCAGGCGACGTGTTCCACGCCGACTTTTTCCGCGATATAGGCGGCGTGGCGGGCCAGGTGGAGGGCATCGCGCTTGGCAGGATCGGCATCGATGAATACGCAGCAGGCGTTCATGCCGATGAGGCCGCCGCCACCGGCGATGGCGCGGATCTGCTGGTCGGTCAGGTTGCGCTCCACAAAACAAAGCTTCTTGGCATTGGAATGAGTGGCGACGATCGGCAATGCGGAGGCGTCCAGGATGTCCCAGAAGGTATGCTCGTTGGCATGCGATACGTCCACGATCATATGCAGATCGTTCATGGTACGGATCACGGTCCGGCCCATCGCGGTCAGGCCGCGGCCGGGGTCACCGGCATTGCCGGTCGCCAGCGCATTCTGGTCGTTCCAGCAAAGCGAACCGATGCGGTTGCCCTGGTCGTACAGCCAGCGGACGGATTCTTCGGGATCTTTTTTGATCCCACACATGCCCTCGATGGTCATAAGCAGGGTGGTGCAGTCATCATCCTCGCAGAGGTCGGCGGTCGTGAGGATCTGCTTCAGGCCGGACTCCGCGATATCCCGCTTGACGCCTAAAACGATCTGTTTCATATATTCCCAGTCTTCCCCGCCGCGGAAGAAGCTCGCGGCGGCGGTCCAGCCCACGCCGTTGGCCTGCCACTCCGGCAGGTTGACCTCCCGGAAATAGGCTTTCTGATCCGGCTGTTTGCGTTTGGCGAGCATGAGACCCAGGTCCGCGTGCATATCGAAGATTTTTACCATGGTTTGCCTCCTTATTCAGCATCCGTTCTATAAATATACAGGGTTCAGAATATCCTGTTGTTATCATAGCACAATTCCGGCTTTTTGGGGGAAGATTCCGTTTCTATTGGCAAAACGGATTCCGTTGCGGTATAATAAAAATGCCGTTTTATACGGTAAATCCGGCGTGGGGAGGAGAAGGGATGCCTGGCGACGATGAACTCTACCGGCAGTTCCTGGACGGGGATAACAGATCCTATGAAGAGCTGATGATCCGTTACGGCGACAGCCTGACGGTCTATTTGAACGGCTATCTCCACAACTGGCAGGACGCGGAGGATCTGATGATCGAGGCGTTTGCCCGGGTCATGGTGAAAAGGCCGGTCCTCCGGGTGACGAACGGGTTTAAAGCTTACCTATATAAAACGGCCCGTAATCTGGCAGCCCGTTTTCATGACCGCAAGACGCGCGTTCAGGAATTCAGCTTTGATGAAATGGGTGAAGAGGGACTGGAGCACTGGCTGGCAGCGGGACGAGAGCCGGACGGGGAGCGGGAGCAGATCCTGCATCTCTGTCTGGGGCGGATCGATCCCGAACTTAAGGAAGCGATCTGGCTGGTCTATCTGGAAGAAATGAGTTATAAAGAAGCGGCTCAGGTCATGGGCGTTACGGCCAAGCGGATCGATAAGCTTCTGGCACGGGGGAAAACGCATCTGCGTCGGGAATTGGAAAAGGAAGGATTAACGCATGCGCACGTCTGAAGAGCGGCTGGCGAAAATGTACCAGCGCGCGGGAGAATTGAAGCAGGAAAGAAGGAACCGGACGGTGCTTGGCTTGCAGGCGGCGGTTTCCGGTCTGACTTTAACGGCAGTCATCCTGCTGGCTGTCTTCCTGCCCCGGTTCGCTGTGGGCGGGGATCCGGGGCAGATCCCGGATAATCTGCGGGCGAGTATCTTTACGGAGAGCCCCATGCTTTCCTATGTCGTGATCGCCGTGCTGGCCTTCCTGCTGGGGATCATGGTGACGGTCTTCTGCTTCTATCTGAGGAAGTTGCAGCAGGGGAACGATCGGGAAACGGAGCAGGGAGACCGGTAATGATCGAGGCACTTGAGAACGGGTTTCAGCTGTTTGCGACCGGGTTCTGCGCGCTCCTGTCTTTACATCGCGCGCGTACCCTGGAGAAGCGGGAGTGGGCACTGCTCAGTATGTTTGCCGGTGCCTTCTTTTTCGGTGACCTGTATTGGCTCCTCTATATTATCGTTTACGAGAAAACGCCCTTCTATTCCTTTATCCCGGATCTGAGCTGGGTCACTTCTTATCTGTTCTTGCTGATCCTCCTGATCCATGTACGTCGGAACGATCCCTTGCGGAACCCGCGCTATCCCCGCGCGCTCTGGCTGGTCCTGGTGCCGACCGTCGGCATGTGCCTGTTGTTTATGCAGAGTGGGGATTATATTTCCAACCTGGTTTACGCGTTCTTCATGAGCGGCCTTCTCTGGCATGCCATGAGCGGGCTTTTGGACATGAGAAAGCGGCCTGAACGGGATACTTGCGGCCGCAGAAATCTCTATCTGCTGTCGCTGCTGTTCTGCGTCGACGAATATCTGCTCTGGACAGCATCCTGGCTCTTCCCGACGGCCGGAGACACGCTGCTCAATCCTTACTATTGGTTTGACGCGGCCTTGTCGGTGATCTTCCTGCTTTATCTGCCGGTGTTGCGAAAGGTGGCGGGCAATGAATTACATTGAGCACATTTATGTATGCCTCGCGGCGCCGATCCTGGTCGCGGCTTTCTGTATGAAGAAGATCGAACGCCGCACAGTGCTCTTCATGCTGGGCGGCATGACGGCCTGCCTGCTATCGTCCTATATCAGTACCTTCCTGGCCTATGCCACCGGCGCGGATATGTTTACCGCTTCGCTGACCATCTCCCCGGTGGTGGAAGAAGTCATGAAGCTGCTGCCGGCTTTATTCTATCTGCTGGTCTTTGAGCCGGATCATCGCGACGTGCTGGGGGGACTCGTCATGACGGGCATCGGGTTCGCGAATTTTGAAAACGTCTGCTATATGATCTCAAGCGGCACCTCGCAACTCCTGCATCTCCTGATCCGGGGCTTCGGCACCGGGGCCATGCACGTGGTCTGCGGGGCTTTGATCGGCATCGGCCTGATCATGCTGTGGGACCGGATCTGGCTGCGGATCGCGGGCACGGCCGGCCTGCTGGCCCTGGCGGTCACCGTGCACGGGATCTATAATATGCTCGTTTCTCAGCCCGGCAAGGTGGCTATTATCGGCTATCTGATCCCGATCTTTACCGCCGCGCTGGGCGTCTACCTGCGCCGGACAAGGCTCCGGTAAGCAATTAGGCGTCAAAGCTTTCGAAATTTTCATCTGAGATCTCACATATTCCCGGGGGATTCCCGGGTTTTTTGTATCTATATGTAATGAAAAGAAAGTCGGGATGCTATGAGAGGATGGATAAAAATGCGCACTTCGGAAGAACGGATCGCCCTCCTTTACGAGCGGGCGAAGGTCCTGAGACGGAGAGAAGACGAAAAACGACTGATCCTGACCGGCGGCGCTTCAGGCACACTGCTAGCCGTGTTGCTGGCGGTGATGCTCCACCTGGACCTGCGGAGCGGAGGTATGGCCGGAAACCAGTTTACCGGTGCTTCGCTGTTAGGGGAGAGCGCCGGCGGATATGTGCTGGTGGCGGTGATTGCGTTCGTGGTGGCGGTGGTCATCACGGTTCTATGCCTGCGATCCCGCGTCCGCCAGGCAGAACGACGGGACGTGCCTAAGGAGACCCCGGATAAGGAACGTGATCGTTTGGATCAAGGTTAGCGACCAGATGCGGTTTCCGGAAGATCGACAATGTGGTTTTTTTAACATGGAGGAGAAAACGGAGTATGAAAGAGGGAAAGCAAGAGTTAAAACGCATTTTCAGTATCGGTCTCGTCATACTACTTCTGGTGGCAGGCTTGTTCCCGACCGGCCTTGCGGAAGCGGTCTACGCAGAAAATGATGATACGACGGAAGTGATCGTGAACGAAAACGGGAAGGCGATCTATGACAAGATCGTCGCCATGGGGGATAAAGCTCCCCAAAACTGGGCTTCTACCAAAGATCCTTACGGACACGGGGATGATGCCTTTTTCCTGAACCAGCAGCAGGAACTGCTGATGCTGCGGTCGAACCAGGTCAGCGGCGGCAACCACATGACGTCTTACGATAATCTGCAAGCGGAGAATACCGGTTACCCCTTCAACGATCAAGCGGTCGATTGGGAAGATACGATCGACGGGCACTGGACGTTGAGTTACGTACAGAGCGTCGCTTTCGACCCCACGGGAAGCGGGCGGAAGGATCACGTCGCTTATATCGGTATTTATTCTTCCGAAACCGGCGAACCGGACGATAACCCGCCGTATGTCTATATGTGGGTCATGGATAAGAACGGCCGGACCAGCGAATTGAAAAAACTGGACCGGGCTAGGTGGATGGGCTATAAAGGCAACTACAACACCAAGAATTTGTGGGACTTCAACGCTATGAACTTCCTGGGCATCACGGCCGGCGACTATGATGGCGATAAAAAGGACAGCCTGGTTTACTGGGCCTGCGCCAGTACCCCGACGTTAAAAGAAGTGAATGTGAATTCGACCTCGTCCGGGATCTCTTTAAGCGTCCGCGCGGGTGACGGCTATCCGGACGATGGCGGCGGTGCTTTGTTCCTGAAACCATATTCCGATACGACTGACCGCCTGGTCTATAACCGCATCCACGGCGCCATCGATACCGGCGACCTGAACGGCGACGGCATTGACGACCTGGTCGTCTTAAGTTATGTGAACCGGGTGGCTGATGAATTCAAAAAACAGGTAACGGAGTATTATGTGCCGTCTCTTTCCGTGAGTTATGGCGCCAAAGGCTTGAGTGATTCCATCGTTATGGGAAAGAACGCAGTACGCCAGAAAGCCGCGGCCAAGTGGGACGGCTATGAATGGTGGAGAGCGCCGGCAGCCGCTGGCCTTGCCGTCGGCGACGTCAATGGGGATGGCCGGGATGAAGCCGTCATCGCCGGTTTCTTCCACAAAGTAAAAGGGGAACCAGGTAAGACCGTAAAGACTGCTTACGACACCCTGGATAAAGAAACCATGGTCATCGGTATTTACGGAAAGGATCTAGCAGAGATCCTGGTCGACGTCGGTCAGGCGGCCAATGAATGGACGGTCGGCGGCACGAAATATGGCGGCCTCTATCTCTCGGACAGTACGTCAGGCGATCATTCCTGGCAGCAGACCGGCGTCGAGACGGTCGCTATCAACGGTCCCACCGCGGCGGAACTCATCTTCGTCAACGGCACACTTTATACGCTGAAAGGAACGAAACTTACGCCGGTTTATACGCCCGAATACTTCAAGTCGGCGGATGAAGGCATGGACAACATGTTTACGGAAGAGACCTACGTCCGCTCCATGGCTGTTGGCAATTTCAACGGTAATGAGCAGGGCTATGAACAGATCGCTTTCGTTCTTGGCGGGGCGGATTCGAGTAACCGCGGCAACGTCAAATATACGCAAGGCATGATGGGCGGCGTCTATAAAAAGGACGGCATAGTATCGCCGACAGCGGTGGATTATTACTGTACGGATATGGACGTGTTCGAGAACAAAAAGTATTATTACCCGAGTTCTTCGACCAGCTGTGAAGTGAACGACGTGCTCTGCTACGACCTTTGCGCTTGGGATACCGACTGCGACGGGCTGCGCGTGAAATACGCCGGCAAGACCTATAACTATACGGACCCGACTGTGATGGCCGTGTTGCAGGCGCCGCCGTTCTTTGAGGAGCTGAAAGGGGCGATGACCGGTTACGAGACCGCCTACACCATCAGCACGTCCTATTCTTACGCGAAAGGCAGCGGCAAGAGCACTTCCTACAGCGTCGGCGCGGAGCTGGAAGTCGAAGCGGAGGTCGTGAAATTCAACGCTTCGCTCGAGTACGCGAACAGTTGGGAGAAGACCTTTACCGAGGAATTGACCGAGAGCGATGAATATACTTTTACGGCGATCGGGGATGACCAGGTGGTGATCTATCGGACGCCGGTCACGACCTATATCTATCAAGCCGAGGTGGACGGTCATTTCAGCGATAAAAACGTCATCATGCTCTCTTATCCCGGCGTGCCGGCTAAGGCTTTGATGAGCGTGAATAAGTACAACGCGTTCGTAGAATACTATAATGCCGAGAACCAGCGGCGGGCGCAGGAAGAAGGCCTGACCGGCGAAGTTCCCAAGATGAAAAAGATCAGTGATAAGTATCTGGGGAACGCTGGCGATCCTTATGCATATATGAGCGACGCGGACGACCACAGCGGGGTCAGGATCCTGCAGACAACCCCCAATGCCTTTGAGGTCGGCTCCAGTTCCACCAGTTTTGCCTGGTCGCAGGAACATTCCGCCACCGAGGAAGAGACCACGGAAAATGGCTTCAGTTTCGAATTCAGCGCCATGTTCCAGCTGCGCTCCCCTGTCGGGCATACCGGGGTTGGCCTGGCGGTCAAGACCTCGCTGGAATATATGGAGTCGAACAGTGTTGCCACGACGAATGCCAAGGGAAAAGGGGCCAGCTGTACGGTCGGCAATTTGGATCCGGAGGCGCTGGCGGAGATGGACGTCTCCGAGGAGCAGGCGGAACGTTACGGTTTTAATTACCAGCTCGTAACCTGGCCGTCCGGGTTGAAGACCATCGAACAGTTGGATGATTGGGAACATGAAGAGGATGAGCCGGATACCAAGACGGTCGAGGTGCCGATCTTCGGCTATCTGCTTTCCGGCGTCAAAGCCGGCGCGCCGCCGGTCACGGATCTTACGGCTGATTTCGCGGAAGATGAGAGCGGGGCTATGACCATCGAGCTGGATTGGAGCGATCCGGGCACGGAAGAACGCCCCGTCGGTGGCTACGCGGTCTACCAGTATCTGCCGGATGGGACGCCGGAGAAGCTCGCGGATCTCGACGCAGATGAGACGGCTTACACTTTCACCGGTCTGGACGGGCGGACGTCCTATGTCTTCGCCGTACGCAGCAAAGGCTTGCTGGACGAAGTGGAAGGCATCAATTCCAATCTGGCCCGGGTCTATATGAACGCCAGCACGGTCTATAACATCCAGCTGACCGAATCTACGGACGAATACGATGTTTACACGGTCTTCCATTTGGATGGCAAGACGACGGAACTGATCGTCCGCCACGGGGTAGGCATCCGGGATATTCAGTGTACGGATACGTCCGAGAACGGACTGGTAAACACCTATACCATCACTTTTACGGACGGCACGAGCACGACCTTTATCGTCCGTAACGGCAACGGCATCGCTTCGATCAGCCGTAATGAAGAGGCTTCCGACGAGAGCGTTTCGGTCTACACGATCACCATGAACGACGGGACGACGTCTGAGATCTCCGTACAGAACGGCGCGGCCGGCGAGGCGGGCAAATCCGCTTACCAGATCGCCGTCGAAAAGGGATTTAAAGGCACGGTCGCCGAATGGATCGCCTCTCTCACCGGTAACGGCATCGGCATCGAATCCATTGACCTGACGGATACCGAGGGCCTGTTGGATACCTATACGATCTTCTATACCGACGGCAGTAGCCAGACCTTCACCGTGCGGAACGGTGCTGACGGCACGGATGGGGAAGACGGCGAGGACGGCCGCGGCATCGAATCCTTCGAGAAGACCGGTACTTCTGAAGACGGCCTCTCCGACATCTACACGGTGACCTATACCGACGGGACGACCTCGGAGATCACGATCACCAACGGCCGCGACGGTACGGATGGTGTGAACGGGAAGTCAGCTTATGAGATCGCCGTAGAAAACGGATTCGAGGGAACGGCGGCGGAGTGGGTCGCGTCCCTGGTCGGGGACGACGGCATCAGCCTGCAGAATATCGAAAAGACCGGCAGCGAAGGCAACGTCGATACCTATACCATTTATTATACGGATTCCACCTCCTATACATTCACTGTGACCAACGGCCTCGACGGCGCGCAGGGTGAACAGGGCGAGCAGGGTGAACGGGGCGTCGGGATCTACTCCATCGAGAAGACCGCAAGCGAAGGCAATACCGATACCTATACCATTACTCTGACGGATGACCGCACCTTCACATTCACCGTGACCAACGGGGAAAAAGGAGAGACCGGTGCCGACGGGCAGGATGGCGCCGACGGACAGGACGGCGCGCCCGGCAAATCCGCTTATGAGATCGCCGTAGAGAACGGTTTCCAGGGCAGCGTGACCGACTGGGTCAACTCTCTGATTGGGGATGACGGCATCAGCGTGGATAAGATCGAGAAGACCGCCACCTCCGAAGACGGCCGGATCGACACCTATACCATCTGGTATACGGATACGACCAGTTATACCTTTACCGTGACGAACGGTGCGGACGGCGTCGGGATTGCCGGAATCGAGAAGAATGAGTATGTGGAAGGCGAAGATCCGACGATCGACGTCTACACGATTACCCTGACGGATGGCACGACTTCCAGCTTCACCGTGCGTAACGGTGTAGACGGCGAAGACGGTGTTGGCATCGTCAGCATTGAGAAGACCGGCAGCAACGGATTGGAAGACACCTATACCATCACCCTCAGTAACGGTGAAGAGTTCACCTATACGGTCATGAACGGCGCGGACGGCGAAGACGGAGAAAACGGCGTCGGCGTGCTCTCCATCGAGAAAGTGGAGCATGAGGAGGGCGATGACCCGAACGTGGATACTTATCTGATTAAACTGACCAACGGCGATATGAGTTCCTTCACCGTGAGGAACGGCATCGACGGGCAAAACGGCAAATCCGCTTACGAACTGGCGGTGGATAACGGGTATAAAGGAACGCTCCTGCAATGGCTGGCGGATCTGCGCGCCGGCGACGGGATCACCCTGCTCGGTATGGCGAGCGAGAAAATCGACGCATTCACCACCCGCTACACCTTCCAGTATTCGGACGGCAGCACCTATTCCTTCGACGTGACAAACGGACAGGATGGGGTGGGGATCGAAACCATCGA
>JAFRYQ010000022.1 GCA_017437565.1 Bacillota bacterium
CATGTGCGGGGACCTGCGCGAGCGTTTGCAGAAGTTCCTATAGCCCGGCTACGGGAAAAGAATTGTATGGGGAAGTTTGACAGGGGAAATAGAGCCTGTTAAACTGATAAACGTAGGAGAAGGAAATCACTTCGCATTAAAGCGGCGCCGCCAGGCGCCGCTTTTCGTTGCTCGTGGGTTTTCGCAGGGGAAAAAGAGGGAGACGCTTATTATGTTGACATTATATTCATATTATAGATATAATATCGACATAATATGTGGAAATGAGGTAAATGATGGTGGCGACACTGAATTGTAACGTAGATGGGAACGTTAAGGAACAGGCAAAAGCGGTTTACGCCAATTGGGGAATCGACCTGACAACAGCAGTAAACGTGTTCCTAAGAAAATCCATTGAATGCGGCGGGTTCCCGTTTGATGTGAGACCGAAAGAACCAAATGCGGAAACGATCGCGGCGCTTTTGGAAGCGAAAGCTTTGTCGAAAGACCCGAAAGCCAAAACGTTCCATTCCCTTCAGGAGCTGATGGACGACTGGGAGGTTTGAAATGAGATACGATATCATCCAGACCTCCAGATTTCGAAAAGATGTTAAAACAGCAAAATCCCGGGGATCAGATCTGCATAAACTGGTAAAAGTGATTGCTTTACTGGCAGAAGGAGATCAGCCACTTCCCGCGGATTATCTGGATCATAAATTGACTGGAATCTGGAAAGGATTCCGGGAGTGCCACATCTCACCAGATTGGTTGCTCATATATAAAAAAGAGAGACAACGTTTGATTCTGACGTTGACCCGGACCGGGTCGCACCGGGATCTGTTCAATGAATAGAGAATAAATGCCCGGAACCACAGAAAAGCTGTGGTTCTTTTTTATGGACACAGAGAGGAGCAAGAACATGAATACGGAGTTTAAGAGAAGGCGTGGGAAGATCTGGCTGGCGGCGATAATCATCGCCATGTCCATTTGCGGATTTATCTCCTGCGAAGGGGAACCGGCAGGCGCGGCAACCGCTGCATCCGCGGATTCTGTGGAAACAGAAGCGATCCCGGCAGTTTTTGTCGGGAAAGCCTTGGATCAGAACGGGGAGAAGGAGGATATCCCGGGAAAGGGAAAACAGACGGTGATCGCGAGCATCGCTTACGTTTATCTGCCGGCCGGGGAGAAGTATACCTTCGGCGCCGCGCTTTATGAGTATTATTCCGGGGAGCCGGTGTTGCTGAAAAAGAAAGAAGTGACGGCAAGCAGGGATATCAGGCCGGAACAGATGGCTGGGGCGGTCACGCTGGAGCTGAAGTTCGATGCCGGGAAATACGCCGGGAAAACACTGCTCGTACGGGCCAGCTGCTGGAACGCGGAAAAACTGCTGTGGGAGAGTGATGCGAATGATGCGGATCAGATGATCCATGTACGGAAACCCGGCGAGAAAGCAAGACCGGAAACACCGGTCCCTGAACAGGCGAAACCGGCGGTCCGGCCAAAACAGTCCAGGGACTTCATAAATTGATTATTGGCATAACAAAAAAGCGAATTGATGAGTAGTGCGTGACTATGATATAGTAACAAAAAGGGAGCGGCGGGGGAACGAAAGAAAAAGCGTTAAGGAGGCTGAAAAGTCTCCCGAGAGACTATACCTATACAGAAGCGGAGCATCTGCTCAGGAGTTTGGGATTCAAAAAATCCAACAAAGGGAAGACCTCCGGATCAAGGATTTCCTTCTATCGGGAACGCGACAAGATGATCGTTATGCTGCATAGGCCGCATCCAGGGAATGTTATGTTGCCGGCAGCCGTACTGGCTTTAAAGTCCGCACTGGAGAAAAGAGGTGAATTTGATGTCCTCCAAACTAAAAGGCAATAAAAATGAACTTCAGTATAAGGGTTATAGGGCTAAGATCGTCTTTGATGCAGATGAAAAAACGTTATATGGGGTCATTGACGATATTGTGGATCTGGTCGATTTCTCTGCTAAATCTTCAGATGAAATTGAATCAGCCTTTCGGAACGCTGTAGACGATTATCTGGCTTTCTGCGCAGAGCAAGGGAAAGAGCCGGAGCAACAATATCATGGAGTCTTCCAAGTAAGAACGACCCCTGATACGCATCGGAAACTGGCTAAAGCCGCGCGTGCGTCAGGAGTCGCTTTGAATAATCTGGTGAATGAAGTTTTGACCGATTATGTAGGAAAGATACGCTGAGAACAGTAGAATTCTTACAATCCCAGCTCCGCCGCGAAACGGTGCACGCATTCCGCGTCGCTGTGGGGCACTTCCACGCCCATGATATCCAGGTAGCTCTTATGCAGGCCGACGCCGATGATGGTCACGATGTCGCCGTCTTCCGCGATGCTCATGGCGTAGCGGATGGCTTTCGCGCGGTCGGGAATGACCACGTAATCGGTGCGATGGCCGAGTTCCGCCTGTGCCTGTTCGATGCCCTCCAGGATGCCGCGGGCGATGTTCTCGAAGGGCTCGAAACGGGAATGCCCTTCGGTAACGACGCTGACGTCAGCCAGTCGCGCGGAGATCGCGCCCTGTTCGGGACGACGGGCGATATCGCGGGCGCCGTCGGCGGAATAGACGCAGATCAGGCGTTTCGGCTGGTATTCCCGCAGGCCTTCCAGATGATGCAGCATGCTGTAACCGTTGTGGGCATAGTCCACGCAGACGCGGATATGGCCGTTATCGAAGACCATCTCGTAACGCGCGCGGATGCGGAGATGTGAAAGCGCGGACTGAATGGCGGCGTGGGGAACGCCGAGCTGGTCAGCCAGCGCGATGCAGGGCAGCGCGTTATACATATTGAATTCGCCGGGCATGTTCATGGAAACGTCGATCGCGCATTTCCCGCGCACGGAGAAGTCCAGGAAAGGTTCACGGCGGGTTTCGTCGTAGCGCTTGCGGAGACCGGTGCCAATATAATCCGGCGCGGATGCGGCCTCTGCCTTTTCATCAAAGCGTTCCCCGCCTGCCGTCATCCCGTCGCCGGTCATGGCGTCGTAGGCGTGCAAGTCGCCGCGGCCTTCCCCGTACGTATAGAGGAAGCGGCCCTTCGCCGGGTCCGCCGGCTCGATATAGGGAAGGAAATCCTGATAATAGGGGTCGTCCGCGTTCAGGAAGCAGACGCGGCTGGCATTCAGGACCACCGCTTTACAGGCCATATAATCTTCAAAGGTCGGGTGCTCGGTGGGCCCGATGTGGTCGCCGGTGGCCAGATTGGTCCAAATGCCGTATTCGTAGCGCAGCCCGTCGGTGCGGTTCTGCTTGGCCGCCTGCGAGGAGACTTCCATGACCAGATGCGTGCAGCCGGCCTTCACCATCATGGCCATATACATATAGAGTTCCATCGGTTCCGGCGTCGTATTATGCGTCTCATAATAGAAATAGCCGGGCAGCTCCGGGGCTTCGGTGTAGTGGAAACGTTCGGCGCCGGAAACGGTAAGCGCTTCCGGACAAAGCGGGAAGATGGCGCCGTTCGTGCCGATGGTGCCGGTGTTCAGGCCCGCTTCCCGCAGGATGGCAGCCATGATATGCGTGGCAGTCGTCTTGCCTTTGGAACCGGTGATGGCGACTAAGGTCATCTTCTTCTCGGGGTGGCCATAGAAAGCCGCCGCCAGATAGGCGGTCGCCGAACGGGTATTGGTAACTTGAATGACGGTGACGCCGGCCGGAACCTTTACTTCCCGCTCGCAGACGATGAGCACCGCGCCGCCCGCGGCGATCTGTTCCGTCACGTTATGCGTATCGAAGTGTACGCCTTGAATGCAGACAAAGGCGTCGCCGGCCTTCAGTTTACGGTTATCATGGCAGATCCCGGTCACCTCCGCGTCCGGCCCTTCCTGGAGCAGTTCATATTCAATATCGGCAAGCAGTTCGCTGATCTTCATCTCATATCCTCACTTTCCCGGCGGCTCTGCGGCCTGGCCTTTCCTACTATTTTATTGCATTTTCGCCATTCGTCAAGCCTCATCGCCGAGGCAGGCCAGCCGCGGCGCCGTGTCAATCCGGGCAGATTTTGCGAAAATAGGCCGAATCTGCCCAGATTTCCAGCTATTTCCGGACAGATTTTGCAAAAAATGACAGAATCTGCCCGGATCCGCTCCCCACCGGTCGCCTTTGATCCGCAGACACAAACATTAAATGGTTAAATATTATCCAAAAAAGGTTGATTAGTAACCGCCCATGTGCTAACATATGATTGGTGCTGCCACTGACGGATGGAAGGAGGAAAGCCATGTTATCCATTGAAGAAATGAACCGCAGGCGGAAGTATCTGGGTTATACCTATGCCAAACTGGCGGAAGTAAGCGGCGTCCCGGTTGGGACTCTGCAGAAGATCTTCGGCGGCTATACCAAATCGCCGCGTTATGAAACGATCTTGGCGTTGGAACGAATTTTATCCCCAGAGACACATCAGACGCCAGGCAGCCGGAGGGGAGCAAATTCTCCGGCGCCGTGGGAAAAAACCGGGGCATGGGAATCCGCAGTTTTACCGGTGGCGGAAGAACTAGCGGAATACCATGATTCCAGCTATGACGACGCCTCCGATATCGCGGAAACGCTGGCGGCTTATGAAGCGTATTCCGGGGATCCGGTTGATGAATACCGGGATTTCCTTCTGCGTAAAAAACAGGGGGAGTACACGACCGAAGACTTGGAGAATCTGCCGGAGGACCTGCGTTTCGAACTGATCGACGGGTATCTGTACGCCTTGAGTTCACCGACCATCCGGCATCAGGACGTGGTGGGAGAAGTGTTTTTCCAGCTCAAAGCCTTCATCAAAGCCAATAAAGGCCCATGCCATGTCTATATGGCGCCGCTCGATACCCGGATCGATCAGGATAATAGGACGTCTCTGCAGCCGGACGTATTCGTAGTCTGCAGGCAGGATATCATCATGAAAAAGAATATCTTCGGCGCTCCGGATTTCATAGCGGAAGTGTTGTCGCCTTCCACGCGGGGCAAAGACCGGGATCTGAAATGCCGGAAGTATTTTGAGGCCGGCGTACGGGAGTATTGGATGATCGACCCGGAAAAACGGATCGTCTATACTTACGACTGGACCGAAACAGAGCGGAAGAGTGTACAGGGCATGGAACGCGCCATCCAGCGCATGAAAGCGGAGACGGAATACCGCTTCGACCAGCCGGTTCCGGTAAAGATCTTCCGTGAGAAACTGACTATTGATTTAAGCGAAATCTGATCCCGCCGCATTTACGAGGGACCCACATTTATGGGGTTTGTGGGGTTTGTGGGAAAGAAAAAGCTTGCATTTTCAAAGGCGCTTTGGTATACTACTCGTGCTTGCGCTTTCGGGCGTGAGATTTGTGATGCGGTTCAGGATGGTTGACCGTCCGGCAGAGCCGCACGCTAAAGTCATTTTAGTTCAGACCGAACACGATCGCCGGATGCTTTGATGAGAGAAAGCGATCCCAGTAGGCACAGCCGAAACCGTTTGCCGGGAAAGCAAACCGAGTAGGTAGAAAGGAAGAGACATGAAGTCATTTATCGCCAAGCCCCTCGAAGTCGAGCGTAAGTGGTACGTGGTCGACGCTGAGGGCAAGACGCTCGGACGCCTCGCTTCGGAAGTCGCGATGGTTCTCCGTGGCAAGAGAAAACCGACCTACACCCCGCATGTTGACTGTGGCGACTACGTCATCGTCATCAACGCCGAGAAGGTAGAGGTCACCGGCAAGAAGAGAAAAGAGAAGATCTACAAGAGACATACCGGTTATCCGGGCGGTCTCCGCGAAGTCAGCTTTGAAAAGCTGCAGGCTGCGAAGCCCGAAGAGATCATTCGTCACGCCGTGAAGGGCATGCTCCCGGACGGCAAGCTCGGACGCCAGATGTTCAAGAAGCTGAAAGTTTACGCAGGTCCGGAACACGCCCATGCGGCGCAGAAGCCGGAAGTGCTGGAATTCTAGGGGAAGGGAGGAATAGAAGATGGCAAAACTGCAGTATCAGGGTACCGGCAGAAGAAAATCTTCCGTCGCCCGTGTCAGACTGATCCCCGGAACCGGCAAGATTACGGTCAACAAGAAAGACCTGGATGGTTA
>JAFRYQ010000023.1 GCA_017437565.1 Bacillota bacterium
AAAGCCGCTCTCAGCAAGCCAGTTCTTCAGCGCTTCCGCGGCAGCGCCGTCCCGGATGCAGAAGGCCGGGATGACCGTCGGCGCGGTTTCCCGCACGTATTGTTCTATGTCGTCCGCTAAAACGCCGCCGTCTGCGTCCAGGATACGGAGGCTGGCGTCCACCGTAACGAAGGCGACCTGTGGGCGCACCTCCGCCCCGGCCACGTCGAAGATGTTGCTATCAGCCCGCCAGGCGACGGTCGCGGCCATCGGCCAGGACGTTTCCGGCTCGTAAACCTTCGCGTAAAGACGGGGCACCGTCTTGGTCTGTTCCTTTTGACAAAGCTGGCAGCGGCGGGTCTTGCTCGCGGTCTCCAGAACCGTTGGTTCCCCGTCAACCGTCCACTCGCCCCATTCATGCTCGTCGGGATCTATTCCGTTTTCTTCGTAAAACTCTTCTCCACAGCCCGGACAGGTATATTTATCATATCCCGGCGTAACGCAGTTCGCGTCCCCATGTTCCATCGTGTCGTAATCCACATCGTGTTTTGCGATGGCCGACATTGCCACCACGATCTTCCCCGGTTCTACGGAGATCGCCCCGATTTCTGTTTCCTCTTCGGCGTCCCAGATCTCAATATCCTCCGCGAAGACGTAACCCTCGGCAGGGGTTATCGAAAAATAGGCCAGATACGCTTCTCCGCCGACGGCCTTTACCGGCTCGGCGTAAGGTTCATAAGATTCCTCGTCATAACTTGCGACCCAGGCAGCAAAGTTCGTTTCTGTCACGTCATATAACCACTCGTCGCCAAGGACCACGACAACAAAAGGATCCGGCCTGCAGTCCTCATTGGAGGGATCCAACACTTCCCCGCACGTCGGTCCGTTGAGCAGGATCTCCATATGCTCCACCAACGTCGCTTCCCCGGCCAGGGACTCGTGTTTCGCCTCCCCGGACGCCTCCGGCTCTTCTTTGGTTTCCGGTTCGTCCGCTTCGGTTTCGTCCGCTTCATTCCCCAATTCAGCTTCTGAATCGGCAGGATCAGTTTCCGAATCTGCGTCCGGTTCGCGAACAGGTTCACCATCTTCCGCTTCTTCGCCGGTCTCCGCTTCCGCGCCGCCGTCAGCCGGTTTCGCCGGTTCGGATTCCGTGACTTCTATGGTCTCCTGGTCGCCTTCCGCCAACACGGGAAGCGGCATCAAAGCAACGACCAGCAGCGTGACAAGAAATAGCACCCATGGTTTTCCGGTTTTCATCTTTTTCATTTCCTTGCTCCTTGTCCGTTTCTTTCATCCTCGATCCGTTCGATGACCAGCTCACAGGAACCGTCTTCCAGCGAATTGAATGCGTCGTAATGAATATGGTCCCCAGGCACTCCCTGCGCCAGTGCCCTTAGTTGACCCGCCAGGGAAAGTAGCCCAGCCCGGTTAGCGGAAATCGTCACTTCCCCGTTCTCGGCCCGGACGCTGATCCGGAACCCGTCTTCCCATTCGATGTTCATGATCCCACCTCTTCTGTATTGATTCCTAATCCCTGTCAAATTGCTGCCCTGATCCATCGTTAACTTCCCTATTTCTTATTTAGGAAGCGGTTGAAGAAGAAGGTCACCAGGCCGCTCAGGAACCGGCAGCCAACGTTGAAGACGAGCCAGTGGATCCAGGGAACGTAGAACACTTTCATAATCAGGCGCATGACCGTGAACTTCGTGCTTAGTTTCCGGGCATAATCCTCAAGGATCCGCGGATCTTCCGCAGCGATCGCGAGCGCCGCTTTTTCCCCGCTCATTAAGCCGTAATTGATTCCGGACAGCGTAAAGGGATCGCAAGCCCCCATCGCATCGCCCACGAAATAGATGTTTTCTCTCAGCACCGGCTTGCGTACGCCGATCGGCGTGAAGGCGGCGTAAAGGCCGGTGAGATCCGTCTCCAATCCCAGATCCTTTAAAAAATCCGCGAAAATCTTTTTATAATCCTCAGTCTGGCGGAACTCGTCCGTCATCCCAACGTTGGTCAGGCCCTGATAGGTACTGACCCAGGAGTAACCGCGTTTCGTAACACCGAAGTGGATCTCGATGCCGTCAGGCCGGTCGCTGGGAAAGATGAGCTGCATCGCGAGATTGCGCCGGGCGGTGCTTTGATAGGCGCTGCCGAAGCCCAGCGTCCCGTCGGCGAAGACCAGGTAGTCATAGGTGACAATCTGCGTTTTCCCCAGAGTCAGCTTATTCGTTTCCGGATCGTGACCGGTAACCGGCAGATCCTCCGCGATCTGGACGCCGCGGGATTTCGCCAGCCGGAAAAAAGCTTCGTCAAGCGCGACCCGGTTGATCTCGCGGCTGGTAAAGAGGAATTTATTTTCGATCCGCTGCCGGCATTTCAGCTTGAAATAAAGCCGGAAATCCTCGATATAGGAGTAGCCGCAGTCCGCGGGGTCGAGGCCGAAACTCTTGAATTTCTTCTCGGTCTTCCGGGTGATATAGCCGGCGCAGCATTTGTCCCGCGGAAAGGTATGCTTCTCCGCCACCAGCAGGTCGTCGATCCCCTGCGCCAGCAGCGTGAGCGCGCAGGCCAGACCCGCGGGGCCCGCCCCGATGATGATGGTATGGTAATGGTTTTTGATCATTATTCTAATCGTGGTAGAGCAATCTCGTCTTTCCGGATATGGCAGGGGCCTGACTCCCGCGCCTCCGTGCCGGTTAGCGGGCTTTATACAGTTTATAGCTGATCACCCCGATCATGGTGTTCGTCAGGATCAACAACAGGACCAGGACGCCCAGATCATCATCGATCTGCACGGTCGCATCCACGATCCGGATCAGGAATCTGGAGAAGACGAGCATAATCAGAAGCGTTATCAAAATGTGAATGGTTTTCTTGGTCATTTTCTCAGAGGTGTGGCTTTCTTCGTTCCCGGCTTTACCAAATGTATTAGCTTAAATCGGATTCCGTTGCGTAAACGACACCGTCTTTCATGACGAAGCAGCAATCCAGCATGGCATAGGAGTCGGCCAGGAAGTCCCGCAGCCAGGCTGCGATCTTACTCCCGTCCATAAGGATCTTCCAGCACTCAAGGAATTCCTCGTCGATCCCGTTAAAGAGTTTGCCGCAAAGGATGAATTTCAAATCTGCCATACCGGACTCCCTTGTCATTTCCGTAAGCTGCTCTTTCCTTATTTTACTATATTTTTACGTAAAGGTCATGTCAATTGTTTCCCCGGGCAGTGTCAAGTTGTTGTGGAGTTTTTGCTTGACAAGAGTCAAGAGATCCGCTCCATTCTTCCCAGTGCACGGATCGCGCGCTGCGTTCCGCTGTTCCCATCAAAGGGGGTTTGCTCGTGCTCGTACATGCTCCAGTCGTATCTGTGGTTTCGGATCTCTTCGATCATTCGTTCACTGTACGCACTGTAACGCTCTTCTGCTTCCCCCTTGAAAGCAGAAGCATCGATCACGCCGCCATTTAATACAAACACTCTCAGTTTCGCCAGCTTTCCGGCGATGCGTCTGCTCCACCCCAACGGGTCTCTGCTCATCCGCTCCGACAGCACATGACTGATCAGGCCTTCCGT
>JAFRYQ010000024.1 GCA_017437565.1 Bacillota bacterium
GCGTCCAGGGAGCGGATGAGTTCCGTAGCTAAGCGGACCGCCGCTTCGAAATCGTAATAGGACGTGATTCCGTAATGGGAATGGATATAGCGGACCGGGATACCGATGACGATGACTGGGACGCCGTCCAAGGCCGTCGTGATGACGGCGCCGTTGTTACCACCGCCCTCCCGCACGGAGGTCTGTACGGCGAGCCCCAGGCGCTCCGCCAGATCGAGGGTATAGCGCATATAGCGGGGCGAGCAGATGACCGAGACGTCCATGAAGCGCAGCATCGGCCCTTTTTTCAAAGCCGTCTGGATGGCATAGGGTTCGGTGAAGGTGTCGTCCGCCGGGCATCCTTCAAAGCAGATGGCGATATCCGGCCGCACCTGGTTCACCGCGACCTTAATGCCACGGTCGCCGACTTCTTCCTGGGCGGAGACGACGCCGGCGAGGTCGACCTTTAGATCCTCGGCGGCTAAGCGTTTCATCGTCTCGACGAGCGCTGCCACGCCGATTCGGCAGTCGAAGGCTTTGCCGGTCATGATGTCGTGCTTTTCATCATATTGGAAACTGACGTCCGGGACGATGGGTTCGCCAACGCGGATCCCGAAGTCCCGGATCGCTTCTTCTTTACTTCTGGCGCCGACGTCGATCACCAGGTCGCTGATCTCTGTCCGGGCACCGCTTTCCGCGGCCTTCATGAAGTGCGGCGGTTTCGCCGCGATGAGGCCGGGGATGAAGGCGCCTTCCGCATTGCGGACGAGCACTTTGGAGCCGGGCAGCGTTCCCGGATCCCAACCGCCCAGGGCCACGAACCGGATCGTGCCGTTATCCTTCACCGAATGGACCATGAAGCCGACTTCATCGCCATGGGCGTCCAGCATCAGGAGCGGTTTTCCGCTGGTCCTGTTCACCCCGGCCGGACGGATATAGAGATTCCGCAGGCGGTCTTCCCTGATCTCGCCGAGACCTTCCGCGTACTGGCGCACAACGGCCAGCGTTTCGTCCTCAAATCCGGAAGGAGCAGGGGCATTGGAGAGATCGCGGATCATGGCGAGGCAGCGGGGATCGATGTTCATTTCTACCTTTTTCATGGCTTTTCCTTTCTGCAGAATGGTTTTAGTTTTATAGCTGCCTATCGGAATTCGTCTTTCGTGATCCGGTAGGTTTTTATTTTGCGATAAAGCGTGGAGAGGTCAATGCCAAGCAGCGCGGCGGCGTCGCGTTTATTGCCGCTGCATTCCAGGAGCGCGTCGATGATCAGCTGCCGTTCATTGTCCTTAATGTTTAAGGCAGCGACCGCGGAAACAGACTCGGGTTTATGGATGGACGCCGCCGGCGGACGCAGGTTGATCTTATCCAGGGAACGGACGTCGATCACCGGCCCGTCCGCGGTGATGACGAGACGTTCCACGACGCTGCGCAGTTCCCGGACGTTGCCGTAGAAAGGCAGGGAGGCCAGAACGTCAAAGGCGCGTGGAGAGAAGGTTTCCGCGCTGCGGCCGTATTTCTTGGCGCTGCTCTTCACGAAAGCATCCGCGAGCAGGCGGATGTCGCCGGGACGTTCCCGCAGCGGCGGGATATTGACGTCCAGGACGCAAAGCCGGTAATAGAGATCGTCCCGGAATTTGCCGTCGCGGATCAAAGCCAGAAGATCCTTATTCGTCGCGCAGATGATACGGGTGTTGACCCGGATGACCTTATCGCCGCCGACCCGGATGACTTCGCCTTCCTGGATCACGCGGAGGAGTTTAGCTTGAATGGTCGGTGACGTTTCGGCGATTTCATCCAGGAAGATGGTGCCGTTATTGGCGATTTCGAATAAGCCCTGTTTTCCTTCTTTATTGGCGCCGGTAAACGCGCCTTTCGCGTAACCAAAGAGCTCAGAGTCGATCAGGGTCTCGGTCAAAGCCGCGCAGTTGATGGCGACAAAGGGCTGGCTCTTACGGGGGCTGGCGTTATGGATGCTTTGCGCGAAGAGCTCCTTGCCGGTGCCGGTCTCCCCATAGATCAGGATGGGGCTGTCGTAAGTGGCGTAGACGGCAGCCTGTTCTTTGGCCTGCACGAAAGGCGCGCTATTTCCGAGCAGATCGGAAAAAGTATGCCGGGCAATAAGCCCTTTCAGCAAGATATCCTTTCTCGTCTGGTATTCCAGTTCCTGGATCTCAGATACTTTCTTGATCGAAACGACACTGCCCCGGTTTTCCCCGTTCAGCTTGACGGGCAGTTCGCGCAGGATGACCGGGATGAAATTGGTGGCCTGCCGTTCAGGCATCTCATTATAGACGTTGATATCGACCAGCTTGTTATCGGAGAGGACTTCTTCCAAAACGCGCCCGGTGAGGACGTTGGCGGTCTTGCCGAAGATCTCCAAGGCCGCCGGGTTCAGGAGCGTGATGCGGCGGTTCGGATCGAGAACGATGGCGCCGTCCGAGCTGGAATTCATGATCGCCCGCTCCAGCTCCGTCTGCTCTTCCAAACGCCGCAGGTAATTGACGGTCGTCTGGGCACTGAGCAGGGCGATCTCGATCGAGAGCTCGTCGACGTCGAATTCGATGCCGTTACGGCCGTGTTCCTGGGCATAACGGGCGACCTTAAAACCGCCGATTATGGTATCAAAGCCCTGGTCGAGCATATCCTGAACCCGCCGTTCCTGGTTGGAACCTTTAGCGAGTTCGCAAAAATAGACGAGGTTTTCATCGAGGTCGAGAAGTTGTAGGCTGCGCTGTACCAGGTGATACATATGTGGGGTACCGACGTGGGCGATGCGGCCGTTCTTGGTCTGGGACAGGGCCTCCCGAACGGCGACCAGCGTGTCCAGGCCGCTGAAAGGGAGCTCCATAGTCAGGACTGGCAATGTATTCTCGATCTGGATCATGGTCAGGCCGTAGGAGATCACGAGCCGCAGTCCCCGCGTGATCATATTCCGGGCGCTCTGGACGGCTTCTTCGGTGGATTGGGCTAAAACGGGATAATCGATGTGCCGTTCCGCCAGATAACGGCGGACCGTCTCACAGGTTTTTATGCCGGGTAGGATAAAGGCGATGGTATAGTCCATGTAAAATCCTCCTGATTCAAGTGTTCGGATAAGAATAGTATACCGAATATTTGCAGAATAACAAGCGAAAATGCAAAAAATCGCAAAATGCAAATAGAATAGCAGCGAGAAGAGATGCAGGAACAGACCGGACGGTGCTGAATATTCTGATTATATAGGCAATTTGGCGGCTTTACAGGGCCCCAGGGATGGGATTTTAAAAATGGCACAAGATTTGCTTCTTGAGTAGACAGAAGCAAGCTGCGAAACGACCAGCATATATTTGTTGAGAAGAAGAGGGAGGTATTCGTGAAGAAAGAAACCAAATTCCATGGCGTGATCCCGCCGATCATCACGCCGGTGGATCAATATGAAAACGTCGATGAAGAAGGATATCGCGCGCTGCTTGAATACTGCATCAAAGGCGGCCTGCACGGCATCCTGGTAGCCGGTACCAACGGCGAAACGATGGCTTTGACCCAGAAGGAACGCGATAATGCCATCCGCATCACCATCGACCAGGTGAAGGGACGGATCCCGGTCATGGCCGGCTGCATGGATACCAGTACCCGCCGCGTGATCGAGAACATCAAACGCGCGCAGGACCTCGGCGTTACCACGGCTGCCGTGACGTCGGTCTTCTACGATCGGCACACCTCGCAGGATGAAACCGTGCGTCATTTCGAACGGATCCTGGAGCAGACCGACATTCCGGAACTCATCATTTACAATATCCCGCCGTTCACGGGGCTGAAACTGACGGCGGATACGATCATTAAGATCGGTAATCTCGATGAGCGCGTGGTCGGCGTGAAAGACAGCTCCGGCGACTATACCAGCTTCATCCAGGTGATGCAGGCTTTCGAAGGAAAAGATTTCGCTACGCTGAGCGGCGCGACCGCCCAGGCGCTGACGGAAGTCCTGCTCGGCGCTTCCGGCTTCATTCCGGCTTTAGCGCCCTGTTTCCCGGAAATGTTCGTAACTGCTTTCAATACGGCGCGCAGTGGCGACATCGAAAAAACGTTAAAGTACAACAATCTGGTCCGTGAGTCGTCCAAGATCCTCGCCATGTCCAAGAACGGGACCGCCGCCGCGAAATACGCCATTTCCCTGCGCGGCATGACCGACAAACGCGTGATCTGGCCGCAGGACTATACGTTACCCGTCGACGAAGAGAAGATCGCCGCCAAGGTGAAAGAAGTCGACGCCATGTTCGAAGAGCTTAAAAGCTCGCTGGCATAAGGCTAGAGAGGTTTAAGGAATATAAGGAGGAACGAAATGAAGAAAAAAGTATTGGCACTGCTCCTGATCGCACTGATGGTATTCGTGCTGGCTGCGTGCGGAGGATCTTCGCAGCAGCAGGAGACCAAACCGGAAGAACCGGCTGAGGAAGCAGAAGAACCGGCGGAAGAGCCTGCAGAAGAACCGGCGGAAGAGCCCGCGGAAGAACCTGCTGAGGAACCGGCGGAAGAACCTGCTGAGGAACCGGCGGAAGAGCCCGCGGAAGAAGCTTCCGAAGGCGGCATCGCGCTGGAACCCGTTGAGAAACCGGCTGACTGGCCGAAGAAGACCATCACCATCATCTGCCCGTATTCGGCAGGCGGCGGCTCTGACCTGATGTCCAGAGCGGTAGGTGAAGTACTGGCCGAAAGACTCGGCGTCTCCGTCGTTGTCGATGATAAGCCCGGTGCTTCCGGCGCGGTCGGCATGGCGGCTCTGGCGTCTTCCAAGCCCGATGGCTATACGCTGATCCTGACGGCGATGGGCGCCTGCACGCTCTCTCCGTGGACCTCGGACGTCGGCTACACCGATGAAGACTTTGCTCCGATCTGCCAGGTATCCGCTTCCCCGACCTTCATCACGGTCAGCTCCAAGGGCGAATATCAGGACTTTGAATCCCTCATCGCGGCAGCTAAGGAAAATCCGGGCACGCTGACCTACGGCACCTCCGGCGCCGGCGGCGCGCACCACGTTGCGGTTTCCGCGCTGGGCCTGGAGATCGCGGGCGATCCGAACCTGCTGAACCACATCGCTTATGATGGCGGCGCGGCGGCCTGTACCGCTCTGCTTGGCGATCATATCAACGCGGTTGCTTCCATCTACGCGGAACCGTCCGCTTACTATGAGTCCGGCGACTTCAAGCCGGTCGTCGTTCTCGCGAATGAGCGTCAGGAGATCAATCCGGACGTTCCGGCCATCACCGAATTCGGTTACACCACCAACGGCGGCACCTGGTATGCTTTCGCGGCTCCGGCGGGCACCGACGAAGCCATCCTGAAATATCTGGAATATGAGATCCTTGACATCATGCAGACTCCGGAGATGCAGGAAACCTTCACGAACCTGGGCAACCCGGTCGTTCTCGACACCATGGAAGGCATCACCGCCACGTGGAAGCGCGACTATCAGAGCAACCACGACGTCCTGAAGGCGATCGGCATGATCGAGTAATCACGCGGAACAAAAGAAAATCATAACTGAATCTTAAACAGCGGATATCCCCCGCCCCTGCAAAGCGGTGGGGGATATCTGTTCATAAGGAGTCCCGTATCCCGGGATGCGTAGGAAGGAAAGAAGAGGAAACCGAACATGGATCTGAAGCTTAAGGATAAAGTCGTTGCCATCACCGGCGGTACCGCCGGAATCGGCGAAGCGGTCGCGCTGGCCTTTGCGAAAGAAGGCTGCAAAGTTGCTGTTTGCGGCCGCAGCATGGCAAAAATAGAAGCCCTGAAAGAAAAATTCGCGCAGGAAGGCTTGGAACTGTACGGTGAGAGCGTGGACGTAGCGGATAACGCACAATTAAAGGGCTTCGTGGAAAACGTAGAAAAAACTTACGGACGTTTGGACGTATTCATCAATAATGCCGGCGCGCAGTGCCGCAAACCCTTCCAGCAGTTTACGGAAGAGGATTTTTACAGAGTCGTCGATACCAATCTGAAATCCGTTTTCTTCGGTTGTGCCTACGCTTCCGAGGTCATGAAGAAAACCGGCGGCGGGGTCATCATCAATACCACGTCCTTTACGGCGACGATTCCGACGAGCGGTATTTCGCTCTACAGCGCGACGAAAGGCGCGGCTGAACAGCTGACGCGCGTCTTCGCTTCCGAACTGGCCGGCGACCACATTCGTGTGGTCAGCATCCAGCCTGGCATGACGGTCACCGAACTGACCCGGGACAATTGCGAAAAGAACTGGGATCGCCTGGTAAGCGCCATTTCCATGAAGCGCCTGGCTACGCCGGACGACATGGTCGGCGGTTATCTCTTCCTGGCCTCGGAAGCGGCCGGCTATATCAGCGGCTGCACCCTGCAGATCACCGGCGCCAAATTCGCGACGCAGAACCCGCATTACGCATACCGGGCAGAAGGCGCATTATGGTAGGAGTGCCCTTATGAAAAAACTATTTAACCTGAAAATCTTCGTCAGCATCGCTTTGCTGGCGATCGGAGGATATTGGCTGCATCTGGCCAATCAGCTCGGCACCGGCAAGACCGGCGACCAGAGCACGTGGGGGACGACCGCGACCTTGCCCCGCTTTATCCTCATCCTCTTCCTCATCTGCAACGCCGTCGTCTTGATCCTGGACATCCGGAAAGCGTTGATGACCGAGGATAAGGAGGAGAAACGCGATCCGCTGGATGCCAAGAGCCTGAAGATCTCCATTTTGATGATGGCCATCATCTTCGCCTACAGCTGGTTGATCGATATCTTCGGCTATATCATCAGCAACATCGTGCTCGTTTTCATCGCGCTCTGGATGTTTGGCGAGCGCAATTGGATCCGGCTGATCGCCTTGCCGGTCGGCGTCACGGTCGTGCTGTATCTGGTGTTCCGTTATGTCTTGCTGGTCAGCCTGCCGGGCATCAGTTTCCTGTAAGGAGGTGCGGATAAAATGTTAGGAATGTCTATAACGACGATCATACTGGTATTTATCGGCACCGTAGCTGGTATCATCTTTGGGTTTCTGCCCGGCCTTTCGGCGACGATGGGCGTAGCGCTGCTCATGCCCTTCACCTTCGGCATGGACGTCATCGATTCCATGGCCCTGCTCCTGGGCGTCTACTGCGGCGGCATCTACGGCGGTTCCATCACCGCCATTCTGATCCGTACGCCCGGTACGCCGGCAGCCGCGGCAACCGTCCTGGACGGCTATCCGATGAATAAAGCCGGCAGGGCTCGGGAAGCTTTATCACTTGCGACGATCGGTTCTTTCTGGGGCGGCATCTTCAGCTGCATCGTTCTGATGTTCGCGGCCGGCGCGCTGGCGAATTTCGCGTTGCAGTTCGGCGCTCCCGAATACTTCGCAGTCGGTATCTTCGGCATGAGCATGGTCACCTCGCTCGCGGCGAAGAATCCTTTGAAGGGGATCATTTCCGCGATGCTCGGCTTCATGTTCTCTACGATCGGTATCGACTCGATCACCGGTACACCGCGTTTCACGTTGGGGAACGTACGCATGATGGCCGGTATCGAGATCGTCACCGCACTGGTCGGTCTCTTCGCAATTTCCGAAGTGCTCGCCAATATCGGCGATTCCGTGAAACCGAAAGTTGTCCGGGAGATCGCGGATTACCAGGGCAAGAGTGAAGGCCTGTTCCGCTTCCTGGTCAAATACCCCGTCAACTTCATCCGCTCCGCGATCATCGGCACCGTAGTCGGCATTATTCCGGCGACCGGTGGCGGCACCGCTTCCTGGATGAGCTATAACGAAGCGAAACGAGCGTCGAAAGATCCCGACAGTTTCGGGCAGGGGAACCCGAACGGCGTCGTGGCCTCCGAGACCGCCAATAACGCGGTTACCGGCGGCGCGCTGATCCCGCTCCTGGCGCTCGGCGTACCCGGCGACACCGTTACGGCGGTGCTGCTCGGCGCACTCATGCTGCAGGGCATCACGCCGGGACCGATGCTTTTCGTCAACCGGCCGGAGGTCGCGACCGGCATCTATATCCTGATGATCGTGGCCAATATCGCCATGTGTTTCTTCGGACTCGTCTGTGTGAAGGCCTTCCTGAAGATCCTGAAAGTGCCGCAGAGCGCTTTGATGGCGATCGTCCTCTCGCTTTGCTGCATCGGGGCCTTCGCTGTCCGCGGTTACTCGTTCGATATTAAATGCGCGCTGATCATGGGCGTCTTCGGCTACTTCTTCCAGAAGACCGGTTACCCGGTACCGCCGATCCTGCTCGGCCTGATCCTCGGCAAGACCGTTGAGGCGAACTTCCGGCGGGCTATGCAGCAGTCCATGGGTGACTGGACCGTATTCTTCACCCGTCCGATCTGCTGTGTACTGCTGATCATCAGTATCGTCGCCTTCCTCTTCCCGATCGTGAAATACATCATCAATCAACGGAAAGCCAAGGCGGCAGAAAGCGGGGCTGCGTCATGAAAAAGAAAGTCCTCTATATCCAGGCGATCCATGCCGCGGGGATGGACATGCTGCGGGAGAAATACGACGTCGTCTGTCCGGAGAACGAAGATAAAGCGTTCCTGCTGGAGGCAGTAAAAGACGCCAGCGCTATCGTCACCCGGCTGACCGTCGTCGATAAGGATATCATTGCCGCCGGTGAGAAGCTGGAGTCGATCGCAAAGAACGGCGTCGGTGTCGATAACATCGACGTGGAGGCGGCCAGCGCCCGGAAGATCGCGGTCCTGACCACTGGTCCGGCCAACAGCCTTTCGGTGGCGGAGCATACGATTTTCGCCATGGGCGCGATGCTGAAAAAGATCAGCTATTTCGACCGCGCCATGCACGAAGGAAACTGGAAGTGCCGCGACGGCGGCGGCTTCTACGACGCTGAAGGCCGTACCATCGGCATTGCCGGCCTGGGCCGGATCGGTCGTCACGTCGCGGAGATCGCCAGCGTGCTGAAGATGCGCGTGGTCGTCTATGATCCTTTCCTGACGGAAGAGCAGGTCCGCGCGGCCGGTTACAAATACGCCGCTACCTTTGAGGAACTGCTGGCGGCTGCAGACGTCCTGACGCTGCACATGCCAGGCACGAAAGAGAACGAAAAGATCATCAACCGCGAGACGCTCGCGCTCATGAAACCGGGCGCTTTATTGATCAATTTCGCCCGCGGGGTACTGGTGGACGAAGACGCGCTCTACGAAGCGCTGACCACCGGCAAGCTGGCCGGTGCCGCGCTCGACGCGTTCACCCCGGAACCGCCCAATTTCGCTCATCCGCTCTATCAGCTGGATAATGTCCTGCTGTCGCCCCATACCGGCGGGATCAGCGAAGACGCGCGGCGGAGAATGTCCATTAACGTCGCGAAAGGAATCGATGCGGTTCTGGAAGGAAGAGAACCGGAGTTCTGCGTGAATAAGGAATTCCTGTAGGGAAAGGCGGTTTATTATGGCTGAGAACATGAAAACTTACCGGAGCGGAGTCTTGAAGACATTGTCTGTGAGCTCTTCGAGAAAGCCGGGATGCCGGCGGAAGATGCCTCCTGGTACGCGGATACCATCGTCATCGCGAATCTGCGCGGGATCGATTCTCACGGCGTGCTGCGGGTGCCGAACTACGTCGACCGGATGAAATGTGGCGCCATCAACGTAAAACCGGTTCTGAAGACGGAACAGCTGGCGAAAGCCATTACCTTGGTCGATGCCGATGCCGCCGCCGGCTGTGTCGGTGCCAAACTGGCGATGGAATGCGCAATCGAAAACGCGCGGGCCTGCGGTGTCGGAATCGGCGGCGTGAAGAACAGCAACCACTTTGGGGCAGCGGCGGCTTATGCCCAGATGGCGATCGACCAGGGCATGATCGGTATCGTCATGACCGACGTGCCGACTCTGATCACGGCTCCGGGCGCCAAGAAAAAACTCGTCGGTAATAACCCAATCGCGATCGGGATCCCGACCTATACCGAGCATCCCTTCCTGCTGGATATGTCGCTCTCGGTGGTAGCCGAAGGCAAGCTGCGGTTCGCGGCGGCCAAGGGCGACAAGATCCCCTTTGGCTGGGCGGCGGACGCGGACGGCAATCCGACGGACGATCCGGAAGCAGCCCTGAAGGGATATCTCCTGCCGATCGCGGGCTTTAAGGGCCTGGGGCTGGCTTATGTGGTCGACATCCTGTCCGGCCTGCTGACCGGCGGTATCTTCCTGGATAAGATCAAGAGTATGTACCGCAATCCGACCGAACCGGGACTGACCGGACATATGATGATCGCCATCGACCTCTCCGCTTTCCTGACGAAAGAGGAGATGAAGGAACATATGACATTTTATCATTCATACCTGGAAGCGGCGCCGCTGGTAGAAGGGGCCATGCCGCTTTGTTTCCCGGGCGAGATCGAGGACCGGACGGCCAAGCGCCGGGCGGAAGCCGGAATCATGGTGCCGGACAGCGTCATCGAAAAACTGCTGGCGCTGAAGGAAGAGTATGGTGTACAGGCAGAACTGTCTGAGATGAAATAAGAATCGTCCCGAGCGACGAAGAAAGGGTGAAAAACATGGAAAATGAAGCAATTCTGGCAGCGCGTGCCGAAGTCGCGGAACTGGTAGAGAAGGCGAGAGCGGCACAGCGGGAATTCGAGAGTTTCTCGCAGGAAAAAACGGATGAGATCGTACGCGCGATCGGCAAACTGGTCTATGATAACGCCGAACCGCTGGCCCAGAAGGCGGTCGAAGAGAGCCGCATGGGCGTCTATGCCGACAAAGTCGCCAAGTGCCACGGGAAAGCGAAGATCATCTGGAACAGCCTGAAAGGAAAGAAATCCATCGGCATCATCGGGGAAGACCCCGAGACCGGCATCATCCGGGTCGCGAAACCAAAGGGTGTCGTTTGCGCGGTAACGCCGGTCACCAACCCGGTCGTCACTCCGATGTGCAATGCCATGTTTGCCCTGAAGGGCCATAACGCCATCATCGTGGCACCGCATCCGACCGTCAAGAACCTGAATAATGAGCTGATCGAGATGTTCCGGGCTGAGCTTGAGAAGCTTGGCGCGCCGGTCGATCTTATTCAGACCGTAGCGGAACCGACGCTGGAGAAGAGCGGCGAGATCATGCGGCAGTGCGACGTCGTCGTAGCGACCGGCGGCGCCGGCATGGTCAAGGCGGCGTATTCCAGCGGCAGACCGGCGCTCGGCGTCGGCCCGGGCAACGTCCAGGTCATCATCGACCGCGGCGTAGAACTGGGTGAAGCCATCCCCAAGATCATCGCCGGCCGTATCTTCGATAACGGCATCATCTGTTCCGGCGAGCAGTGCGTTTTCCTGCCGCGCGAGCTGTATGAGGAAGGCGTCAAGTGCTTCCAGGAGAACGGCGTCTTCTACGTCGACGACGCGGAGACCGCCGCGAAATTCGCGGACACCATCTTCCCGGGCAACGGCCCGATCAGCCGCAAGGTCGTCGGACAGAGCGTACAGAAGGTCGCGGAGCTGGTCGGCGTCGAGGTCCCGGAAGGCACCCGCATGATCCTGATCAAAGCCCGCAGCATCGGCCGCGAAGAACCGCTTTGCCGTGAGAAGATGTGCCCGGTCATGATCGCCTATCCGTATGACACCTTTGAGGAAGCCGTAGAGATGGCGCAGAGAGACCTGGATATCGAAGGACGCGGACACACCACGGCGGTCCATTCCAACGATATGGAGCACATTAAATACGCCGGTGAGCACCTCACCGTCAGCCGGCTGATCGTCAACCAGACAAGCTCCACCGGTGCCGGCGGCAGCCTCATGAACGGCTTCTCGCCGACGACGACGCTGGGCTGCGGTTCCTGGGGCAACAACAGCATTTCCGAGAACCTGAATTACACCCATCTCATCAACGTGTCGCAGATCGGTCTCTGCATGACGGGACGTCCGGTGCCGACCGATGAGGAGATCTGGGGATAAAGAACAGCAAACGCAACGGTTTTTCTTCTAACGAAATCCTTAAGCACAGCAGCTGTCCGGGGAGCCTTCGCCCCGGGCAGTTGCTTTTTATGATATAATGATCCTGTCAATGGAAGAGGGAGCATGCTGTCGGCGACGGGAAATCCGTCCGCCGGGCAGACTGGCTCTTGCGGCGCGGAACGGCTTTGATGAAAGGATGGAACGCTGATGAATGAAGAAAAGTTAAGAAAGGTGCTTAGACAGTCGCTACAGCGCGTGACCGAGGAGACCGGCCTCGTCGGCGGCGTGGTGGACGTGATCCGGGACGGGCAGATCGTCTTTACGGAGCATTACGGCTACGCGGACCGGGAAAACCGGATCCCGCCGGATCAGGACACGCTTTTTGACGTTGCCAGCTGTTCCAAAGCCTGGACCGTGATGCTCGCGGCCAAGTGTGTCGACGAGGGGCTCATCGATTGGGACGAGCCGATCTATCACGCGATCCCGGAATTTACCATGACCGATCCTTACGCGGGCAAACACTTATCGATCCGGGACATGGCTAGCCACCGGTCCGGACTTCCCGGGCACGACTTTATGCGGGAAAAGATCCTGGGAGACCGGGCCAACCTGATGCGTAAAACGGCTTTTCTGGAGGCGAATACCGGTTTCCGGAATAAATATCAGTATAACAACCACATGTTCATCCTGCTCGGCTATCTGGAGGAGGTGCTCCGGGGCGGCATGAAGTGGGAAGACCAGATCCGGCAGTATATCGCGGAGCCGTTGGGGATCGAGCCGATCCGCTTCCGCGGTGAAGAAGCGGACATGACCGGGATCCATCCGGCCCTTCCGTATTGCAGCGACGGCTACCAGGCGCATCGTTGCGGCTATTCGACCAACAATTATTCCGCGCCTTGCGGCGGGATCCGCATCAGCATGAAGAATATGGCCAAATGGATCACGGCGATGTGCCGGGAAGGGAAGACGCCGGACGGAGGATGGCTTTGCAGCGCCGAACAGTATAAGCAGATCATCACGCCGGTGATCTCGGCTCCGGAGGAAGATTGTTTCAATCTGAAGAATGCGTCTTACGCGCTGGGCTGGCTGAACGCGGATTATCTGGGCCATACGGTCGTTTTCCACAGCGGCGGCCTGGAAGGGTTCAATACGCAGGTCGGATTCCTGCCGGGTGAGGATTGCGGCTATGTCATGTGCTTCAATACCGGTACGACGCCGGCACACAGGATCGCCCGCGCCATCGTCCTGGATACCCTGATCTTCGGGGAGCCGCAGGACAGCTATGAACCGATGCTGGCGGACTGGCTGGCCCAGCGGGATATCATGCAGCAAAGCGTTTTGGAAAACCGGAACGGGAAGGCCCTTACGGAAGCCGATCATCCGGAATTGGTAGGATCCTTTACGCATCCGGCTTATGAATCCTTTGATATCGTCAGCACCGCGGAAGGACTGGAATTCCAGTACGGGGATTTCCGCGCGTTGCTGCGGGAGGAAGTGGACGGCGCCATCACCGGCTATTCCGGACAATTGGACGGCCTGACCCCGGCCGCCATTAAGCTGATCCCCGACGGGCAGGACCTCCGGCTTATCACGGCGGACAGCGAACTGAAACTGCTGTTCAAAAGACAATAAAAAAGAAAGGCCCGCAATGAATGGGCCTTTTTAGCGGAGCGACATGACGTAGACCTGGCAGGGGTTCTGCTCATCCCATAACAGCGGGAATACCTCGAACTCCTTAAAACCAAGGGAAATATAGAAACGGTTGGTATCGTCGTAATCGCTGTATTTCCCCATCTGCACGGTCTTGACCTGCAAAAAGGAATAACCGTGCTGCACAGCCAGGTCTTTCGCTCTCGCAAACAGGGCGCGGCCGATGCCGTGGCGGTGGTATTTTTCCAGAACGCCCATGACGCAGATCTCGGCCGTATCCTTTCCCGTCTGCTGCAGACAGATGAAGCCGACCGGGCGTTCCCCGTCGTAAGCGGCGAAGAGGGGGAGCCCGGCGCTTTTCCGGATATATTCCTCCCGTGATTCCTCTATTCCGAACCATTCCGGCAGGGCTTCCAGTACCGAACGCACGATATGCTGTTTTTCCTGTTTGTCGGTGATCGCTTGAATTTCCATGCTGCTTTGCTCCTTATATCCCGTGATCCTTATTTATCTATAACGCGGTATTCGTAGACCTGCTTATCGTAGGTCTTTTCGCCGACGGTAAGAGTGCCTTTTTCCGTGCGCGCGAGCCGCATGCCGGCTTTTTCCATCACGCGCCGCGAGCCGGTATTCTCCGCGGCGCACCAGGCGGTCACGCAGGAGATCCCTTCGTTTTCCGTCAGATAGTCCA
>JAFRYQ010000025.1 GCA_017437565.1 Bacillota bacterium
GGTCGGAAAAGCGACGATGCCGCCGGCGCGGATGATCGCGGCTGCTTTTTCAATATCCGCTTGGTTTTCTCCCAGTAAAAGCGTTTCCATGCGGTTTAGAAAGCTTTCATCTTTTCCGCCTGGTCGCTGGTGATCAGGCCGTCGATGATCTCATCGATATCGCCGTCCAGGATCGCCTCCAGCCGGTACAGGGTGAGACCGATGCGGTGATCCGTGCAGCGCCCCTGCGGGAAATTGTAGGTGCGGATGCGCTCCGAACGGTCACCGGTACCGATCTGGCTCTTCCGTTCCGCCGAGATCTCGTCCTGCTGCTTGCTCAGCATCAGGTCGTAAAGGCGGGAACGCAGGACCTTAAAGGCTTTTTCTTTATTCTTGATCTGGGACTTTTCATCCTGGCAGGTCACGACCAGGCCGGTCGGGATATGCGTAAGACGCACCGCGGAGTCAGTGGTATTGACGCACTGGCCGCCGTTGCCGGAAGCGCGGTAAACGTCAACGCGGACGTCGTTGGGATCGAGATCCACTTCCACGTCTTCCACTTCCGGAAGCACCGCCACCGTCGCCGCAGAGGTGTGGATACGGCCGCTGGATTCCGTTTCCGGAACACGCTGGACGCGGTGCACGCCGCTTTCGTATTTCAGGCGGGAATAGGCGCCTTTGCCCTTGATCATCATGACCGCTTCCTTCACGCCGCCGAGGCCGGTGTCGTTGAGGTCGATAAGTTCGGTCTTCCAGCGATGACGCTCGGCGTAACGCGTATACATGCGCAAAAGGTCGCCGCCGAAGAGCGCCGCTTCCTCACCGCCGGTACCGGCACGGATCTCCAGGATGACGTTTTTCTCATCGTTGGGATCCTTCGGGAGCAGCAGGATCTTCAGTTCCCCGGTCAGGCGCTCGATCGTTTCTTCCGCTTCGCTGATCTCCATCTTGGCGAGATCCCGCAGTTCTTCGTCGCTCTCGTTCTCCACGATCTCCTTCGCGTCGGCCAGCTGCGCTTTCGCGTTCTTATACTCTTCGTACTTCTTGACGATCGGTTCCATCTCGCCCATGTCTTTGATGTATTTCTGCCAGGTCGGCTGGTCGGCGATGACCGCCGGATCCGAGACCTTCAGCGACATCTCATGATATTTTTCCAAAATGAAATCGAGTTTATCAAACATATTTATTTCCCTCTTCTTTAATCTGTTTCGTTCCTAAATAGATATATTAGCATTTTTGACCGCGCTTGTCACCTGTCAGGCCGCATCAAAGCAAAAAGCCCGGGATTTTCTACGAAAAAGGGCCGGTCGCCATGACCAGCCCTTGTCGTACGTGAATCTTGCTCCAGATCAGTCGAGGTTGTATTTGCTCTTGAACTTCTCGATACGTCCACCGCGGTTGATGAACTTCTGCTGACCTGTAAAGAACGGATGGCACGCTGAACAAACGTCGAGTCTCAACTCGGGTTTCGTCGACATCGTCATAAACGTATTTCCGCATGCGCAAGTAACTTTACATTCCACGTAGTTAGGATGGATTCCTTCCTTCATGCTTCTACCTCTTTCCTGCTCAGGTGTCCCCGTCGCATAAATTTACGCCTTTTCCGGCGCAGCTTGATTATTTTAGCACAAGCGTCCTGTCATTGCAAGAGGTATTTTCCACTTCTTTTGATTGTTCCCTGTCCGCCAGGTACGTCATGCGGCCTCAGTTCACGCTCAGGATCTTATTCACCAGTGGTTCACCGACGCTCCCCGTGCCGCCGAAGACCGTCACTTTAAAGGTACGGGCAGCTTTTACGTAACTCAGGATCGGATCGATGACCTCAGTCCGGTCATCCACGAGGATAAGCGGGCCTTTCGAAAGCACAGCCATCGGGCCGCCGCAGAGCGCATCCGGGAAATTCTTGCCGTCAGCGATATTGATGTGGATCTGCAACCCCGGGAAGAATTTCTTGGCTATGGCCACCGACCGTTGGTAGGTAGTCTTGCCGGTGATGCGGGTGACCGGCGCATGAGTCTTAAGTTCTTTTTCGATCCCGCTGTCCACCACGGTGCTGTCCCCGATCACCCAGAATTTTGATGGACTCACGCTCTTAAGATACGCGTTCTGCTCCGCTGTCAGCTTCGTCCCACCGACCAGGAGCACTGGCTTTCCGGCTGCCGAAGCCGACAAGGCATCCGCGAAGTCCGCACCCGTGCAGACGATGAACTCGCTGCCGGCTTTGACCTTGGCTTCCTGCAGGATCGCGATGTTGGAGAGATAGCGGTTCTGTCCCCAGATTCGTTTCACGGTGAACCCGTAGGACTTCAGCGTCTGCTCGACCGTTTCCGGGACCGAACCGGGTCCACCCAGGATATAGACCATGCCTTTCGGCTTCAGGTTTCTGCGGATATACGAAAGGGCTCCCAAGGTGTCTCTGCCAGTCGGCGCCGCTTTGTTGATGGAAATGATGGGCGCTTTTTTCAAAGACGCGAAGCCGGAACCCGCGAGGGCATCCGGGTAGTTTGTACCATCCGCCACACAGACCGCGTCAAACTGCTTGACGCCGAGAGCCCGCTTATACGCGTCGGCGATCGCCTGGCTCGTTGCGTAGCGGTTATCGCCCGAAAGCCGCTCCGCCTCCGCCTTGGCCCGGTTGATCTTGAAGGTCACTGTCCTGGTCCCGGTATAATTGCCTTTGCCCGTTAAAGTGACCGTAGCCGTGCCAGCGTAGATGTTATTCGTATACTTCGCGGTGTAGTCCGTTCCCGCAGCCAGGCTGACCGCCTTCTTATTCAGCGTCGTCTTGACCGTGAGCGCCGGCTTGATCACGGACCCCGTGAACTCCTGGGCTTTGATAGCGCCTATTGTCGCTTTACTTAAAGGCACTTTAGCGATCGTCCACTTAATCGCTTTCACTACCGTCTGGCCGTCTGCCCAACAGGTGTTCTTCGTATCTTTTAAGATGGCTTTCGCGGTATAGGTTCCGGCTTTGATCTGAACCCCTCCCGTCACGGTGAAACCGGTCCCCGCAGCAACGCCAGTCTGCTTGGTATTGTTATAATTCAGCCCGGCCTTGGCTTTCGGAATCGTGATCTTCTTTCTTTCGATCGTAAAGCTGAGTGCCTTCGTCTCACTGTAGTAATTGCCCTTAAAGGTCACCTTGACTTTAGCCGTGCCGGCGTTCTGGTTATCCGAATAGGAAACGATATAGTTGGTAGCCGCGATCTTCTGCCCGTTGGCATCGGTTATGGTAAGAGCCGGCGTCTTTTCTTTCCCGTCGTAGGTGGTTTTCGTATAGGCAAGATTAAAAGTCTGAGGATGATAGATCGTCTTCTTTTCTTCCACCGCCCCGCAGGTGGTACATGTTTTCTCCATCTCACCGTCTGCGGTCAAAGTCGCCCGCTTAACGATAACCTCCACCCAGGAGTGGCCCCCTAAAGGGTAAAACTCAAGCGTTTTATAATCGCACTGGGTGCAGGAGAATTCTTTTCTCCCTTCCTGGAGGCAGGAAGCTTCTTGGATAGTCGTTCCCTCATCCAAGGCATGCGGAATACTGCAATAGAATTTGCGGTTGCTCGCTTTCGCGTAAGTCTTCGCATAGTATCCGGGATGCCCATAGATCGATGTTAGAGGGCAACCGGCAAACGCCGCCCCTTCGATGTTTTCGAGCGGCCCGGGAATCCTGATCGAGTAGAGCTCCTTACAATGATCAAACGCCATTCCCCCGATGATTACCACACTTTCCGGAAGCGTTACATCCTTGAGATTTATGCAATCCATGAATGTCCCATATTTGATTTTGATAATTCCTTCCGGAATGATGATCTGTTCCAGTTCACTGCATTCGTTGAACGCCCGCTCTCCAAGCTCCGTCAAGCCGCTGGGCAAGGTGACCGCTTTTAAGCTGGAACACTTACGGAACGCTTGGTTCCCAAGGCTCGTAACCCCGTCTTCTACGACGATTGCCTGGATCATATCCCGGGCAGAGTACCAGGGCGCCCTCGTTTGCTCACTGGATATATCATAATCATCTTCCGTTTTCCCCGGCCCTTTGATCGTAAGGGTCATACTTCCGCCGATGTTTTCGATGATCCATTCACAGTCCCCCGTGAGGCCACCGAGGACAAAGGGCCGGTTGTGGTCATTGGCATAGGTCTCGGCCGTCGATCCAGCCATGCCCCAGACCTCCGCCTGTGGCGTGCCGTCCGGGTAGATCGTGTGTTCATCGCTGTCGATCGTTGTGTTTTTGTTTAAAAAGATGATCCGTTCCAGATGGGTGCAGGATGAGAACGCGCAGTAACCAACGGAAGTACAGGTCTTCGGAATCACCACTTCTTCTACCAGATCGTTCAGCGCGAAAGCGGCATCTTCCAGGGTAACAACATTGCCCAGGTCCAGCGTTTCATAATAAACATCATAGAAAGCGCTGTCCCCGACACTCTTCACGCCGTTCAGTTTGATGAAAGTGTTCGCTTCGGTACTGCTCTCGCTAAAGGCATCGTTTTCGATCACGCAGTCGGTGCCGTTCACGGTAATTCCTTCACTCACTTTATGGCAGAAGGCGAACGCGTATTGTCCGATCCTGGTCGTCGTGGACGGGGTCGTGATACTGGTCATCGATAAGCCGTCAAAAGCGAAATCCCCGATCTCGGTTACGCCTTCCCGGATAACTACCTTTTGGATCTCGTTCCGATAGCTGAACCAGGGGACCGACGCCGCATCCGGATAGTCGGCCATGGCGCCGTTTCCGGAAACGGTGAGCGTTTTACTGGCGCTCACGTATTGCCAGGTGCAGGCCCCGCTCGTCCCGCTGTCATCCGCATATGCGTCTTGCACAGCCAGTGCGAAAACGAAAAGCAGCATGACCGTGAGAGCTGCGATCAGAAGCATCCTCCCTTTTGCCTTTTCCGTCATCTGAAACACTCCTTTCCAATATCAAAAAGCGCGCCGAAAAAACGGCGCGCCGCCTAAAAACGTCCTTCATTTACGAAACCGGTATTTATGCTGCCTGTAAGAGGCTGAAAAAAAACGGTCATTTTCGTCAAGCCCTCATGTGTGTTTTACAGAGTTGCTTCCAGATCCTTCCCAACTATCGCTCATATTATATCAGTTTTCCTGATGCCTGTCACTCGGCAATTGGGAGTATTCCCACCGCTTCCTGTCCGCTTGCATCGTTATGGAAAGGCTAAAACAAGAGACAAGCATATAGCAGATATGCTAAAATGAAGGTGACCACACTTTCAAGAAAGGACCCGGAGACTGTATCGATAAAGAAAGGAAAGAAACATGAAGATCCAACCCTTTGAACTGGAAAACTGGCTGAACCCCGCTTGCGACAGTGAAAAGAACCGTTATTACCTGGGTGGCTCCTGCGTTCTGCCGATGACCGTAGAAGAGCTGTTCGAAGTCACCGGGCAGAATCTCGACGATTTTCTGGAAGAGCTGAAGAAGATGAATCTCGGCTATCCGCGTTTCGAGGGTACGCCGCGCACCACCAAGGCCCTTTCCAAATTGTATAAGAACGTCAAACCGGAAGAGATCATCCTCGTCCACGGCGGCACCGGCGCCAACAGCACGATCTGCTATGCTTTGCTCGAGCCGACCGATAACGTCATCTCCATCATGCCGAACTACCAGCAGTTCATCTCCATTCCGGAGTCCATCGGCTGCGAGATCCGCAGCGTGTGGCTGAAGCCGGAAGCCGGCTATAAGTTGGACCTGGATGAAGTACGCGCGGCAGCCGACCAGAACACCAAGGCCATCATGTTCACGAATCCGAATAACCCGACCGGTTCCCTCCTCACGGAAGACGAGATGAAGGAACTCATCGAGATCGCCAGATCCGTCGACGCCTGGATCTTCTGCGACGAAATGTACCGCGGCCTTGGCGAGGGCTGGATGCCGTCCTTCGCCGATATGTATGAAAAAGCCATCGTTACCGCCAGTTCCTCCAAGATCTATTCCATGGCGGGTACCCGCGTCGGCTGGATCATCTGCCATGACCCGGAGACCAGTTTCACGCTCCGCAACTGGCGTTCCTACGACTCGATCTGCGGCGGCGTTTTCGACGAATGGATCTTCGCCATCGCCCTGGAGAACGTCGACAAGATCTACGCCCGTTCCCGCGCCATCGTTAACGCTAACAAAGCGGTCATCGACAAGTGGATTGAAAGGAATCCTTACCTCCATCAGTACGCGGATTCCTATTCCACGACCTACCTCGTCCACTACGATCTGGACGTCGACGCCGAGAAGTTCTGCGACGACCTGCTGGATCAGAAAGGTGTGCTGGTCTGCCACGGCAACTGCTTCAACATCCCGCATACCTTCCGCATCACCCTGTCCCATGCGCATGAGCTCGAGACTGGATTGGCTTTGATCGATGAATACATCGACGAGCTCGTCGCGGCCGGCAAAGCCCTGAAATAAGCCGGCGTGCAGCCGCTTGCGCGAGAATAGCAGGATTGCGATTCCCCTCCGGGCAACGGCACAAGGATCTACGCGGACACCCCGATCAGCTTCCAGGAGGTCTGATCTATGAACTATATCAAATACGGCAGGGAGTTTTTCCA
>JAFRYQ010000026.1 GCA_017437565.1 Bacillota bacterium
AGTATGCTTCTTCTGATAGCAGCCAGTCTGTATCCTCGCATACTGCAACTTTCATGACTGTCCTCCAAACCCCGATTCTTAATATATGAGTAGAGGCTTTCATAGTCTCTGCTCTTTCTTTATGATGAAGGTGATTGGCCTGACGAAATTTCCGATTGGGACACCACGCCCGGAGTTAAATGTGTCAGCCCGCCTTCATCGTTCTACATTCGATTCAGCAAGTTGGGAAAGGCAGCTTCTCCCGTTTAACGAAAGAATATGAGTGAACCCTGAAGAGCTGGATCCAATCATAAACCACTTACGAAAGGAGAGTCTTTCTCATGATTGCTGTTGGTATTGATGTTTCAAAATCCAAGAGCACGGTGGCCATCCTCAATGGTGATGGCAGCATCCGAGCTAAACCTTTTGATGTCCACCATGTCGCTGATGAATTGCAGGCATTGGTCAATTACATCAAAGAGACTTCTGAACCTCCGACCATCCTTGTGGAGCCAACCAGTCACTATCACTATCCCCTCTTGAAAGCTTTTCAGAATGCGGATCTTCCAGTCTGTCTGATCAATCCATACCAGATGAAGAAGTATGGTGATACTGAGCTCCGTAAGGCGAAAACGGACAAACGTGATTCTCTCCGAATCGCCCAGTATGCACTTGAGAAATCGTATTCTCTGGTTCCGTACACTCCTCAAGATCAGAAGTATGAGGATCTTCGTTTTCTGTCCAGGCAATACCGTCAGCGAATCTCTACGCTCACGGTTGCCAAGGTTCAGCTGCTCAGCCTTCTGGATGAAACAATGCCAGGCATTACCACCATTCTCCCGCTTAAGAGCCGAGATCCCGACAACTGCGTACTGCTGCGGTTCATCAAGCGCTTCAAGTCCTTCGACGTAATACGTAAGATGGGCAAGACACGCTTTCTGGAAAGCTATCAAGTCCTGGTCAAGAAGACAAAGGATCGGTTTGCCGGCGCAAAGGGACTGGCTATCTATGAGCTGGTCCTCAACAGCATTACAACTCGCGGGGAGAATCCTCTATCTGCTATGACTCAGGATCAGTGTGTGGATCTTGTATCCACTTCCCAGAAGGCTGCTGATGAGATCAATCTTCAAATGCGGATCATCGCAGAGACCATACCGGAGTATCAAGTGCTTCGCTCTATGGCCGGCGTTGGTGACCGCCTCGGTCCAATCATCCTTGGAGAAATCGGTGATGTACGCCGCTTTCACAGCGGAAAAGCGCTCAATGCTTATGCTGGCAATGATGCTCCGCCGTATCAGTCGGGGCAATTCGAGAGCCGGAATCGTCACATCTCGAAGCGTGGCAACCCGGCTCTCAGAAAAGCTTGTTATGAGGTTATGCAGGCTCTCAAACTGACAAAACCTCAGGACGATCCTGTTTACCTTTTTCTGCTCAAAAAGGAACAGGAAGGGAAACCCTACAACGTAGCCAAGATGGCCGCTGTTAATAAGTTCCTGCGGATCTACTACGCTCGTGCAATGGAGTTGTACAAGTAAATCCGTCCGCTTTCATTATAGCCGCTAATCGCAGATCTGCAACTGCAGGTCTTGTTAAGGTTACTCTTTTTCTGTTTCTAAAGTGCCAAAAAACTTCAAAAAGCTGCTTGACAAACATTAGCAAGATTTATCTGGATTCCAGATCGCGCTTGATGGCGGCGGTGGTCATAGCGGCTTTCCGGCCTTCAGCGGAAGTTTCTTCATCAACGCAGGGATCCACTTCCAACGGCGTCGGGGCCGGTTCGGTGTGGTCGATCGGCGTATGGTCGCCAATACCGAGAGCCTCACCCAGGACACCGACCTTGCTGACCAGTTCCGTGATGTCAGAAGGCATATAGATCTTGGTAGCACGGCCGTTGGCAACATACTTCAGCTGATCGATGCTCTTATATTTCAGAACGGATTCGTCGATATTCGCTTCCCGGAGCATTTTGATACCACGGGCTTCAGCTTCATAGACCATCTCGATCGAACGGGCCTGGCCTTCGGCGATGGCGATCTTGGCTTCCTTCTCAGCTTCCGCGGCCAGGACTTTCGCTTCCTTATCACCCTTGGCTCTGGAAACGACCGCTTCCTGGTGCGCCTGGGCTTCCAGTACGGTCTGACGACGTTCACGCTCTGCTCTCATCTGCTTGGTCATGACTTCTTCGATCTCGCGGGGCGGCGTGATGTTCTTCAACTCGACGCGCGTCACTTTGATGCCCCAGGCATCGGTGGCCTGGTCGAGGATGACCTCCAGCTGGCTGTTGATCTTGTCACGGCTGGTCAGGGTCTGGTCGAGTTCCATGCTGCCGATGATGTTACGGAGCGTAGTAGCTGACAGGTTCTGCAGGCCCGCGATCGGGTTTTCCACGCCGTAGGTGTAGAGACGCGGATCAAAGACTTTCGCGAAGACGACGGAGTCGATGCTGACGGATACGTTATCCTTGGTGATTACAGGCTGCGGCGGGAAATCCAGGACCTGCTCTTTCAGAGAGATCTTGCGGACGACACGTTCGACGATCGGCAATTTCAGGTGCAGACCGGCGCCCCAGGTCGTCTTATATTTCCCGAGGAATTCCACGATATAGGCCTGTTCCTGCGGGACGATGCGGATGCAGTTCACCAGCAGGATGACGATGATGACGATTACGATGATAAGAAAGATCAAAAAACCGATTCCCATGCTAATCTCCTTTCATTTTGTTCATGATTACACATCTATAATACCACAGATAGGGACTGCCGAAAACTCCGCAAAGTGGAAAAGTAGTGGAACGCGATAGGACAAGGGGAGCAAGGGCGGTTTTTCTTTTTTTAAGCCGGAATCCAGCGCTTAAAGGATCCGGAAGTCGAGCAGGTCGTCACAGATCGCCGGCAGCCGGGCCCCGTCGATGGTCGCCCGATCGAAAAAATCGTCGATATTCCGATACCAGTTCCCATCCATCTCGACCGTGATGCCGGCTGGTTCCGGGTGTGATGTGACGTAATGTAAGCCGGAACTGCTGCTGAACGCGATGCAGACGGGGTCTTTTAACAGAACGTAGAGATCATAAAGACCGAATTCCGTCAGCTTTGATCGCGCGGGCCCCAACAAACTGTATAGCGATTCCATAACATGCTTCATCAGATCCAGATCCCGGTTTTCAAAATAGATGAGAAATTGCTCTTCGAGCGCGCTTTGGGCCTCCAGGAACAATTCGAAGGCTTCGTCCGGATCGTCGTCCTGCCGGTAAATATCGGCCAGGCGCGCCATGACTTCCCCTTTCACCATCGGTGAGGGGCTATCCGCTAATTGTTCGTACAGATCAAAAATGATATGGCGGTAGCGCTGGTGATCCGGTTTGACAAATTGTCCGTACCGGTACAGATCCGCCAGGATGAGCAGGGCGCGTGGGGAGTGTTCTTCCGCCGCCCGGGAAGCGTACCGATAAGCCTGTTCGTAATCAGGCTTCCCGGTCAACCCATAATAATAGAAATGCGCGAGTTCCGTTTCCGCAGGCCAACCGCCGCCGTGTTCAGCGCTCATCCGGTAGTATTTCAACGCCAGACGATATTCTCCGTGCCGTTTATAGTAATCGGCCAGGTTAAACATGGCCACGTGGCCGGTCGCGTCGTCATCATCGTTCTCATAAGCCTGAATGATCTCCATATAGGCTTCGATCAGGACAAATTCTTCTTCCGGGGAAAGGGCAGATCGGGCTTGATACTGCTTTATGGTTTGAAAAGCGTCAGTGAGCGTCATGCCTGGGTCCTTTTCTGTATGCAGGGTAATTTGCCTTTTTACCGGCAGGCTTACAGGAATGCCGGGATCACGGCGGCATCTTCGTATGCTTTGCGGTAAAGCATCTCCAGCGAAGCGTGGTCCTGGGTCAGCGTTTTCAGATCGCCGATATCGTCCGGGGCGATGATCTTCACCAGGCCGGCTTTTTCCAGCAGCAAAGCTTCATGCAGGCTTTGATTGTAGACGGCGTTGCGGTTAGCCAGGGCTTTCGCCGCGGCCGGATATTTGGCGCGCAGGGCGTTGGCCAGGATCCGCTCTTTCCGGGAGCGCCGCATCTCCGACCGGGGTTTGGTGAGAATGACGACGACTTTCTCGCAGCCCATTTCAAAAGCCTTGCGGAAAGGAATCGGGTCGGATAACCCCCCGTCGAAATAGGTTGCGTCACCGATCGGGTAGGGCGGACAGATGACCGGCACACAGCTCGAGGCCTTCAGGATGTTGTAATCATCCTGCTTCATGTCGCTCTTCCCGAAATAGACCGGTTTGCCGGTTGCGGCGTCCGTAGCCACGACGACGTAATCCTGCGGAGAAGCGACAAGGGCTTCGTAATCGAGCGGATCTTCCGCGCCGGCGATGCTGAGCGTCGTATAGATATAATCGAGCCCGATATAGGAACCGGTGTGCAGCAGGTTTTTCACGCTCATGTATTCCTCACGGAACGCGTAATCATTATAAAAACGGTAATTCCGGCCGCGCTGGCCGGCAATATAAGAAGCGCCGTTGGCGCTGCCCGCGGAAACGCCGATCACGAGATCAAAGCGGATCCCCTGGTCCAAACAATAATCAAAAATACCGGCACCATAGATCCCGCGCGTGCCGCCGCCTACGTCAACAATTCCAATCAATTCTGCTGCCTCCTGTTATCTCAGTCACACACATTCTATCATGATTGTACCCACAGGGGAACGGAATTAAGCAGGGGAGACGCACCCGGCGGCAGGGCCGGCTGGCTGTGGCGGACGGGCCGGCTGGCCGTCAGACCGACACAGTTACCACAATGGGGATCGGTCCCGAAAAGGCTTGAAAATCAGGTCGGGACGCGGTATAATAAGAACGTAAGTTCGAGATTGGACAAAAGGGGGGAGAACTTGCTCGCTTTTTTCGTATGGATCATAGCCTTGCCGCTGCGGCTCCTCTATTTCGTGCTGGCTGCCCTTTGTACTCTCCTGGCGCAACTGGTGATTTTGCCGTATAAGGCCTACCGGCGGCTTTTTGAGGCGGAACTAGCCGCCGGCGAGGACGGGCATGCCTTTGAATACGTCTGCGCGGACGTACTGCGGGGCCGTGGGTTCCGGCGCGTACACGTGACGAAAGGGAGCGGCGACCAGGGAGCGGATATCATCGCTTTCCGGGGCGACATGAAATATGCCATTCAGTGTAAATACTATGCGGAGCCGGTCGGGAATCATGCGGTGCAGGAAGTCTATGCCGGCCGCGAATTCTACGGCTGTGACGCGGCTGCCGTCATGACCAATTCCACATTTACGCGCGGCGCGAAGGAATTGGCGGACGTGACGGGCGTGGAGCTGTGGCCGCACTGCCCGGTTTGTTCGCGGCGCAAGAGAAGCCGCGCTTTTTTCTGGCTTTCGCTGATTCTGGCGGCAACGGTTTTAGGCGTGCTCGACTATCAGTGGCAGGACGCCCGGCTCTACTATATCGTGCCGCTCGCCTGGTTGGCTTTGATCGTGATCTACGTGTTGGCGACGATCCGCCGGTGAAAAGTACTTGCATGGGCAACGGATATCATTGACACTGATCCCGCAATCTGGAAAAACGGTGCCCTCCTTCTCGTCGCGGCCCGCTTTTACGATCGGCGTCGCCGTAAACAACAAAGCAGACCGGACGCGGAGGTTTCCGCGAGTTCTTCGGAAAAATGAGTGTTCACGGAATCTGTAAACTGTGATATACTATCCCTTGTCAAATGACGTGCCTCGGTAGCTCAGGGGATAGAGCGTCGGTTTCCTAAACCGTGCGTCGGGTGTTCGAATCGCCTCCGGGGCACCACGATAAGACCGCTGGTTTAAAAGGTTTACGAACCTTTTGATCAGCGGTTTTTTATTGGTCGGACAGACCCAAAAATAAAATTTACCTCTTGACCCTGACGTAACGTCATGGTTTATCATAGGCCCAGGAAAAGGAAAGGGGGACGTGCCGATGATGACGGTGCATGAAGTGAGCGAACTGACGGGCGTGAGCATCCGGACGCTTCACTATTACGACCAGATCGGCCTGCTGCCGCCGGCGCGGTCTACGGAAGCCGGCTACCGGCTCTATGACGAAGCAGCTTTGGAACGGCTGCAACAGATCCTGCTCTTCCGCGAGCTGGAATTCCCGCTGAAGGAGATCCGGAGAATTGTCGGGAGCCCGGACTTTGATAAAAAGAAAGCGCTGGCGCAGCAGCTCGGCCTGTTGCGGCTGAAGAAGGAGCATATCGAAAGGCTGATCGCCTTGGCGGAAGGCTTGCAAGTGGCGGAAGCAAGGGAGACGCCTGAATTTGGAGAAAGGAGAAGGGACAGGATGGACTTTACGGCTTTTGATAAGAGCAAGATGGAGGAATACGCCCGGCAGGCGAAGGCGGCCTGGGGCGATACCGATGTTTACCGGGAATATGAAACGAGAACAGCGGGTATGACGATGGCTGAACAGCAACGGGCAGGTACGGAGATGATGGAGATCTTTCGCGCCTTTGGCGCGATAAAAGAGGATGGCAAAGAGCCATCCGGGGAAGAAGCAAGGGCCTTGGTCCGCAAACTGCAGGACTTCATCAGCGCGAATTATTACACCTGCACGAGAGAGATCCTGGCCGGGCTCGGTCAGATGTACGCAGCCGGTGGCGCTTTTACGGAAAACATCGATCAGGCGGGTGGCGCCGGGACGGCAGCGTTCGCGGCGCAGGCGATCCGGAAATACTGCCGCTGAGCGATCGTAAAAAGAATAATGCCTAAGCCTTCTTCCCCCAGACGGCGGAGATGGCCGCGTCTTCGTACTGACGGGTCCAGAGATTGAAATAGTGCCCTTTGGCGGCCAACAGGTCTTCATGACGGCCTTGCTCGATGATCTTACCGTCGTCCACGACGAGGATGATGTCGGCGTCCTTGACCGTCGAAAGCCGGTGAGCGATAACGATGGACGTGCGGCCGCGGATGATCTGGTCGATGGCGGACTGGATCTTCTGTTCGGTCAGGGTATCGACGGAAGCGGTCGCCTCATCCAGAACGACGATGCGGGGGTCAGCCAGGATCGCGCGCGCGAAGGAGATGAGCTGCTTCTCGCCGGTGGAGAGCAGGTCACCGCCCTCGCCGACGTTGGTGTCGAGTCCTTTTTCCAATTTACTGATGACACTATCCAGGGAGACCAGGCGGATAGCCCGGTCGATCTCTTCTTCCGTGGCGTCAGGCTTGCCGTAGATCAGATTATCACGGATGGTGCCCGAGAAGAGATGCGGCGCCTGCAG
>JAFRYQ010000004.1 GCA_017437565.1 Bacillota bacterium
CCGCCTTTTCCCCTTCTCTTCCGCCGTCCGGACGAGCCTTTCGTAATCCTCTTTCGAAAGCTCTTTCTCCGGCGGGCAGTAGACGCGTCTTTGCATCTTAAGTCGGTGGACGATGAGATCCGGTCGCTCCAGAAAACGGAAGAATTTATCGAGTGCCGCCAGCATGGAATTGATGCTGCTGACGCGATAACCGCGGCTGATCAAAGCCCGCTTATACGCCAGCACCTCGTCCTTACTGAGAGCCACCTGTTCTCCTCCATTTTCCAGGAAAAGGGCGAATGCCCGCACGTCTCGCAGATACTTGCTGATGGTGGCTTCACTTCGCTCTTCTTCCTGAAGTGCCCGCATGAATGCGCGTAGCTGTTCTTCTGTAATCACTTTTCCTTTCATCTTTGCCTCCGGGTTAGCGTTTTTCCCATTTTACCCGAAAGGCACTGGTCATGTGTAAGAGGCACTTCCACCCCTCTTATTTCTTATGACGACTGACCTCTCTCGAAAGTTTTTTGTAATTTTTTCCAGTTCTTTCTCATTCAGCGCTATTTCGGGTCCTTTTGCTCAAACGCAAGAGAAGTCCATCTATGAGTACAGTAACTAGCGATTAGGAGAAACTCGGTTATCTCTTACCTGCAGTTTGCTAGTAACTCTGTTTTCACAATACCCGATTATCACTTTTTATATAAGAAAACACCCCGAAACCAACAGATGATTTCGGGGTTTTCATTATAATTCGTTAACTAATGTCTCAAGAAACACTTATCACTTCATACTGAGAATATACTTACATGTAGCGTCGCTGATACTGGCCGGTCCCCCATAGACGGTAGCTTTTACCGTTTTAGCTGCTTTGGCATAGTCAAGTATCTTCTTGTTGACTGCTGCAGAGCCATCGGTCAGGAAGAGCGGCCCACCCTTCTTAGCTGCCAGGGCTCCTCCGCAGAGGGCGTCTGGGAAATTCCGTCCATCTGCAAGATTAATATGTGTCTGTGTACCAGTAAAAAACTTTTTGGCAACGGCTATTGATCGATCATAGGCATTCGCAGCTCCAAGACGGGTAGTAGGCGCATAGATCTTCAGCTCTGCCTCAATTGCAACTGTTACTTCTTTCTGAGATCCTACGATGGTGATCCTACGTGCACCTGCCGTCGCAAGATAAGCTTTTTGATCTGCAGTTAATGCATTGCCAACCACCAGAAGCACTGGCTTTCCAGTTGCGGAAGCTGTTAAAGCATCTGCAAAGTCTGCACCAGTTGTGACAATGAAGTCAGTTCCCGCCGGTATCTTCGATGCTTTAAGGATCTCAAGGTTGGAGCTGTATCGATTTGCACCCCAAAGTCGTATTACTTTAAAGCCTGCGCTCTTTAACGTAAACGCAATGGAATCTGGTACGGAGCCAGGACCGCCAAGGATATATACCAGCCCTCCTGGCTTTAGGTTCTTCTTAATATAAGCAATAGCATTCATTGTTTGCGGACCAGTTGGTGCATTCTGCCGGATGTCGACAATCGGAGCTTTGTTCATATGTGCAAAGTATGCTCCTGCCAAGGCGTCTGGATAGTTTACGCCATCAGCGACGCAAATCTTATCAAATTTGTCGACGCCAAGGGTCTTCTTGTATTCGTCAGCAATCGCCAAACTTGTCTCGTAACGGTCAGCTCCAGAAAGCCTCAGATATTCTAGCTTTCCTTTGACAATTGTAAAGTATTGGGTCGCAGTTCCTTTGTAATCTCCCTTTCCTTTAATCGTAATTGTTGCAGTTCCTGGATTTATATTATTCTTATAGCTTACTTCATAATCCCGGCCCTCTTTCAGTGTGATAGTTTTCCCATTCTGTTTAAGCGTAACCGTTAAAGTCGGTGTGATGGCATTTCCAGTAAACTCTGTAGCCTTGGCCCCTTTTATAACTGCATCAGAAAGAGATATTCCTACCTTCGCATAACCGATCGGAAGATAAAAGAGAGCCCTATTAGAACTAATTCTATATCTTCTTTCAGCTGTCTTCCCATTTGCTATGCAAATCGCATTTTCGGTAAAGTAATAAGGCTCTTCATCCTCAATGAATAATTCCAGACCGATCGCATATTTCTTTCCCTTTTTGATTTTTGTGCTTTCGTCAGAAATCACATACCGCGAATAATCCGTACCATCCTCTACTTCTTCAACCCATTCCATTAAAAACGCTTCTCCTATACAATGCTTTGTAAGAATAGTCGAATGGAGATAATCGGTATTAAACTTTTTAACACTGGTTCCGATATGGAAATAATCATAATCCACATTTACATTCATGCGACGAATTGGATCAAAGAGAATTTGATTGCTGTCATACAGGATCCGAACCCAGATATAGGTATCCGAAACACTCATGACTTCACAATCCGAGTAGCCATCTGTACAGCTAACATCCAGTTGCTTTGCTGAAACAAATCTGATGCCCTCCGGTGCTGGTATCTTTATTTCGCAACCAATTTGATACTTCCCATTCGTTACCGCGGAGGAAGATTTCCAATATGACCATTTAGAATTCTTGCTGGTTTTATAACACCACTTTTCTTCATCGAAAAAAGGCCATCCCAAATATTCCCCGTTCTTATCGTAGAGCCATACTTCACGGTAAAAATCACCCACGGAGATATCTTCGTTTACAATCTTCACAGAATAAACAGCCGATTTATAGGCAATTTTAAATGTCTTTTGAACTGTGCCTTTGTAAATTCCTATTCCCTTGATTGTTACAGTCGCTGTTCCCGGTTTAATGTTGTTCTTGTATTCTACTGTATAATCCTTGTCAGCTGTTAATGTAATTCGTTTCCCATTTTGTAATATTGTAACTACTATGCTCGGCTCTATTGCTTCCCCTGTATAGGCGTAGCTAGTTTTAATACCAGTAATGGTACATTGACTAATACTAATCCTTTCAATAATCTTGAAAGTCTTCTTAATGGTACCAACATACTCCCCCTTGCCGGTCAGAGTAATTGTAGCGGTTCCAACCTTCACATTGTTCGTATATTCTACCGTATAGTCGCGACCTTCCTTCAGACCCTTGCCAAGCGCGCTGACGAAGAGATCTTGCGTAACCGCCTTTCCGGTATAGGGCTTGTTTTCTATTCCGTCAACACCAACCGTTGCTTCATCGAAGACAATCCCGGTGCTAGCCATAAAACTGTATACACCATCCCCATCGAAACCTCTGATCTTGACGTAATAAGTGCCGGCATTCAAAGTGAATTTACCCTGATGGAATTTATCGTTTCCATCAACTATATAGCCACCTGTGGCAGAATGATATGTGTCGTAGAGCAAAGTCTTGCCGTCGCTCTTCAAAATAAAGGAGTGGAAACTAGTAAAGTCCCCGGTCCGGGATCCCGCAATGTAAAACGATGTTGCTTCGGGAAGAACCAATTTATAGAAGTCTTCATCGCCAGAGACCGCCAAGCTCCCGTAATACCTCTTGTTCAGTGAAATCGGCATTGCGGTTTTAACACCCGAATTTGGTTCCTGTTCCCAGTCGTTAGCTGCCGTAAAAGAAGCCTTAATGGTGTACTGTTCGTTTTCTTTATCGGTGCAAGAGACATGAATGTAATATGTACCTTTTCCCACGCCGATTTTCGGAGAAAGAAGCGTTGTTTCCTTTTCCGTATACTGGCTGTAAAGTTGTGTCTTCTGGTCGCCTGCTATAAGCTGGACTCTGAATCCGTTCTCTTTGATATCGCTACGTGTAAAAACGACACTAATCCAACCTGTCTGGGTCGTCGTAATCTTGAACCAGTCATCATCCAAGGCACTTGTGTCCTGCCGGCCATTATAGACCGTATTGACTTGCATAGCTTGTGCCGTAGCTAAAGAGTCATTGTTTTCTTCCTCTGACATTCCTTCTGCAGCAAAAGCGATTAACGGGAATAATCCTATCGCTAAAACACAAGTCAGAAGTATTAATACCCATTTCCTTGACATATCTTTCTACCTCTTCCTCTTTCTCCTCGTCTATTATTTCACTCAATCCGATCTATATACTATGACGGCTGACCCCTCCCGAAAGTTTTTTGTAATTTTTTCCAGTTTTTTCTCAGCAGAATCTCTGGTTTCTTTGCTCAACCGGATTTCTGCAATATAAAAACCTGCTCGGAATTGAGCAGGCCATTATTCGTGCATGAAATATAAAACGCTGCACAGTTATAAGGAGACCCCGGTTACCTCTTAACCCGCAGTTCGCTAGCCAAAAAGCATAGACGAACGCGGCACACAGCTGAGTCCGGTCTTACGTATCTTACGACAACCCGGGATTGCGCTCGGCTTTTTCGGCTTCCCGGTTTTCTTCCACAATCTGGATCTTCTTGCGGTATTTTTCGGCTTTCTCGTCTTCGCCGGTCTGCTCGTAGATATCCACGAGCTCGCGCATGACTTCATCGTTGCTGGGCGAACGGCGCAGTACTTCCAGGAAAGCCTTTTCGGCTTTATTGAAATAGTGCATGCCTTTATAGGCGGTGCCCAGATAGTACCAGAGCGGCCACCATTCGGCGTAGATCTTATCTTCGGTATAGGGCTGGAGCACTTCAATGCCTTCCAGGAAACGTCCGCGCAGGACCAGATTATAGCCGTTCTCGATGTGGATCGGTTCTTCCAGCTTCATGCGCCATTCGCGTACCTCGCTGACCATCTTCTGCAGTTCTTCGTCCTCCGCGTCCCGGGCCAGGTCCAGGAAATCCTTCCAGACCAGGTCGGCTTTGATGTAGAGGCCGAGGTTCAGATAGGCATAGCCGAGATAGTAGCGCGCGCGGTCGTGGGTCTTGGATCTCAGGACCGCCTTCTCAAAGGCCTCCAGGGATTCCATCTTGAAGCGGCCGATATAGTTCTCGGCGTTCTCCATCTTGGCCCGTGTTTCCTCGTCGGCGTTTTCCACCGCGTCGGCCAGATCCTTACAGGCGCGGCCGTAGCAATAGAAAGCGTCCGCGTCGTCCGGGTCGATCAGCGTCGCCGCCCGGAAGCAGATGCAGGCGTATTCCATATCCCGGCGCTCGGCGGCGTCCACGCCTTCCGCGATCAAGGGTTTCACAAAGCCCTTCCCAAAGGAGCGGCGGATATATTCCAGATAGTTCTCGCGGTATTTAAAGCTGAGGTCGCAGCCGACGATGCAAGCCATATTGCGGGCGATCTTCAGGTTCGTGAGCTCCGTCATATCCGTTTTCCGGATCGGGACCGGAATGCCGCTCAGGATGTCGCTCATGCCGACGGATTCCAGATAGTGCCCGGCCAGTTCGTCGAACAGGAAATTCCCGGCGTATTTGCGGAGATAACGGCCAATGCGGTCTTTCGGTCCTTCTACGGGGGCAACCTGTACTTCACCGACGTCGGAAGCGCCTTCGGTTATGATATCGTCTTTTCCCATCTTCATTCCTCTTCTTAGCGTTCTTACAGCATCCGGAACCGTTCATCCTTCAGCAGACGTTCATCCTGCATAGCCCGGACGAGCTGCGTCATCATGCGTTCCCGGTCCTCCGGGAGATTCCCCCTGAGCGACAGATAGTTCGATGCGTGGTTGCTGCGAAAAACAGTATGCCTTGCTTCCCGCGTATTGTCAAGCATCAGCCAGGTCTCCTGCAGGACGTCCCGCGCGCTGAGCAATTGAAATCGTCCTTCTTGGACGTCCTGCCAAAGCGGCGCGATCGGATCCAGCATCAGGGTCAGCAGGCCGGTATAGGAGGCGTTCATCTCCCCGATCATGCGGCCGGTCGCTACGGCGTGCTCTTCCATCCGTTCCCGGCCGCCCAGGCCGGAAATGAAGGTCACGGAAGCCTGGATCCCTGCTTCTTCTACCTTATGCACGGCGGCGATGAGTTCTGCCGCCGTCTCCCCTTTGCAGATCTGCCGGAGCACCTCTTCACTCCCGGATTCGGCGCCGATATAGCAGATGCCGAGGCCGCCGGCGGCCAGCTCCGCGAGTTCGTCCTCGCTCTTACGCAGGATGTCTTTCGCCCGCGCGTAGATCCCGACCCGCTCGCATTCCGGGAACAGTTCCCGGATCGCCTGCAGGATCGGCAGCAGTTTCCCCGTCGCCAGACACATGGCGTCGCCGTCGCAGAGGAAGATCCTGCCCACTCGCCGGTAGATCATCCGCGCTTCCCGCAGATCCGCCAGGATCTCCTCCGGCTGCCGTACGCGGAAGCGCTTGGCCTTATACATATTGCAGAAGGTGCACTTATTATGCGCGCAGCCGATCGTGACCTGGATCAGCAGGCTGTACGCCTCGCTGGGCGGGCGGTAGATATCCCCTTCGTAATGCATGGGGCACTCTCTTTCCCGGTGTCCTTACATGCGGTCCGGCGCTTCGACCCCCAGCAGGGCCAGTCCGTTTTTGATCGACTGGCGGGTCGCGATGACCAGCGCCAGTTTGGCGTTCTTCTCGGCTTCGTTCTCCACGATGATGTGCTCGTCGTGATAGAATTTATTGAAGCTCTGGGCGATATCGACGATGTGGCGCGTGACCAGAGACGGCTCGTAACGCTCGCCGGCCAGTTCCACGACGCCGGGGAAAGCGTAGAGCAGTTTCGCCAGGTCGTAGGCGTTGTCGCTCGTCAGGTAAGAGGCATCCGCCGCGCCGGGCACCGCCGCCTTAGCGCTGGCTTCTTCCCCGGCTTTGCGGAGAACGCTCGTCGCCCGCGCGTGCGTATACTGGACGTAAGGCCCGGTCTCACCGTCGAAGTTCAGCACCTGGTCCCAGTCAAAGACATAGTCCTTAATGCGGTTGTTGGAGAGCTCGTTGAAGATGACGGCGCCGATACCGACCTGTTTGGCGATCTCGTCGACGTTCTCCGCCTCCGGATTCTTCTCGGCGATGATGCCGCGGGTCTTCTCCACGGCCTGCTTCAGCACGTCTTCCAGGAAGACCACGCGGCCGGCCCGCGTCGACATCGTTCCTTCCGGTAGGCTCACCAGGCCGAAGGGTACGTGGACGTCGTCGTAAGCCCAGTCTCTTCCCATCAGCTCCAGGATCTTAAAGAGCTGCTGGAAATGCAGGGTCTGCTGGGAGGCCACGACGTAGATATTGCGATAGAAATCGTAGGTCTCTTTCCGGTAGACGGCGGCCGCGATATCGCGGGTGATATAGAGCGACGACCCGTCGGATTTTTTGATCAAAGCCGCGCCCAGCCCGTAGGGCTCCAAATCGACGATCTGCGCGCCCTGGGATTCCTGCAAGAGGCCTTTCTCCTGCAGTTCCTGCTCGATAGCCGGCATTTTATCGGAGTAGAAGCTCTCGCCGTTATAGGAATCGAATTCGATGCCGAGCATCTTGTAGACGCGGCTGAATTCCTTCAGGCTCTCTTCGCGGAACCACTGCCAGAGCGCGACCTCTTCCGGTTCACCCTTCTCCAGTTTGGCGAAGATGGCCCGGGCTTCGTCCTCAAGCTCCGGATGTTCCTCGACCTCAACGTGGAATTTCGTATAGTAGGAAAGGAGCGATTTGATCGGTTCCCGCTCCACGTCTTCGCGGCAGCCCCATTTGCGGTAAGCGCAGATCATCTTGCCGAACTGCGTGCCGTAATCGCCGAGGTGGTTGATACGGATCACGTCGTAGCCCAGCGCTTTATAGATCTTGTGCAGGGAATTGCCGATCACGGTGCTGCGGATATGGCCGATGTGGAAAGGCTTGGCGATGTTCGGCGAGGAGAATTCCACGATGACTTTCTTACCGCCGCCGAGGTCGCTGGAACCGAAGGCGTCCTTCTGTGTCAGGATCTCATTTACGATCGCGCCGGTCAGGTCTTCCCGCTTGACAAAGAAGTTCACGTACGCGTTCACGGCTTCCACGCGGGCGAAATCGATCTTCTCCGCCAGGCTGCCGGCGATGCCGGAGGCGATGAGCGGCGGCGCCTTACGCAGGATCCGCGCCAATTTGAAACAGGGGAAGGCGTAGTCGCCCATCTTCTGATCCTGCGGCACCTCGATGATGCCCAGCGCGTCTTCTACGCTCAGTTCGCTGACCTCCGCCGCGATAAGCTTCGCGATCTCTTCCTTATAGTTCTTCATTTCCTTCTTCCTTTCCTTCTAGTACCGGCCCCCGCCTTGCTCAGGCTGAAGGGTACCGGATCGTGATCCAGCAGTAATATAACCGATGGAATTATATACGTTTGTGAGGCGCGTTTATTTCTTCATCGTCACGATCGTGACGCCCTCGCCGCCTTCGTCATAACGTCCGGCCGCGAAGGACTTCACGTATTTATTGCTCTTCAGCATGCGCCGGATACCGTTTTTCAGGATGCCTTCCCCCCGGCCGTGGATCACGGTCACCCGCTCC
>JAFRYQ010000027.1 GCA_017437565.1 Bacillota bacterium
CGTCTCGAGAGTCCGTCCCGCGAACGGGATCGCGATCATCATCCGCCGGTTCCGCCGGTCGACCTTGAGGATCTTCGTTTCGAGGCCGCGGAGCGCGCTCTCCCGGAGGCGGATCGTCTGGCCTTCTTCATAGGAAACGTATTCCGGCGCGATGATAAAACCGTTTTCATCGGCGGCCATGAGCACGAATTCCCCGCTGCCCTTTTCTCCCCTCCCGACGCTTTCTTCACCGGCCGCGTAGACTGGCGTCAGGCTGGCAAGCAGGATTACCAAAGCAAGTAAGATGAGCTGCCACAGGCGCTGCTTTTTCTGATTGATTCGTTTCAACGTTTCATCCTCCTCACTTTAATAGATGCAGAGCACCAGACGGTCATAGAGCCTCTGGAAAAGATTTCGTTCTGCCCGGTATTCCCGCAAGACCTGCTCCTGGAAACCGAGCATCGCGGCGCGGGTCTCTTCCGGGACCTCTTTACCGGAATACCGGCAGCGGTCGTTCAGATCCAAAGCCCGGCGATAGGATTCGCCCAGGCCGGTCTTTTCCGCGACCAGCTCCTCCGTCTCGCGAAGCCGGTTCAGATCAGCCTCGGGGACCCGGTGCCGGATCAGGAAGACCGCGTAGCCGAAAGCGTTCACCGCCGCCCGGCGCCGGTCGCGATCTTGGAAGGTCCCCAGGAACCGCTTCAATTTCTTCCGCCGCAGCCAGGTGATTATGATCAGTACAAGCAGGATCCCTGCCGCCAGTGCCGCCCCCCAGATCTTACGGAAGGCGAAGATGCGGCGCCAGTTATTAATGGGATTATCGAAATCGTTCTCATCGCTGACCGGCAGGTCCTCTTCTTCGTCGATTCCTTCCGCGGTCTGCGAAGCCGTCCCGGAATCGCTGGTCCCTTCCCGCGTATCGGGAAGGCCGGCCGCGGCGTACATATTGGGATCGCGGTAACCGGGCGTCGTCTCAAAGGGCACCCAGCCGATCCCGTCCAGATAGTATTCCGCCCAGGCGTGAGCGTCGCGTTCCGTCAGCTCGATCGCCTCGCCCGGCTCTGCGGACGCGGCTTTACCGGCTTTGATGACATAGCCTTCCACATAGCGGGACGGGATGCCGTAATAGCGCAGCATCATGGCGGCCGCTGCCGCGTAGTGCACGCTGTAACCGGCCTTGCGGCGGCCCAGGAACCAGGAGAGCAGCTCCTGGCCGCGGTTGCCCGTCACGTCCTGACGGTAAACGACGTTTTGATCCAGATATTCCAGGATGCGGATCTTAGCCCGCGACGTGCTGAGGTTGTAGCGGTTTCCCAGCTCCCGCTCCAGAAGTTCCTCGACGTCTTCCGGTATATCAAGATAGGAACGGTAAACCATCTCCCGGTAAGACATCTCATCGCGCTCATAAGCCGCGAGTTCCGGCGAAGGCGCGGCCTCCTCCATCAGGTCACGCTGCACGACGTAGCTCGCCCGCACGGTCCGCGGCAGATAAGACAATTGCAACCCCGCGTCGCCGGCTGATTCACCACCCGCGCCGCGTCCCCTCAGTCCCGGCGCCTGCACGCCGGCATCGCCGATCCCCGCCGGATTGGTGATCAAAGTCTCCCCTGGCGGCTGGTAAAATCCGTAAGGCAGATAGGTATAAGCCCGACAGGCATGCCGGTTGACGATGGTCATCGCTTCTGCTTCTTCCGCTTCACCACTCAAAGCAAAAACCGCCGCCCGCTGGCTCTGCCCGTAGAATCCGTCCTGGTGCAGATAATAGAAGAGATCGCTGTTTTCCGCGTAATCCTCCGCTGTCAGGCTTTGCCAGACCCCGTCCCGGTAGACTTCACCGGTAAAACCGCGGAGATAAGTCGCTTCCGGCCGGCTCATGCTTACGATCAGCGTGGTTCTTCCCGTTGGCTGGAAAGCGCCTACCGTTCGCAGATCCCCTTCCGGCAACGGATTCTCGTTTTCCTCATAACGCCAGGCATGCAGGCGGCTCTCCGTCCGTTCCCGCAGGGCCACGCTGTCCGGAAGCACCCCGGCCTGTAAGACCAGCCCAATCAGGCCGGCGACAGCTAAAAACAACAGGATCAGGACGCTTCCCTGTAATACGCCGCGCAGCCGGTCACCGGCATCGCCGGTGAGCAGCGCTTGTAACAGGATACCCAGCAGGCAGGCCGCTCCCAGCGCCAGGCCGGCCGCCGCGTTCCCGGCAAAACCGGCTGCCGCTGCCGCCGCGAAGAGCAGGAGCATAAGCGCGACCGCAAAACGCCGCCGGTCCCAGACGATTTCTTTGGTCAATGCCGCCAGGAGAAACGCGTAGAAGGCAGAGAAGACAGTCGCTGCCCCTTGCGGGTCCGGGCCGCGGTCGAAACGCGTCTGGATCCGTGCCGTGAGGCCGGTGCGCAGAAGGGCCAGCTGATCCAGATACGTATTAAAGCCATGGCGGAAATCTGAAAACAGGAAAGCGGCTAAACCGATGAATAAAAGGGCCGGCAGGAACAGGAACAGATAGGAAACGAACCCATCCCTCACCTTCTCCTGTGCCATTCCACAGAGAAGTAAGACCGTCAGAACACAGACACCGGCGACACCAAAAAGCCAGCCACCGACACCAAGCTCCGCTAAGCGGAAGATCCTATAGGAAGAAAAAGCCAGAAGCGCATAGATCAGCGCTGCCATGGGCACGGCCAAACAGAGCTTCCGGAGGCTGCCGGAAACTGACTCTTTTCCCCCTGCGCCGATCGTGATTTTCGTTTCCTTGCTTCTAGCGTTCACTTCTTCTCTTTTGCCTTTCTGATGCTGTCACCGGTATCGTTCCGGGTAATAACGGAATGGAAGGACGAAATCTTCCTTAATAAAGTCCAATACGAGCGTAACGTTCCCGATAATCATCCTGGTCCGCGGTCAGCACGTTGATGCGGGCGTCGCCGAAGACGCCGTCCGGGATCTCGCGCGGCTCCGCCGCCACGTAGATCACGTGCGTCGCTTCCAGGCTGCCGTAGAGCCGCGCGTAGAGCGTCGCCAAGCTCTCCGGATGTGGGAGTACTCGCCCGGTCAGCAGCTCCGGCACCGCGCTTTGAAATTCTTCTTCAAACTGGATCTCCCGCCGGAAGACCTGTTCCTGGGCGACGTCGTTCCAGAGCAACTGGTAACTCATGGCTTCCGCCGCCAGTCCCTGGCAGACCGAGACCACGATCTCCGCGAGCCGTTCGGCGGTCTCCGGGCTTTGTTCCCGGGAACAGCTCTTATCCAGCGCGACCACCAAAGCCCGGTCCAGCGGCAGCGACGGATCCTTCACGATCAGCTTATCCAGTTTACCGGAGAGCTTCCAGTGGATCTGGCCCAAGGGGTCGCCGTCCTCGTAATCCCGGATCTGGAAGACCTCAGAACGGTCCTGTCCTTTCCGGTAAGGCGAATAAACTTCATTATCAAAGCTCGCGCTTTCGCGCAGATCGTATTCTACCGCAGTATCAAAGAAATCCGGTACGACCGTAAAATTGCAATGCGCTTCTCCGTTGACGCGTACCGGGATCAGACCGAACAGATCGGTCAGATAGAGTTTCGGCATGCTGACGCTGATCTTGCCGGCGCGCGCGGCGGCCGCCGTGAAGGTCACCGTATTCTCGCCATGCGCCGGTACCGTAAGCCGTACGCGCTTCCGGGCGCTTTCCCCGGTCAGCGTATTGGTGAGAAGCAGGATGGCCCCGCAATTGAGAAGGGGCAGCCGGCTCCCGTTCACGACCGTAAACCGGCACTCAGCCTTTCCGGCACGCGTCGCGGAAGCTGTTGCCAGGCGCGCTTCCACTTTCTTGCGACTGGCAAAGGCGCAGACAAGGCTGATCACGAACGCAGCTGCCAGCACCAGCAGGCCCACACCCGCATAAGCGTAACCTTTAGTCAGGAGGAGCGCCGCCAGGATCAGGGCCAGCGCGAGCGAAAAGATCCGCTGCATAAGGCTTCCTCCTGCCTCAGTCCATCTTTAAAGCCTGGAGATCCTGCGGCTGCGGGATCTTAACGTCCCGGATCAGCTCCGCGAGGATCTGCTCGGCGGTATATTCATTCAGACGCGCTTTCGCGTTCAGCATCAACCGGTGCGCGAGCACATCCGGCGCGACGCTGCGGATATCGTCCGGGGTGACGAAATCGCGGTCAGCCATGAAGGCGTGCGCTTTCGCCATACGCGTCAAAGCCAGCGCGCCACGGGGGCTGATACCCAGGGTCACCATCTCGTGTTCCCGCGTACCCTGCACCAGTTCGGCTACGTAGAGATAGACATCTTCCGCGATCTCGATCTGATTTGTCTGTTCGATCAGGTCCAGCAATTCTTCCGTGGAAACGACACGCTGAACCTTATCCAAAGGGTCTTCCGTCCGCCGCGCGGACAGGATCTCCACCTGGCTGCGGATATCCGGATAGCCGATGCTCAGTTTGATCATGAAGCGGTCCAGCTGGGAATTCGGCAGCATCTGCGTTCCGGCAGAGCCCACCGGGTTTTCCGTAGCCAGCACGATGAACGGCTTTGGCAGTTCGTAGGTCACCCCATCGACGGTGACCCGTTTTTCTTCCATCGCCTCCAGAAGCGCTGCCTGGGTCTTGCTGGACGTGCGGTTGATCTCATCCGCGAGCAGGACGTTGGTCATGATCGCTCCCTCTTTATAGTTGAGCTTGCCGGTATCCTTATCGTAGACCGAGAAACCGATGATATCGGAAGGCATGGTATCCGGTGTGAACTGTACACGACGGGTAGCGAGGCCCATCGATTTGGCGAAAGCCAGCGCCATGGTGGTCTTTCCCACTCCTGGCACGTCCTCCAACAGCACGTTGCCGCGGGCCAGAATCGCCATCAGCACCTTCTCTACCACCGCATCTTTCCCCTTAATGACCTTCGTCACTTCATTTTTGATCCGTTCAGATATCGCGTTCATCCTTCGTTCCTCATTTCTTCAGTCCGTTATCCGGAGCATAATAATCACCGTTTCCGTTTTCCCGCAGCATGAGCAGGGCGGTCAGCGCGCAGCCGGCTTCCCGGCTTGAAAGCAGGTCGCTATCTTCGGGTTTGCCCCCCTCTCCCAACGTCACCGCAAACCCGCCGTCGGCGTTCCGGAAGGAGAGCAAAGCGTCGACCGGTCCGGCTCCCGCTTTGATAAAGCGTTCGTCCTGCTCCGGATCGATGCCGAGCGCACAGAGGGCCATGATCACCTGGGCGCAGGAATCGGAGCTGTATCCCGTCCCGAAGGCGTAATAGCCGCCCTGCCGCTCCTGCGCGGCCAGATAATCGACGGCCTGTTCACAGGCCCCGGCAACCGTGACGTTCTTCCCGTTTACCTCATAGCTTTTCCCATTTTCGCGGTAACGTGCCAGAGCCTGCAGGGCCATGGCCGTCAGATCGACTTCGCTGCCGCGCGAACTGAGCGAGAAGCCGCCGTCCTCGCCCTGGTACGCGAGGAGCGCCGCGATCATATCTTCTTCCGTGTAAACGGCGTCGGCCGGGCTCGTATAATCGCCCGCCCGCAGGACGTTCAGTGCGTACATGAAAGCGTTGCTGCCTTGCGTATCCAGTTCCGCAGTCTGCTGCCAGTAAAAGATGCCGTCCGCGATCAAGTCCACCGGCTGGCCGGAAGCGTCTTGTCCGAAACAGGTCGGATCACCGCCACTATAAAGTACGGCCAAGGCGATGCGGTGCCATTCGGTCGCTTTCGCCCGGTCCAGCCGCCGGTCTGTTCCATAGCAGTCCGTGACGTAAGCGGCGAGATCTTCCAGATACCGTTCCCGGTCCACGGAAAAACCCGCTCTTTCCTCCATGATCATGATCCAATCCGTGATGCTGTCACCCGGCCGGTACCAGCTCGCGGCCGTCAGGTCTTCGGTTGGTTTCAGATTCCCCTTTTCGTGGAAAAAGCGGTCGATTCCCTGCAGCGCTTCCCGGGGAGCGGGCGCCTTGGCGCTGCCACAACCGGTCAGGAGGCCGCTGGCCAGCACCAGCATAAGCATTATGATCAGCAGGAGCAGAGAAATCCTGCGCAGGCGTTTTCCGTTCCTCATACGCCGCCTCCTTCGCCATCTTCGCCACCTTCACCGCTTTCACCACTTTCACCGCCTTCTTCTCCGGTCTTGGGCAGGACTTCGGTCCGTTCTTCTCCGCAGATGCTGCAGCGATAGGTGACCGCGCCGTCTTCCGTCGCCGTCGGCTCCGTGCGGGATACTTCTTCCCAGCTGTGCTCGGTGTGCTCCAATTGCGGCAGGACTTCAGTCCTTTCTTCTCCGCAGACGCTGCAACGGTAGACCACTTCGCCCGGCGCCGATTCTGTCGCTTCCGTACGGGATATTTCCTCCCAACTGTGTTCGGTATGTTCCAGTTGCGGCAGCACCTCCGTGCGTTCCTCGCCGCAGACGCTGCAACGATAGATCACTTCACCCGGCGCCGACTCCGTCGCTTCCGTCCGGGATACTTCTTCCCAGTTGTGTTCGGTATGTTCTTCTCCGGTCTTGGGCAGGACGTCCCGCTTGGTTTCGTGACAGACCTTACAGGTATACTCGACGTAGCCGTCCTCGGTCGCCGTCGGCTCTACCCGGGACGTTTCTTCCCACTCGTGTTCGGTGTGTTCTTCCCCGGTCTTGGGCAGCACGTCCCGCTTGGTCTCGTGACAGACCTTACAGGTATACTCGACGTAGCCGTCTTCGGTCGCCGTCGGCTCCACCCGGGACGTCTCCTCCCACTCGTGCTCGGTGTGTTCTTCTCCGGTCTTCGGCAGTACGTCCCGCTTGGTCTCATGGCAGACTTTACAGGTATATTCGATATAACCGTCCTCGGTCGCCGTTGGTTCGACTTTAGACGTTTCTTCCCATTGATGTGTCCCGGCCGGCGTCGTGATATACGGCTCGTCCACGATCTCGCTTTCATACCCGACCGGTTCTGACTCATGATCGGCAGACATGAAATAATGCTGGCAGATCAGGCAGTGCCAGGTCATGATCTTACCTTCTTCTTCGCAGGTCCCGCCCGGCTCCACGGCCCCGCCGCCGTCTTCATAGACGTGATGCGGATGATAGGCGCCGTTAAACCAGCTCCCGCAGTAATGGGAAAGGAGTCCCTTATCGTAACTGGTCAGGCCGAGATCCTTGCCCATGGCCAGCGTGAAACGCAGGGTGATGGTCTCCGATCCGGTCAGTTCAAAGCGCGACATGCCGCGGCCCGGATAAGAGACGCCGTCGATCGTGTACATCCAGCCGGATCCGGCCGTAAAATCGAATTCCGACAGGCTGTCGTTGCTGTACCCCTGTGTGGGCGGCAGGCCGTCGAGGACGAGCAGGTCCTCCAGCATCGACGGGATCTCGGCGCCATAGCAAAGGAACCCGGTGCTGATGCCGCGCAGATAGAAATTATCATGGGCGGTGCCGGAATAGATCGGCGTGATGCCGTAATAATCCAAAGCGGCGAGCACGGCGTCCGACGCCTTATCGCCTTTCTTCACTTCGTATTCATAACCGCCGTATTCGATCCCGAAGCCGATGGTCGTGAGGTCGATATAAACGCCAACGCGCCCGATCACCGTTCCTTCCGAGACGTCGACATACGTTAAGGTATAGGAACGGAAAGTAGAATTGCCGTCGTTATCCCAGGCGGTGACCGTCACTTTCGCCTGATAGCTCTCTCCCGAGACCGGCGGCTCAAAGAAGAGATCGTATTCATAGATCCCGCTTCCGGTGGGAACGTTCAGGACGCGGCTTTCGCCGACCTCCGGGGTGAAAACGATCTGGATATTGTCATAGGGAAGATAACGGCCCTGATAATCGACCGCCTGTACACGGAAGCTGTAATTCGGATTGCGGATCGGCTCTGTGAAATCATCGGTTCCCGAGCTGCCAAACGCCGTGATGACCGGTGGATTTGCTCCTACCGAGGGATTCTCCTCACTGGCTTTATCGGGAACGTAACGGATGGTATAGGTAATGCTGTAATCCGTCACGCCGTTTTTACGGAGGTAGAGCGTGATCCGGTTGCGGCCATTGGCGAGCGCGGCCTGATAACGGTCGCCGTCCGCAGTCAGATAGGAACCATTGCTTCCCGTTTCGTCGTTGCTTAAGCGTACGCGCAGATCCATATTCTCTTCCGCGTTTTCGATATAGGCGCGGAAAGAGAGCAGCGCGTCGGGGAGCTCGCTATAGGTGATGATGCGCGGATTATCATAGCCGTTCAGATCGGTGACGATAATTGCTTCATCGGGATCGCGTTGCGGCAAGGGATCTTCCTGACCCGTCTTGCCGTCCCCTTCATCCCCGGTTGGCTTATCATCATCAGCAGGGCCCGTTTTATTCCCGCCGTCGGCGTCTTCATCTTCGACCGGTTTATCCGGATCGCTGCCCGGTTTCCGGTCCGGGTCGTCCTGATCGTTGTTATCACCCGGCTGTTCGCCCTGGCCCGGATCCTGGGGATCTTCTTCTTTCTCCTCCGGATCCTTTCCCGGCTCTTCATCCGCGGGCTTTTGGTCGTCCTGCGGCTTTTCTTCCGGTTTCTGTTCCTCGGGCTTTTCTTCCGGCTTTTCTTCTTCCGGCTGCTCTTCCGGTTTTTCTTCCGCCGGCTGCTCTTCTGTCTTTTCTTCTTCCGGCTTTTCTTCGGGCTTCTCTTCTTCCGGTTGTTCTTCCTTCTCTTCTTCCGGCGGCACTTCCTCCGGAGGGATCTCTTCCGGCGGTTCCGGCTCGGGTTCTTCCGGCAGGTCGTCGTAGATCTCGCCTTCACTCACGTCGTCAATGCCGGTGGAAACCGTCATCTCCTCCGGGAGCAGCTCGTAGCGGTCCTGGAGGACATTTCCCGGAACGTACTCCGGCTGCCTCAGGACGGTTACCGCACAGAAAAGGAACACCAGCAGTAAAGCCAGCGTTTGGATCAGCTCTTTCCGATGCTTTGATAGAATCTGCCTCATCGATTGCCCGCCTCGCATCATTAAAAATAAAACGCAAACAGAGTTAAGACCCGTTTGCGTCCATTCATCACTTTCTCTAGCCAACGTGGATCCTCGCCACGCGGTTCTTTTACGAGATGCAGGTCTCCTGGCTTGCGGTCAACGCCCGTCCCCGCCTTCCCGGTTTCCCAGTGGCTTCCATGGGGACGGCCTCACGCTTACAGTGGCGGGTCCGCGCAGGTCTTTCACCTGCTTCCCTCTTAGCCGACGGTTCTGGCCCTGAACCATTTACCGCCGGAACATCACGCTTTATAAAAGGCTTTCGCCGATTTGTCATTATTATACCAAATTCTCAGGCCTCCGTCAATTTCCGGGAGGCCGGCAAATGCACGCGTTTATCCTTCCCGGTAATCAACCACATAATACCAGGAAATGCGCTCCCCACCCTGCAGTTTCACCTGGTTGGCGGCGTAATTGGGAACCTCCCCGTCAACGCTGAACATCCAGCCGCTGTATTTCCCGGCGGAAAACTCGTAAAGATAGTTGATGCCTTCGATATAACAGCCGTTGACGACGGAAGAATCCGCGTATTCGATCTGGATCTCCTGTTCCCGGCAGGCCCGGTCCAGCACGTCGAAAACGGTCGTTTCCCCGGTCATGATCTCATATTCGGTGGCAGGCAGGATGATGCCGTCCGCCGGCACATAACCGGCAAGACCGCGATCCGTTAAGGCATCCGGGTTCTCCGTCAAAGCGTCGCAACGTATCTCCAGCGTCACGACAGCGTCAGCGCCGGCAGTTCCTTTCCTGCTTCCCTGATTATAAAGAAAAAGCGAAACGGCGGCGATCAAGAGGACCGCCACGAATAGCACTGCCACCAACAGGCGATGGCCGCGTTTCTTTTTGATCTGTTTTAAGAGTTCGTCTTCCATTTTCCCTCCCCTGATGATCTTCTCCGCTTTGATGGCTGGGCTAACGGTAGATTCCGTATTTGATCTTGATGCGTTCCAATTTGCGGATCAAAGGTTCCCCGAAGATCAGCACGCAGGCGGTCGCGGTCGCAGCATGCAAGAGATCGTAAGGAACGCCGCTGATATAGAGGAGCCGCAGGGCATCCAATGAGAAACCGTCGGCCATGGCGCTGGCGCTGGTGACCAGCGCCGCGAAATTCATAATACCGCCGTAAACGATGAAAATGCTTAAAAACGTAAAAAGCCCCAGCGTCAGATGGTCGCAGGGCAAACGCCGGCGCCCGAGCAGCGCCCCAACCAAAAGGCCTACGGCACCAAAGGCATAAAGACGCCAGGAAAGAAAGCCTTCATCCGTACCCGGCCAGGCCAGCCAGCTGAGATAAGCCAGGATCTCGCTGGCAAGCACGGTCATTACCGGCCCCATGACCGCCTGGAAGCTGCGCGAATTCACCTTTCCGGTCTCCGCGCGGTTGAAGCAGAGTCCGGCCAGGAAGCCGAGCAGCCCCCAACAGAACATCTGCCAGGGTGTCCACAAGCCCTGCCCCAGATAGAAATTGCAAACGAAACGGGCCAAGGCTCCCACCAGAAAGCCCGCTTCCGGCCCCAGCGCGATCCCGCTGATGATGACCAGCGCCGTGCCGATCTGGATAGGCAGGACGATATGGAAGAAGACCTGCGCGCAGGTCACGATCGCGCTCATCATGGCGATCAGGACGATCTCCCGCGCCTTCGGCCGCCGCCGTTCAAAAACCATGAAAAACGGGGCCATGATGCAACCGAGCATCAGTACGGACAGCGGCAGATACCAGCGACTGTCCAACAGAAAAACGCTGACCGCGAGCAAGGCCGGCAGCACCAGAAAAATCAATAGCGCCGACGTCCGCAGCCTTTTTTTCTGGGCGGCGTCGTATTGGGTCAGAGCAGTTCCGCCAGCCATGCGTTCGCCTCCTCCGGCAGTATCAGGTCCGGCTGCCAGGCGCGAACCAGTTTATTGGTCATCGTCGTATAGAAAGAATTGCCACGGAAGAATTCCCGGGCGCTTCCTGAGGCCGTAATGATCCCGTCAAAAAACAGCGCGCAACGGTCGCCGAAACGGGCGCAGAATTCCACGTCATGGCTGACCAGGAAGATGGTTTTCCCCTGCGCGGCCAGCCGCCGCAAGATGGTTCCCAGACTGCGCTTGAAAAAAGGATCCAGGCCCTTCGTCGGCTCGTCCAGGAGCAGGATATCCGGCCCGCAAGCCAGGACCTTGGCCAGTGCCAGGCGCTGCTGTTCCCCGCCGGACAGGTCGTAAGGGTTGGCTTTAGCCAAATGGCTGATCTCCATCAACCCCAGCATCTCCCGGACACGCTGCACTTTCTCTTCATCGGTAAGGGGCAGATAAGTCATTCCTTCCAGGACTTCTTCCTCACTGGTGATCTCGGTAAAGAGCGCCTGGGGGTCCTGCGGTACCATCGCCACCCGCTCCGCCGGGTCCTTTTGGATCTTTCCCCGTTGCGGTTTAATGATACCGATCAGAGCCTTCAGGGTGGTCGTCTTGCCGCTGCCATTGCCGCCGAGCAAACAGGTGATCGTCCCTTTGGGGAGATCGAGATCCAATCCGCGCAGCACGTCGTCGCCACGCCGGTCATAGCGGAACCAGACATTCTTCATGCCCAGGACCGGTTCCCGGTCTTTTTCCGCCTGATGGGGATGATCTGCCCTGCTGCCCGCTTCTGTTTCCGGTCCCGCGTAAGGCTGCCGGGCCTCCTCCGCGCGGCCAGCCAGCAGGTTCTCTAGCCGCAAGCGGCCTTCCCGCAGGGTCAGCGGCAATTCTGCGTTCTCCTTTAAAGCCGCCGCAGGGAAGATACGCATCACGTCCGGCATTCCGTAATACATGGGATGTGGGCGTCCGTCTTCGTAGACCGCCAGTTCCGCCGCGATCTTGCGGGGTGGCGCGGACGCCAGGATGCCGCCCCGGTCCATGACCGTGACCCGGTCCGCGTAAGGAAAGACCGTTTCCAGACGGTGCTCGGAAATCAGCACGGTAACGCCGAGATCGCGGTTGATCTGATAGACGATCGTCAGGAAATCCTGGGCGGCGATCGGGTCGAGTTGGGACGTGGGCTCGTCCAGGATCAATACCTGTGGCTGCATGGCCATGACCGAAGCCAGATTCAGCATCTGCTTCTGGCCGCCTGACAGTTCGCTCACATCCTTGCGGAACCAGTTCTGGATACCGAAATAGGAAGCCATTTCCGCCACGCGGCGCCGGATGACTTCATTCCCGTAACCGAGGCTCTCCAGACCGAAAGCGAGCTCATGCCAGACCTTGTCCGTGACGATCTGTGTCTCGGGATTCTGCAGGACAAAGCCGATTTCAGCGGCGGCCCGGCGGTCATCCATCTCCTCCACCGGAATGCCTTCATAAAAGACTTCGCCGCGTTTCTCGCCGTAAGGCACCAGGCTCTTTTTCAAATGGCGCAGCAGCGTACTCTTTCCACAGCCGGATTTCCCGCAGAGCACCATGAATTCCGCTTCTGCCAGATCCAGGTTTACGCCGGCCAGCGCGTCACGTTCGGCCAGAGGATAGCGGAAGCTTAAATCCCGGATGCTGATTTTTTCCATGCGATCTCCTCCCCCAGATCCACCGCGACAGGAAGCGCGAGTAACAGTAAAAACGCGCCATACGTTATGATCGAAAGAAGCGGCGCCTCACTCTGCGGACGAATTTCCGGGTAATAGAGCAAGCGCCCGGCACCAACCGCGTATCCATAGACGACCAGGCCGGCTGTGAACAGCACCGGCAGCAGGAAGAGCGTATCCCGCTTTTGCCAGCGGAACAGATGATAACTGGTCCTCCCCGGCAAGCCATAGCCGCGGGCTGTCATGGAGTCAGCGCTGTCGATGGAAGCTTCCAAAGACCAGGAAATCAGGATCGAGATCTCCTTCCCGGTCTGCCTGATCCGCGGCAGGAATCCCTTCACTTCCCCGCGTCCCAGGGCGGTCTGCCCCATACGGATGGAGGCAAAGCGTCGCTTTAAAAGCGGAATGAAGCGGAAGACCATCGATATGGCCAGGCCGAGTACCGGCGCGAAATGTCCAAAAAGATAGATCATCTTATCGGCGGTCATGAGAACGCCGAAACTGCCGAACCAGAAGATGACCGCCGCGATCATCAGCGCCATCACGGCTCCATAGCAGAAAGCTTCTTTTGTGATGCGGTTCGGTCCCAGATAAAAGAGGACAGTCGCTCCGTTGTGGGTAAAGAAACCGTTCACGAGCGCCGCCGAAACGGTGATCACCAGCGTCAGCAGCAGTCGTGAAGGGAGAACGCCGGTTCCTTTCTGGAGTGCTTCGTAACCGCAACCGGCCAGAAGCGCGGTCAGCAAAAATAACGGCGCGTTGGAAACCGTCGTCAAAGCGATCACCGCCAGATAGTAGAGCGCGATCGTCACCGGATGCAGGCTCCCCATAAAGGAGAAGCCGCCCAGTCCCTCCCGGCGCCCTGCCGGCTGATCCATATTTTCCAATTCCCTCGTGCCGTCTGCCATCTCCGGCTCACTCCCGTTCTCCGGCCAGGAGCCAGCGCGCGCTTGGTTCTGCTTCCCGGCTCTCGACCGTAAAAGTCACGTCAGCGTCACAATACGCCGCCGCAGTCCGGAGGACCTCCTCCATATCCAGGCTGCCGTCCATGACGTCGTTATGCTGATCCGCGGTCCCGTCGTTATTATGAATATGAAAATGCCCGATGCGCCGCCCCATATGGCGGATCCAATCCGTCACCTGCCAGTCTTTCCCGGTCATGCAATGGGCATGGCCTACGTCCAGACAGATGCGATAGCAATCCCGGCCGGTCTCATCGAGGATCCCGGTCAGGAGCTCCGGCTCATCATCGAAAACGTTCTCGATATAGCAGGTCATGCCAGCCGGCAAGCGCTCCGCAAAAGCCTGCCAGAACTGAACGGAACGCTTGTGGTGCCATTCTTTATGGTAAAGAAGCGGGATATGCCCATCGTGCAGGACCAGATCCCGGATCCCCAGTTCCCGGCAAAAGGCAAGCGTCTGGTCATAGCGCTCGTTCATGAGGGCGATCGCCCGGGGGTCGATCGCTGACGGTGTCAGTTCGGTGAAGGGTCCGTGCATGATCACTTTCCGGCGTTCTGATTCCGGCTGTTGGAACCACTCTTCCCCATAGCAGGCCGCGATCTCCCGTTTCATGCGGGCGAGCACCCGTTCGCGATTCAAGGGGTCCAGATTCACGGAGATACAGAGATCGTTCAACTCCAGGCCGTAACCGTAGTCCCGGGCGACCTGGCAGGCGTTCTTCGCAAAAGTGGCGATATAGACCCGCTCTTTCATCCGTTTACGACCTCATACATGCCGGCCGCGTCTTCCTTACGCGGCGATTCCGTCAGCGCGGCCACTTTCACGGTGATCGAACCGCTGCCGAATTCGATGGCGATCTGGTCGCCGATCTCCAGTTCCGTACCGGCTTTCGCCTGACGTCCGTTTACAAATACGCGGCCCGCGTCGCAGGCTTCTTTCGCCACCGTGCGCCGCTTGATCAGGCGGGAATTCTTTAAATACTTATCTAAACGCATAATCGCCTCCTGTCCTGTTCTCCATTATAGCGCATCCGATTTAAAAAAACAGCCCCCGCCCGGAGGCAGAGGCTGATGAGAATCACGTTTAACGGTGGTCTCGATTTATTTCTTTTTGCCCTTCTTAACGTTGACAGCATCCTTCAGAGCCTTACCGGCTTTGAATACAGGCGCCTTGGAAGCAGCGATCTTGATGGTCTCTTCCGGCTTGCGCGGGTTTCTGCCTTCTCTGGCTTTTCTCTTTCTGGTCTCAAACGTTCCGAATCCGATCAGCTGTACCTTCTCGCCCTTTACCAGAGCTTCCTGTACGCTGGCCAGGAACGCGTTAATAGCAGTTTCAGCGTCCTTCTTGGTGAAGTCAGTTTTGGCTGCAACAGCAGCTACCAATTCAGCTTTGTTCATGATAAATCCTCCTTAGAAACAATACACGGATCAGCCTTTGATTTTATCCCAAAGAGCATCCATTTCCTCTAATGTCATCCCCGCAAGTTCACGACCTTCGGCACGGGCGGAATCCTCCAACCGGCAGAATCGGTCCGTAAACTTGTCTGTTGCTGCTTTCAGAGCTTCCTCCGGATCCAGCTTGGCGAATCTGGCGACGTTGACCGCAGAAAAAACCAGATCTCCCAGTTCTTCCTCCATGCCGATGCGATCTGATTCCTGGTAGGCCACCTTGAATTCCTCCAGCTCTTCCGAAACCTTCTGCAGGGCGCCGCTGATGTCCGGCCAGTCAAAGCCGACTTCCGCTGCCCGCTTCTGGATCTTCTCGCTCCGTGTCAGAGCGGGAAGGGCTTTCGGAACTCCGCGAAGCCGTTGTGAGGCTGTTTGGGTTCCGTGCTCTTTACCCTTGACATTTTCCCATTTTTCCAGTGCTTTGTCAACACTTTTCGCCTCTTCGAGGGCGAAAATATGCGGATGGCGGCGAATCATCTTATCGCATTCATCGTTCACGACTGCGGTGATATCGAAGCGGCCTTCTTCGCTGGCCAGTTCAGCATTAAAGACCGCCTGCAACAGGACGTCCCCCAGTTCTTCCCGCAGATTTTCATAATCCTGCCGGTCGACGGCGTCCACTGCCTCATAGGCTTCCTCGATCATACATTTACGCAAGCTCTCGTGTGTCTGTACCCGGTCCCAAGGACAAAGCCCGCGCAGGATCGTAACGATCCGGCAAAGCCTGCCAAACGCTTCTTCCGGCGTTTTTCCGTCCGCGTAGTAAGGGGCGTATTCCGGTTTTCGTCCTTTCTGATCGATCATCTCGTTCCTCCTCTACTCGTGCCAGCCCGGGATGATTTTCCCGATGACCCGGTTCAGCCGCGCCCCGATCGGGATCGTCGCCAGTTCCTGCGGGGTCACGATCTTCAACAGGATGACCAGGAGCCCGTAGGCGATGACCCCGGCCAGTACGGCCAACAGGGTCCCCAGGCTATTCCCCAGGACAGCCGCCGCTCCCCGGTGCACCAGGAAGGCGATCCCGCCCATCACGGCCGCGGCCACGATCGGACGGATATAGGTCCGGTCGGGATCGATAGAAGGCCTGACGTGTTTACTGACGGCCCGGCTGTTCAGGATCGAAGCGATCAGATAGGCAATCACGGTTCCCGCCGCGGCGCCCTTGATATTGATCACCGGAATGCCGACGAAGATAAAGGAGATCAGGATCTTGACCACCGCGCCGATCGCGACGTTGATCACTGGAATCATCTGTTTGCCGATCGCCTGCAACACCCCGGTCGTCGTTTCGTAGATGGCCAGCGTCAGGATGCTGATCGCCAGGATCATCAGCGTTGGTGCCGCGTTCGCGGCCTCCTCCATACGGGCCGGATATAACATGAACAGGATCGGTTTAGCCAGGGCCAGAATCCCGAAGGTGCAGGGACAGGCGATCATCATGGTCAACCGGTAGCCGAGGGACGTATTGGCCTCGACCTCTTCCCTGTTTCCGGAAGCGGAAGCGCTGGCGATAGCCGGCACCAGGCTGATGGCGATCGCCTGGATCAGGAATTGCGGCAGATTGATGAGCGTCGTACAGTACACGCTGATCAGGCCGTAGAGGCCCTGCGATTCTACCGCGCTCCAGCCGGTCGCCTGCAGGCGCCGCATGACGATGCCC
>JAFRYQ010000028.1 GCA_017437565.1 Bacillota bacterium
GCCACCATGGAGGCAGTCATCATGCAAGCGATGGTATCCGAGGAGTAGTCGGTCATCAGGTTGCAGAAGATGGCGATAATGCAGACGAAGACCATGGCGGGCAGGCCGATGAAGAGCGGCTGTACCGCGCCGGCGATCGCCGTAGTGATGCCGTTGTCCGCGTTGGACATGACGGAGCTCAGGACCATGGCGGCGGCCATCGTCATACAGGCATTCCAGGGAATGCTGTTCTTCAGCTCTTTGCCGACATCCAACAGGGGTTCCCCGTCGATCCGGACCAGAGCCATGACCACGATGCCGATGGCGACCGGGCCGACCACGCCGATGGAGTTGAAGGCTTTATAGAGCGGTTCGGAGAAGAGCGAGAAGACGCTGGGCAACAGCCAGAGAGCAACGACGACAAGATAGATCAGGCCGGCTGCCTTCTCCCGCTTGGACATCTTGGATGGCTGCTTGGCAGCCAGTGAGGTCGGATCAAAGTCCTTCATCAGGCTCACGTCGAGGTGGAAGATGAACTTCAGCGTGAACAGGAAGAAGAGGATGACGAGGATGCCCAGGACCAGGCCGATGGCGAAATACTGCAGGAAGTTGACTCTGCCGAAATCCGCCAGCAGGTCGATGGCCAGGATCGGCACCGGGTGCGCGATCGGGGAAATACCATAGGACAGGCCGGTAAAGAGCAGGATCCCCATCATGATCAGCTCGCCAAAACGATCGCCCTTCTTCTGGCCAAGTCCGGTGAGGATCTCACCGGTGATGCTGGCGAACAGGATGCAGACGGCGCTGACGTTCATGAAGCTGCCGATGAGGAGCGCCGCGAAAAACAGCATGCCGATAAACAGCCAGGGGCTTTTCTTCAGGAAAGGCCGGCTCAGGAGCCAGTAAGCGATGCGGCGCAAGAGTCCAGTGGCTTCGATGCCGGCCAGCATGACGCCGCTCAGGGCGACGAACCAGAAGACGTTGTGCCCGAGCGAACCGGAGATCGCCGCGTTCATCGTCATGATCCCGTTCGTGACCAGCGCCAGGATCAGGATCAGGGTCGGCCAGGTCATGCTGACGCCGATGACCATCGCCATGTATCCGAAGAAGATGCATAGCGCCGACCAGCCGACGCTCGGAATGCCGAGCGCGCCATCCGGAATGATGAACTTGTTAAAGAACATCAGGCAACACGCGATGATGATGATCACCCATTTGTACTTTTTCATAAGTTCCTTCTTTCTCAATTAATGGTAAGTAGAAATAGCGAATAAATAAAAAGGTTCCTTACTTATCCAAATAATAGATACGTTGACTGTTAAAAGCTAATGCCATAATTCTTTCAGCTCCGGACCCTCAATAAAACATTTGTATGCCTAAGCTTCCTTTCTGGCAGCAACTAAAAAAACGGCGCCGCGCGCCGTTTTTTTGTAGGATTATTCTGTAAAACCGGAAGCTTTGAGAAGCCGCTATGATTCTTCGGCGAAGCGGGAATTATGCAGGTATTTCTCCACGAAGGAAAGATAGGTCTGTACCAGAGGATTGCTATTCGTCGTATTCCAGATGAGATGGATCGGATAAGATTTTTCCGGATAGTCCGCGAGCTCGATAAAGCGGATCTGGGAATTCGTTTCCAAACTGGGGATCTTCGGCATCACCGCCACGCCGTCGTAGCGGATGACGTCCATCACGAAATCGATGATGTCCACCGCGGAAGCTGCCACCTGCGGCATAAAGCCGGCTGCGCGGCAGGTCGCCGTGATCTGGTCCACGCGCTTAGGCGAATTTCCTTTGCTGGGCAGGATAAATCTCTCGTTTACCAGTTCCTCCATCCGCACTTCTTTTCGTTTCGCCAGGGGGTTCTGATCGGAAACCATTAAAACGTTCGGCAGTTCCCCGATGCGGATGCTGCGCAAATTATGACTGTACTGTTCCGCCTCGAACCCGTACATGATGGCGAGATCCAGATCGTTACGGTCCAGAAGATTCAGGAAGTTGGCGGAAGCCTGCCGCTGATTCTCGATATTGACGTTGGGATAAGTCCGCAGGAAATCGCTGTTCAGGAACATCATCATGTCTTCGCTGGCCTTCTGGTAAGCGATGGTCAGCGAACCGGAGATGATGTGGCGGAAACTCAGGGCATAGCTCTCGAACTCCCCGTAGGCCTTCAGCAGCTTCCGGCATTGATCATAGAAGGCCTCCCCTTCCGGCGTTAAGGCAATTCCGTATTTCCGGCGCTCAAACAGTTTCGTTCCCAGCATATCTTCGATCCCGGCTAATTGCCGGCTGAGGGTCGGCTGCGTCATATAGAGCCGTTCCGCGGCGTTGGTGATATTCCCCATGTCAGCCGTGATGACGAAGTTCTGGAGCGCGTTGATATTCAGATCCAGTTTCATTTCATTCCCCTTTATGATTGTCTATCTCCCGGAAGCGTCAGCTTCTCGGCCCCTTGGCATGCGCCATATTATAGACATAGTTTTCCGCGAAATCGATATAAGTCTGCAGCAGCGGGCTGGTATTAGCCGGATTCCAGACGAGATGGATCGGATAAGTCTTCTCCGGATATCCTTCCAGTTCGATGAACTTCACATGCTGGTTGGATTCCAGGCTCGGGATGAGCGGCATGATGGCTACGCCGTCATAACGGACCACATCCATGATGAAATCGACCATATTGATGGCGACGGCGGCGACCTGCGGCATATAGCCGGCTTTCCGGCAGGTCTCGACGATCTGGTCCGAACGCCGAGGTGAATTACTCTTGCTGGGCAGGACGAAGTTCTCATCCTTCAGTTCCGCGATGTGTACGCTCTTCCGCTCCGCCAGCGGGTTCTGGCGGGAGACCATCAGCACATTGGGCAGCTCGCCCACCTGGATGCTGCGGACCGCGTGCGTAGACTGTTCCACTTCATTACCGTACATAAGCGCCAGATCCAGATCATTACGGCCAAGCAGGTTCAGGAGATTCGTCGAGGCCTGGCGGTAATTGGTGATCGTCACGTTGGGATAAGTGCGGAGGAAATCGCTGTTCAGGAACATCATGAGGTCTTCACTCGCTTTCTGATAGGCGATGTTCAGGGTGCCGGTCACCAGGCTCTGGAATCCCATCGCGTGGCTTTCGAATTCCTCATAGGCCTTCATGAGTTTACGGCACTGCTGATAGAAGGCGTTTCCTTCCGGCGTCAGCGTTACCCCAAATTTCTTCCGGTCGAACAGCTTGGTCGACAGCATTTCTTCGATGGCTGCCAGCTGGCGGCTTAAGGTCGGCTGCGTGATGAACAGCTGCTCGGCGGCGTTGGTGATATTCCCCATATCGGCTACTGTGACAAAATTCTGGATCGCGTTGATGTTCAGATCGAGTTTCATGATCTTCCTCCCTATCTCCTATTGACCTGGGCTTTTCTCATCTCGTGATCATTATAAAACAATATTCTGTTAATTCATAATGCTTATATTTGATATTGATCTATGCTATAATTGAATAGTAAAAAGGAGGAAGACCATGGATATACGCATCATGCAATACTTTCTGACCCTCACCCAACAGGGCACCATCTCCGCAGCCGCGGAAGCGCTGCACGTTTCCCAGCCTTCCCTCTCCCGTCAGATGAAGGAATTGGAAGAGGAACTCGGCGTACGGCTCTTCCTGCGGGGAAAACGCCAGATCACCCTGACCCCGGAAGGCCTGCTCCTGAAGAACCGGGCCGCGGAAATGTTACACCTCATGCGGGAGACCGAGAAGGAACTGACCCGGACGAAAGGCGTCTTGAAGGGAGACCTGTATATCGGTTCCGGCGAGACTCACGCTTTCCGCCATATCGCGGCGCTGCTGCGCAAGATGCGGGAAGCGCATCCGGAGGTCCGGTTCCATCTGATCGACGGCGATACGGAAGACCTGCTGCCGCTCCTGGACGCCGGTAAGCTGGATTTCGCGGTCCTCTTCACCAATTTCGAGATGAGCGCCTACCACACCCGGGAGCTTCCGGAAACCGACCGTTTCGGCATCCTCATGCGCGACGACGCGCCGCTCGCCGCGAAAGAAGCTCTGACCGTCGCCGATCTCTACGACCAACCGCTCATCATCTCCCGCGCTTCGGAAGAGTTCTTCTTTAATAATGAAGACCGCGGCCGCATTCACATTATTGGCACCTATAACCAGGTCGGCAATACCGCCATCATGGTGGCGGAAGGCGTCGGCTATGCCCTGGTCTTTGACCGGCTACTTAATCTCGAAGGTACAGAACTCTGTATCCGTCCCCTCCTCCCCGTCATTCACAATACCGGGCGTCTCGTCTGGCGGAAATACCAGGTCTATTCCCCGGTCATGCAGGCCTTTCTGGAACTGCTGGCGGAAACGCCGGACAATACGCTTTAAACATCGGTAAACATGGTTATCTTAATAGAGGAATCCCGGCCGGGGGCATACGGTCGGGATTCTTCTGGTGTTTACAATATTCGTGGACCTGTTTCCAGGATGGAGATAGCTAAGCTTTCAGTTTTTGTACTTCCGCGGTGAGCAGCGGCAGCACTTCGAACAGATTGCCGACGATGCCGTAATTGGCGATGTCGAAGATCGGCGCTTCCGGATCCTTATTGATCGCTACGATACAGTCCGAACCGGACATACCGGCCTGATGCTGGATGGCACCAGAGATGCCGCAGGCGATATAGAGCTTCGGAGCAACCGTCTTACCGGTCTGACCGACCTGGTGCGCATGGCTGATCCAGCCGGAGTCGACCGCCGCGCGGGAGGCACCGACCGTCGCGCCGAGCGCGTCCGCCAGAGCTTTGACCGGGGCAAAGCCTTCCGGTCCGCCGACACCGCGGCCGCCGGAGACGATGATATCCGCGCCTTCCAAATCGACGATTTCCGCCGCTGCGTCCTTGATGACCTTGATCAGTTCGGTGCGGATCATTTCCAGAGCGACGTGATAGTCTTCTTTTATGATCTCCGCGTGCGGGGCGACCTCCGCGGCTTTCTTGAAGACGCCGGGACGGACGGTACCGATCTGCGGTCTGGTGTTGGAGCAAAGGATCGTCGCCATCAGGTTGCCACCGAAGGCCGGACGCGTCCAAGCCATATCGCCGGTTTCCTCATCGATGTCGAGCGCCGTGCAGTCGGCCGTAAGACCGGTCTTCAGGCGGCAGGCAAGACGCGGACCGAAGTCTCTGCCGTTCGGGGTCGCGCCGATCATCAGCGTGGTCGGACCATACTTGGTGATCAGATGGTACATGGCTTCCACGTACGCGTCGGTGGTGAAATCTTTATATTCCGGGCCTTCGACGACGATGATCTTGTCGGCGTTGTGCGCGCTCGCGGCTTTGACCGCTTCCTCTACCTGGTCGCCGATGATGACCGCGACCAGCGCGCCACCCTGCTTATCGGCCAGGCCGCGGCCCGGGTTCATGAGTTCGATACCCACGTTGCGGGCCGAACCGTCTTCTTTGGTTTCCACAAAGATCCAAAGGTCTTTTGTAAGTGCTTCCATGATTTGGCCCTCCTTAAATAATCTGCGCGTCGCTGAGCAGCGCGATCAGCTTCTTGGACGATTCTTCAACGCTTCCCTCGTCGACGATCATGCCGTTCTTATTCTTTACCGGCACGAAGGATCTCTTGACGTGGGTCGGGGATCCCTTCAGACCGATCATGGTGCTGTCGATCTCCGGCATATCTTCCGGCGTGATCGTGGTGATCACCGCGCGGTTAGCCGCCATTTTCCGCTTGATGCTCGGGAAACGCGGTTCGCCTTCCGGACCGGGCTTGGTGTAGGTGATGACGCAGGGCATCTGGATACCGATGAGCTGGTTGGCGTCCTGGCCTTCCTTCAGCACTTCCAGACGGCCGTCCTTAACGGCGCATTCCAGAGCGCAGGTGACCTGCGGATAGCCGAGGTGCTCGGCGAGTTCCGGACCGACCTGGGCGGTATCGCCATCGATCGCCTGCTTGCCGCAGAAGATGGCGTCGAACTTGCCTTCCGTCTCTTCGATCTTCTTGACGGCGTTCGAGAGGATATAGCTGGTGGCCAGCGTGTCGGAACCGCCGAAGGCTCTGCCGCTCAGCAGATAAGCCTTATCCGCGGCGATGGCCAGGCCCTCTTTCAGGGCGTTCTTGGCGTTTTCGGGTCCCATGGAGACGACGACGATCTTCGTCTCAGGATCCTTATCCTTAATGCGGGCAGCCGCTTCCAGCGCGTAAGCGTCGAAGGGGTTCACGATGGCCGGGACGCCTTCACGGATCAGCGTATTCGTAACCGGATCGATCTTGATGACCGTGGTGTCCGGAACCTGCTTAATGCAGACTAAGATATTCATACTCGATTCATCCTTTCTTTTTCGACGCGAATCAGATAAAGTGCTCGACGGTACCGCCATCGATGGCGATGACCTGCGACGTGGTGTAGTCGCCGGCCGGGGAAGCCAGGTACAGCGCCAGGGTACCGATCAGTTCCGGCGTCTCTTCCGGAATGACGACGTCATTCTTGAAGACTGCCATCGGTACGTGACCGTCCAGATACTTCTTTTCCTTCTCATAGGAACCGGTCCAGGTGGACAGATCCGTCAGGAAAGTACCCGGCGCGATGCCGTTGACGTTAATGTCGTATTTCGCCCATTCCTGCGCGAGCGCTTTGGTCATCAGGACCGCGCCGCCCTTGCTGGCGTGGTACGCGAGGAGGCCGACGCCTCTGCCGCCGCGGAGACCAGTGATGGAGGAAACGATGATGATCTTCCCTCTTACTCTGCCGATCGGCTCGCGCTTAACCATATACTGGCCGGCTTCCTGTACATAGTTCAGGATGCCCTTCATATTGGTATCGATGAAGCGATCCCATTCGGATTCCGGCAGATCCAGCGTCGGGCAGGCGCCACCTACGCCGGCATTGCAGACCAGGATGAACGGTTCACCCAGTTCTTTGACGCAGGTGTCGACCACATTCTTGACCTGGGCGCGATCGCGGACGTCACCGGCAACGCCGATGGCCTTTTCGGAACCGTAAGCGACGCATTCCTTAGCGGTCCGCTCGTTTTCTTCCTGGGTCCGGGACGTGACGCAGACGTTGGCGCCGGCTTTCGCCAGCTGCAGGGCGATGGCCCGGCCGATGCCGCGGCCGCCGCCGGTAACGATGGCGACTTTGCCCTTCAGGGACATGCCGATCTCTTCCAGGCCGACGCTCTTGGGGGCCTTATCCAATACGGAATCCGGATTAGCGAAATCTTTCAGATTCTTATAGTTTCCATCCATAATCATGGCTCATTTCCTCCTTGGCTTGCCGCCTGATCTTTAGCCGTAATATTCCACGTCGAAAGTCTCGATCGTATGCAGCGCCAGCGGCGTCGCGCCCGTCTGCATGATCTTGGTGTGGCTTCTCTGCCAGTCGACAACGGATACGCAGTTGCCGTGGTTGATGCCTTCTTCGATGTTTCTCTTGCAATAATACATATCGCCGGCGTAGCAGTACTGGCCCTTCTCGGTATCGATGAGGACGGACTGGCTGCCCATGGTGTGGCCCGGCGTATAGAGGAGCTTCAGGCCCGGTTCGATGACGTAGTCGCCTTCGATGCCGACGAACTGCAGGATGTGCTCTTTCCAATACGGGCAGTTATGATACGGAAGCCAGGTGTAGTCGAAACGCTCGGCCGGAGACGGCGCGCAGGCGTTGGCGAATTCCGCTTTCTGTACGTAGATCGGCGTATCCTTGGGGAAGATCTCCAGGTTGGCGCAATGGTCGTGATGCAGATGCGTGATGATGATCCTCTTCACGTCTTCCGGCTTAACGCCGACCTTCGCCATCGCTTCCTTCAGGGTCGGTCCCTTTTCCACGTTCGTGGTCCAGGGCAAATTCCATTTTTCGACTTCCGTCCAGTGACGGCTGCCGGTATCCATCATGGTGACCTCACCGGTCTGGTTGTTTTTCAGCAGGAAAGCGCCGTGGGCGAACCAGACGGTTCCCTGTCCGAATTTTTCACGAGCTACCGCAAAAGCCTTATCCTGCACGGAATGGCCGAGGTACAGCGGATAGATCTTAAACGTCGACATAAGAAACTCCTTTCGTTATTTCATTACTTCTTCTATTTCCTGATCGGTGAGCCCGATCCACTTTAACACTTCTTGGGTACTGTAGCCGGTCGGATAAGCCGTGTGCTTGTACTGCGCGGGAGTTTCCGACATCTTGATGGGATTGGCGATCTGTTCGACCGTTTTCTCCTCCTGGGTCGCGAGCGGTACGCTCACCACCATCTCCCTGGCTTTCACCTGCTCGGTCTCCACCATCTCGCTGATGTCGTAGACCGGTTCGACGCAGGCATCGACCGTGCGGAAGAGCTGGGTCCATTCGGCCCGGGTCTTCTCCAGGAACTTGGCGCGGAAGGTCTCCCGCATGAGCTCCGGATCTTTCTTGATGATCTTGCCGTCCATCCATTCCGGCAGGCCCAGCGTCTGGCAAAGCGCCGCGAAGAATTTCGGTTCCAGCGCGCCGACGCTCATGTATTTATGATCCTTCGTCTCATAGACGTCGTAATGCGGACCGTTCTGGGTGCCGCTGACCGTGAGCCCCTGCCAGCCTTGCGGATACTTGCGGGCGGCCAGCACGCCGGCGCCTTCGATGCAGGCGAACGGCAGGATGCTGTCCATCATGCTCATGTCCAGATACTGGCCTTTCCCCGTCATATCCCGGTAATGCACGGCCGCGAGGATGGCCATGGCGCTCATATAACCGCCGCCGGCGATGTCGGCGAGATGGAAGTTCGGGATGGATACCTTCTGCGGGGTCTTCCCGTCCATCATCAGCATATTGCCGGAGAGTGCCACGTAATTGATGTCGTGGCCGGGCTTCATGGCCATGGGGCCGGTCTGTCCGTAGCCGGAGATGGAGCAGTAGATCAAAGCGGGATTTTCCTGCTTGAGGGTCTCATAGTCCAGGCCCAGCCTCTTCATGACGCCCGGACGGAACTGTTCGACCACGATGTCGTATTCCTTCACGAGCTTCTTGACCGCGGCCACCGCCGCCGGGTTTTTCAGATTCAGTTCCATCGACCGCTTGTTCCGGCCCAGCCAGGCGAAGGAGGCGCTGACGCCCAGTTCGTCGATGATCGGCGGGAAGAAGTTCATGAGGTCCGGCTTGCCGGGGGCGCTGACGCTGATCACGTCAGCACCCAGATCGGCTAAGAACATCGTTGCCAGAGGCCCGGGAAGCAGGGTGGAAAAATCGAGTATTTTTAAGCTGCTTAATGCACCCATATCTGTCCCCGCTTTTCTTATCTGACGCCCATGCACTTGGAGATGATGACCTTATGGATCTCGGCGGTACCGTCGTAGATTTCGGTGATCTTGGCGTCACGGAAGATGCGTTCGATCGGATAATCCTTCATGTAGCCGTAGCCGCCGAACACCTGCAGGCATTTACGGACGACGTCGTTGCAGACTTCACCGGCGTAGTATTTCGCCATGGAGTGGATCATGCGATCCTGCTTGCCGGCGTCGAGGATGGAGGCCGACTGATAAACGAGGAGTCTGGCCGCGTTTACCTTGGTCTGGCATTCCGCCAGGACGAACTGCGTATTCTGGAATTCGGAGATGCGCTTACCGAACTGCATTCTTTCTTTGGAATAAGTGACGGCTTCATCGATGGCTTCCTGCGCCAGACCGACGGAGAGAGCGCCGCAGTTGGTGCGGATCTCGTTCAGGCAGCTCATGGCTACCTTCATGCCTTCGCCGACCTTGCCGACCAGGTTCTCGACCGGGACTTCGACGTCCTGATAGCCGATCTCGTTCAACGGCGTGCCGTGCTGACCCATCTTATCCTCTTCGTTCATGGAGATACCAACGGAATCGCGCGGTACCAGGATGGCGCCAAAGCCCTTATCCTCACCGTTCTCGATGATGCGGGCGATGGTGAAGATGTCCTTGGCCTTGCTGGCCATCGTGATGAAGGTCTTGCTGCCGTTGATGATGAATTTATCGCCTTTGATGACGGCTTTCGTCTTCAGGCCGCTGGCATCGGAACCGGCGCCCGGTTCGGTCAGCGCGAAAGCACCCTTTACCTGACCGGTCGCGACCGGCGGTACGTATTTTCTCTTCTGTTCTTCCGTCCCGAACTGCAGGACGCCGCTGGAGCAGGGACCGTTGCCGGTGCCGATCCAGTTATAGATGGTGGCGGAGCC
>JAFRYQ010000029.1 GCA_017437565.1 Bacillota bacterium
AGCACGGTGGTGGCGGACGGCGTGGTGAATGAGCTGAAGGCTTACGCGCCGGCCAGCCGCCTGACGGGAGCGACGATCTACGACCGGTCGGTCGCCATCGCCCGCAAGTTCTTCCCGGGCAACGTCGTCCACGTCAACCTGGCCGACGGCCGCAACTTCCCAGACGCCCTCTGCGGCGGCCCATTGGCCTCCAAGCTGGGCGGCCCGCTGCTCCTGACGGACGGCAGCCAGGCCGTGAACGGCAAGCTGCAAGCTTACGCCAAACAGGCCAATACCATCAAAGCCACCGTGTATGGCGGTCCGGGCAGCATCAGCGACGAGACCGTGAAGTATGTCCTGAGTATCAACTGAGGCGTCATAGCCGATCCATGAAGAAAGGAATCTGCCCATGAATGGGCGGATTCCTTTACACATAATCCTTGGTGATAAAGAGTTTGAAAAAACTGGCTCTATTGGTGGCGGCTCGCCGAAGAGGAGGTCTTAAGATGAAGCGACCGAAGAAATGGAAGAGATTGTTAGGGATCCTGCTGCCGGCCCTGCTGATCGCGGTGCTGTTCCCGACGGTAGTGCTGGCGCAGGGAAGCGAAGGGGACACAGATGTGCCTCATGCCTTTACGGAGGAAGATGACCAGATTCTGGAGGACGACGTCTTCGCTTTGATCCGGGAGGCCGAGGAAGATTACGCGGAAGATACTGACGGGGACGGGGCGAAGGACGACGAGCCGGCAGACGTTGCCGCGCTCACGGAACAGGATTATATCGAGATGCTCCCGAACATCATCGCGGCAATCGAGAGTTCCGACACCTATGTGGAGGGGAGCTTGCAGCAGAACGGATATTTCCTGACCTGGGAGACTACAACCGGCATGCCCTGCTGCTTTGATCCCTGGCTGGAAGAGCGGCTGAACGGCGCCGAAGCTGTAGGAGGTGAGGGTCCGGAAACGGAGCCCGAGGCTCAGCCGGAAGAAGAGGACGCCCCCGCGGCGAAAGGGGATCAGCCCTTATCCGTCGAGATCGGCCTGATCCAGCCCTACTGGAAAGACGCGACTCATTATTACGATGCGACCTTCAATGATTATTCACCGGATTACTTAGAGACGTGGCAAACGCTGTATGGAACCACCGGCGGATCGGCAAATTACCGCTATACGTTAACCGATGCCTCGGTCGATAATATCGCGAAAACGATCGAAAACTGCGGCCTGGTGCTGATCGATTCCCACGGGGCTACGGACTATAGCGACGGGTATGGTGATCGAACAAGTAAGGCTAACTGTTCCTATATCTGTATTAAGACGAAAAAAGGCATCACCACCGCCGACTGTGAGCCGCAGACCGGGCCCTTCGGAACGTATTACCATTACCTGAAAAGCAGCAACGCATATTATATTAGCGGTACCTGCATCGCCAACCACATGACGAAAAAAGCGCCATCCAGTTTCGTCTGGCTGGGAGCGTGCCTGGGAATGGCGACAGACGGGCTCTGCGCGCCGCTTAGGGCGCATGGCGTGGAAGCGGTGTTCGGCTATTCACAGACCGTAACGTTTCCCGGGGACCGCGATTATATGGAGAACGCGATGGCTTCTATTAATGCCGGGTCATCTTTGTCTAAAGCGATCGGGAAGATGAAAGAGGACTTGGGTTACTGGGATCCAGGCAAGAACTATGCTACGCTGGAGACTGCGCGGGAGAATCGCACGGCTTTTCCAATCGTAGCCTCGTCCGCCGATCCCTATCCGGGACACGGTAACGTCGATACGTATCAAGACGTGTTTTCCAAATGGAAGCTGAATCCTGAGGACTTGGTCCTGTCCGGCACGGCAGCGATTCCGAAGCGGGTCTACACCAGCCAAAGCATAATGATCACTTTCTCCGGCAACGCGCTTTATTTCGCAGAAGCGGAGCTTGCCTTCCAGTGGCAGCGGAAGCTTGGCGACGGCTGGTCCAATATCAGCGGCGCGACGAAGAGCACCTACCAATGCGCCGCGGCGGATGCTTTCCGGACCCTCCGGGTCGTCGTTACCGCGCCGGGCTATGAAGGCACGCTCGCCAGCAATACCTGCTATGTGCAGGAAGGCGTGGCATTAAGTGAGGAGAACTTCCCGGATCCGGTGTTCCGGGAGTATCTGGCGGATAATTATGATAAAGATCATAGCGGCTGGTTAGAAGTATATCCGGAACTGGAGGCGCTGGATACGATCAACCTCGGCGGGACGGACGTCGCGTCGCTTGCCGGTCTGGAGTATCTGTATAACGTCTACCGTGTCTACGCGAACCATAGCCAGATCACGTCCTTCGACGGCAGCGGCTGTGATATGCTGCGCATCCTGGATCTCTCCGAATGCCCGCTCGACAGCCTGAACGTAGCGGATAACTACAATCTGGAGACACTGGATCTGGAGGATATCACCGGCAGCCTGAAAAGTGTGGACCTTTCCGGGCATAAGTATCTGGAAAGCCTGTCCGTCTACCGGAGCAAGGATCTCGCTTACGTCGATATCAGCGACTGCCCGCGGCTGGTCGAAGCAGCGCTGTACGGGAAAGAAGCAGAGAAAACGACCGCTTCCGGAACTCCATATTACAAGACATATACGACGGATAAAGCCTACCTGGCCGTCAGCACGTACGGCTCGCTCGAAGACGTTTACGTCGCGCATTTCAATAAAGCCTTCCCCAGTGCGCAGTTCCGAAAAGAAGTGCAGGCGGCATGTGACTGGGATAACGACGGACTCCTGGAACTCGGCGAAGCCAAGGACGTGACCAGGCTCTTCCCGGAGGACGATGAAGACCTGGTGACGACGCTGGCGGGAATCGAATTCCTGCCCAACCTGGAGTATCTTTCCGCCTTCAACTGCCGGATCGAAGCGGTCAACCTGTCCAGAAATGTGAATCTGACCTATGTGGACTTGGGCGGCAATCTGCTGCGCTTCCTTGACGTTTCCAATCTGAAGAAACTGACGGACCTGGATCTGCGTTACAATCAGCTGGAATATATCAACGTATCACAGAATCCCAAGCTGCAGAAACTCGACGTCACGGACAACGAACTGATCGCGCTCGATCTCTCCCATAATCCGGAATTGAGAGATCTGCGGGCGGACGAAAACGACATTCCCTATCTGGACGTGAGCGTGCTGCCCAAGCTGGAGATTCTTTACGTCGGTGAAACGAAGCTGAAGAGCCTGGACGTTTCTCATAACTCCGGGCTGCGCGATCTGTCCTGCTACGGGAATCCTTCCCTGACCAGCCTGGATCTGTCGGGAAATCCCAAATTGGAATATCTCTCGGTCGTTGCCTGCGGGCTGAAGAACCTGGACATCTCCCAAAATCCGCAGCTGCGGCGCCTCGGCTGTTACGGGAACGACTTCCCGCTCCTGAACATCGGTAAAAACCCGTTCTTGCAGATGGCCTATGCCGGGAAGAAAACGAGCGGGACCAACACCTATTTCGATCTCCCGTATGATCTCTACAAGTCGGAAGGCACCTATGCCGAGCTGATGGTGGATCCGGAGACGGTGGTCGCTTACGGGGATCTCGCGAAAGCGAAAGTGGCGGCGATCGCCGACCGGACCTATACCGGGAGCGCGATCAAACCGGCGGTGAAAGTGGTCCTGGACGGCAAGGCGCTGGTCAAGGGAGTCGATTACACGGTCAGCTATGCCAATAACACCAACGCCGGTAAAGCCACGGTCACCATTAAGGGTAAAGGCGATTACGCGGGCAGCATCAAGAAGACTTTTAAGATCTTGCCGGTCGATCTCGCAAAAACCGCGACCAAAACGGCGCTGAGCGGCCTGACAGCCCGGACCTATACCGGCGCCGCGCTCAAGCCGGCGCTGACCGTGAAGGCGACCGTCGGCGGCAAGACGGTGACGCTGAAGAAGGGCACCGACTATACGGTCACTTACAAGAACAATACGAAGGCTGGGAAGGCGACGGTCACCGTGACCGGGAAAGGCAATTATACCGGCAGCAAGACAGGCTCCTTCACCATCAAACCGGCGGATCTGAAAGGGGCGACGGTCGCCGCGATCAAGAACCAGACCTTCACCGGTAGCGCCCTGAAACCGGCGCCGGTGGTGAAGATGACGCTGGGCGGCAAGTCCGTGACCCTGAAAGCCGGCACCGATTATACGGTAGCCTACAAGAACAACACCAACCCGGGCACGGCCACGGTCACGATCAAAGGCAAGGGTAATTTCACGGGGACGGCGACGAAGACCTTCCAGATCGTGAAAGCTAAAGCCAGCTTTACCCGGATCGCCGGCGCCGACCGCTTCCAGACCAGCTATCAGATCGCCGACCGGTACAAACAGGAGCTCGGCGTCAGCCAGTTTACGGCCGCCTGCATCGCCGACGGTTACAACTACCCGGACGCTTTAGCCGGAGCATATTTCGCGGCAGCCCGGAAAGCCCCAATCCTGGTCATCCATAAGGACGCGCCGACGGGACCGAAGACGGCGGCAACGATCGACTATCTGAAGAAGAACGTAAAGAAAGGCAGCACGGTCTATATCCTCGGCGGTCCGGGCTCGGTACCGGATGCCGTCCTGAACCAGGTAAAGGCAGCTGGCTTCAAGGTGACCCGACTCTGGGGCGCCAACCGCTATGCTTCCAACCTGGAGATCCTGAAAGCGGCCAATATCAAGGCCGGGACGGACTTCATCGTCTGCACCGGCGCGGACTTCGCGGACGCGCTTTCGGCCTCCGCGACCGGGAAACCGGTGCTGCTGGTGGCGGGGAACAAGCTGACGGAAGACCAGAAGGTCTATCTGCAGGCGGTGAAGGCGAAGAGTTTCACGGTGATCGGGGACAGCACGGTGGTGGCGGACGGCGTGGTGAATGAGCTGAAGGCTTACGCGCCGGCCAGCCGCCTGACGGGAGCGACGATCTACGACCGGTCGGTCGCCATCGCCCGCAAGTTCTTCCCGAGCAACGTCGTCCACGTCAACCTGGCCGACGGCCGCAACTTCCCGGACGCCCTCTGCGGCGGCCCGCTGGCCTCCAAGCTGGGCGGCCCGCTGCTCCTGACGGACGGCAGC
>JAFRYQ010000030.1 GCA_017437565.1 Bacillota bacterium
AGATGTTTACATAGCCGAAACCACGGTTTACATAAATTCCCGTAATGGCTTTATTTTCATATTTTAAGGCGCACCCGCGTTCTGCCTCCGGAAGGCGCTTGGCAGCTACGTCCACTTCCGAGTCGCGGTACTCTTCCTCTGGGGCGAACGTACCCGCCTCGTGATAAAGATGGGACAGGTCCTCTTCGATCCCCAGCATCCGGTTCACGGTTTCATAGGTCAGGAGGTTGAAGAAATAAGCGGTCGGCGAATGGAAATTCACCATGATGAGGATGCCCTTCTTCTCCGCCGGCAGATAGAGCTGCAAGGTGCTGTAGCCTTCGATCTTGCCGGTATGCTTCTGGATCTCATGCCCCTTATAGAAGCCGCGCCGCCAGCCCATGCAGTATTGGCCGCCATGGTAATCGGGATGCGGCGGGGTCAGCGTTTCGGGGAAATGGGCCTGTTCGGTATGCATCTCCCGGAAAAGCGCTTCCGGAATGAGCTGCGTCCCGTCCGGGAGCCGGCCGCCGGCCATATGGAAGCGGAGCCATTTCAGCATATCGGTGGGCGTGCTGTTCACGGAAGCTGCCGGCCCGGCCTGGTCCACGTTCCAATAAGGAACGGTCACCACGTCGCCGTTCCGGAAGAAATGCGGTTCGGCATGATTGGCATCGGCTTTGATCTCGTCAGCGAGGCAGTTGGTGCGGTTCATGCCGAGCGGCCGGAAGATGTATTCTTCCATGAGCTGCGGCCAGGACTTCCCGGTCACCGCTTCCGCCACGTAGCCGATCAACGCGTAGATGACGTTGCTGTAAAGCGAGCGGCCGGAGCGGAAGCTGTCGGTCGGCTCGATATAGCGCAGGTTCCGCGCCATCTCTTCCCGGGAGAAGACGGCCGGCCACAGCACGTCGTAAGCGCCGAAACCGGTATTATGACAAAGCATATCCCGGAGCGACATCTTCGCCGTCGCCTCTTCATCCCACATCTGGAATTCCGGGATATAGGAGGAGACCGGCCGGTCGAAATCCAATACGCCCTCGGCCACCAGCCGGGCGATCAAAGCCGCGGTCATCGACTTGGAGCAGGAGGCGATCGTAAACATCGTATCGCGGTTAAAAGGCAACTCCTCTCCCAGCTTCCGCGTACCGGTGCAGTAGATCTCTTCGCTTTCTTCATCAAAAGCGCAAATGGTCACCCCGGGGTAACGCCAGTAGGACCGCTCTCTTTCGACAAGTTCCGTGTTAATAAACCGATAGTCCATTCCTTGCACGACCTTTCCTGTGGTTCATTGTCTGAATAGTATTATTTTAATTATTATATCATATCCGGCGGCGGTACGGTGCCGGACAGAGCCGGCTCAGGAAACCTTTTTTATCCCGCTCGACCCGCAGGACGAAGTCAAAGCGGTCGAGCGCGGTGCACATCCAGAAATCCTGCTCCGGAAAATCCTCCTGCCGGTCCGGCAGGAAAAAGTGGTCGCCGCCATGGGTCCGCAGCGCGGCGATCTCCTCCCGCATCCAGGCTGCCGTCTCCTCCCCGTCCTTCCCGGTCAGGAGGGCTTGGATGTAGGCGGCGCAAAGCTCGTCCTCCGGCGCCGGCCGCATGCCGCCGGCGCCCATGGCGACCAGGGAGACTTCCGGCGGATCTGCCGCCCGGATATAGGCAGCCACCGCCCGGGCATTCACCAGGCTGCCGGTCAGGATCTCCTCCGCGCCGGCCGCGTTCACGATGCCCTGCGTCCCGGCACTGGTGGTATGGATGACCCTGCGACCCTGCACCCGCTGCGGGTCGACCTGGGAGGGCGAATTGCCGTAATCGAAACCCGGCAGCTTGACGCCGCCCCGCTCCCCGATCAGGACCACCTCGTCCAGCGATTGTCCGGTTTGCGCCTCATTCGACAGTTCGCATTCTTTCCTACCGGCGGGGGTGACCGCGTCTGTTGGCACGGCGCGTCCCGCTACCGGCTCCCGGAAGGACAGCGCTTCCTCGATCGCGCCGACCGGACGCACTTCGCGGGCGCCAAAGGCGTAAAGATAGCATTCCAAGGAAAACGCGCGGAAGACGTCGATGATCACGGTCAGCCCGCGTGCTGCTTTGGCGCCTTCCAGAAGATGTAAAACTTGAATGTTCACTGGTTCCGCTCCTGTCCGCTCTGCTGCTATTTCTGTTCCTGCAGCAGCCGCTTGTAGTACGAGTTCGTCAGGTAGAGTGCCGCCGCCGGATTATGCCCCAGCACGCGGTCCTTGGTGACGAGGGTCGTGCAGACCGCTTCCGAGTATTTATAGAAGAGGCTGTCGTGCCCGACGCAAAGGCCTACCACCACGTTCAGGTCCGTTCCGGCCTGGTTCAGGAGTTCCGCCTGCAGGATGGGATTACACATGATGGGGCCGGTCACTTCCATCTTCTCCGGCGGCACACCGACCATTTCCTTTTCCATGGCGCCCACCTTGCAAAGAGCCCCATAGACTTCAAAACCGTTCGCGCGCAGGATCTTGGCAAAAGTCCGGCTCTCCCGGATCAGTCCGACGCAGGTGGCGATCCCAATCTTGTGATAGCCCATGCGGCGGGCGAATTCCACGATCTCCTGCACCCGCGTATATTTTAAATAGTAATCCGCTTCGATTTCTGCGGAAACGCGGGAAAGCTCCCGGTTCTCCGGATCCGCGTACAGCTCTTCCACCTTCCGGCGGGTCTCCTCGCTTAAGCCGGCGGTCAGGCAGAAATCCGGATATTCGCCCGGTTTCCCGTGACATTTCAAAACGCCGCAATCCACGCAGGACTTTAAGATATCTTCGCTCATTTCCGTTTCTCTCCCTCTTTTTGGAACGGTCTCTCTTTTTCTATATATTATACGGCATTTTCCGACTGCTGTCGTTGCTGATTTCCGCCGCCTTTCGTTGACGATTCCCGCCGCCTGTGATAGGATAGCTCTGCTATGGATAAATCGAATTTGATGACAGAAGGCCCGATCCGGCGGAAACTCATCTCGTTCGCGCTGAACGTCATGATCGGCAGCCTGTTCCAACAGCTTTATAATACGGTCGACTCCATGATCGTCGGCAATTTCTGCGGCAGCAACGCGCTGGCCGCCGTTTCCAGTGCCGGCAACCTGGTCTTTTTGGTGATCGGTTTCTTCATCGGCATTTCCGTCGGTTCCGGCGTGGTCATCTCCAATTTCATCGGCGCCCGGAATACGGAAAAGGTGCAACTGGCCGTGCATTCCACGGTTGCCTTAGGACTCCTCTTCTCGGTCCTTTTGACCGTCATCGGTGTCCTCATGGCCCCGCCGGTCCTGACGCTCATGAAGACGCCGCCGTCGGTACTCCCCGAATCCATCACCTATTTCCGCATCTATTTCGCGGGAGCAACCGGTTTCGTCATGTACAATACCTTCACCGGCATCCTGCGCGCGGCCGGTGACTCCCGGCATCCGCTCTATTATCTGATCTTCTCTTCGGTGATCAACGTGATCCTGGATCTCGTCCTCATCGCCGGCTTTGGCATGGGGGTTGGAGCTGCCGCGTTCGCGACGGCCATTTCCCAGCTTGCGTCGGCCCTGCTGGCCTTCATCCGCCTGGTGCGGATCGACGCCGATTACCGCATCGACATCCGGAAGATCCGCTTTGATGCGCGGATGACCCTGCGCGTCCTGCACTACGGTTTCCCGTCCGGCCTGCAGAATTCCGTGATGTCGCTTTCCAACGTCGTCATCCAGTCCTTCATCAACACCTTCGGCGAGTACGCCATGGCCGGGATCGGCGCTTACTCCAAGATCGAAGGCTTCGCCTTCATGCCGATCACCAGCTTCGCCATGGCCATCACCACCTTTGTCGGCCAAAATATCGGCGCCGGCGAAATCGAACGCACAAAAAAGGGGATCCGGTTCGGCCTGGGCTGTACCGTGATCTCCTGTATTATCCTCGGCGCGCTGCTGATGGTCTTTGCGGCGCCGCTGATCCGTCTCTTTGACAGCACGCCGGAAGTCGTCGCTTACGGCATGGGACGGGCGCACGTCGTCTCCCTGCTTTTCTTCCTCTGCGGCTGCACGCATTTCATGGCCGCGGTCCTGCGCGGCGCCGGCAAACCCATGGCTACCCTGCTCGTCTTCCTGATCTGCTGGTGCGTCATCCGGGTCGTCGTCATCCTCTTCTGCGCGCCGTTCTTCCCGACGATCTATCTGTCACACTGGATCTACCCCATCACCTGGGCGATCTCCACGGCAACGCTTTTCATCATCTACCGGCGCACAGACCTCACGGAACTGCATATCTGAGCGCGATCAAAGCGTCTTGAGAAATTCCGCGAAGATCTCCAGACCGGTCTTCAGCAGTTCCGGGTCAAAGGCATAGCCGATGCGCACGCAGTTTTCCAGTTCAAAGCAGGCGCCCGGCGTGAACATCAGGCCCTTCTCTTTCATCAGGCGTTCACAGAGCTCATAAGACGGAATATCCTTCTTGTAATAGACGAGTGCCGTCGTGCCCGCCTGCGGTTTTACGTACCAGACGTCCTCGGTCTCGTTCACCCAGCGATCCAGGATCTCCCGGTTATCGTGCAGGATCTTCGCGTTGCGGGCAAAGATCTTTTCTTTATGGGCTAAAGCCAGGGACGCCAGAAGATCATCCAGCTTCCCACAGCTGATGGTATCGTAATCGCGCCGTTCCCGGATGGCCTCGATCACCTGCGGATCCCGGCAGACGATCCAGCCCAGGCGCAGGCCGGCCAGGGAGAAGACCTTGGACATGCTGCCGACCGAGATGCCCTTCTCATAGAGATCGCAGACCGAATGCATATAGCTGCCATCTTCGGAAATGCCCCGGTACACTTCATCGGAAACCAGATAGGCCCCGACGCTGCGGGCGATCGCCACCACTTCTTCCATCACGTCCCGCGGGATCCAGGAACCGGTCGGGTTATCCGGATTGTTCACGGTGATCATCTTGGTATTCTCATCTACCAGCGACCGCAGTTCTTCCAGGTCCGGCAGGAAAGCGTTCTCCGGCCGCAGCTGCAGGATGCGCACTTCGGCGCCGATGGATTCAGGGATCGAATAATGCTGCTGATAGGTCGGCATGACCGAAATCACGTTATCCGTCGGTTCAACCAAGGTCGTGATCACCATATTATTCGCGCCGATCGCGCCATGGGTAGGAATGATATCCTGCGGCTTTACACTTTCATAGAGACTGGCAATGCCATTTAAGAGATCCGGCGATCCGTAAATATGTCCATAGGTCAGGCGCAGATCTTTCAGGTCATTTAAATAGGCGTCCGGATCCTTGCCCGCCAATTCCAGCAGTTCCCCGATGGTCAGCGAATCGATACAGGTTTCCGCCAGATTATAGATGGCGTCATCCTCATACTCATTCATCCATTGCTCGACCTTGAACGTTTTGATCTTCATACTTTCCCCTGCCTTCCTTCTGTTCTACCCACTTCTTCTCAACGCACTGCTTTTCCGGCGCGTTTTCTCAATCATAACATAAAACACCGGCCTGCGCATTGGTTTCCAATAGGAACCGGAGGAGTTCCGGATGGCAAGGCCTTCCTGAAAAGAAAAATCGTTCCGTGCGCAATAATATCTTTTCTTTTCAGGTCAAATCATATATAATATATGATATAAAACAGAAGGTGGAAGTTCCATAACATAGTTGTGGTTGCCAGCGCCAATCCTCATAACAAATCCTCATAGCCAATCCGCATAGCAAATGACAAATAAACGAAGAAGGAGATCGAAAACATGAACGCATACTACTCCCAATATCAGGAAAAGCTGCGCACTCCGGAAGAAGCCGTCAAGGTGGTCAAAAGCGGCGACTGGGTCGACTACATCGCCAACGTCTGCTTCCCGACCCTGCTCGACCGGGCCCTTGCTAAGAGGAAAGATGAACTCCTGGATGTGAAATTCCGTGGCAGTCTAAGTTTCGGTCCTATCGAAGTCGCGGAAGCTGACCCGACACGGGAGCATTTCTGCTACAATAGCTGGCATTTCTCCGCCTACGAACGCAAACTCGCTGACCGCGGCCTCTGCAGCTTCATTCCCATGCTCTTCAGCCGCAACGGCGAATACTATAAACACTTTTTGGACGTTGACGTCGCCATGATGGCCGTTACGCCCATGGATAAGCACGGCTATTTCAACCTCTCCTGCGCGACCGGCGTGGCGAAAGCCATCCTGGATAAAGCGAAGATCGTGATCGTGGAGATCAATGAAAACCTGCCGAAGATCTGCGGCGGCTTTGATCAGGTCATCCACATCGATGAAGTCGACTACATCGTAGAGGGCGAGCATCCCGGCCTCCCGCAGTTCCACATCCTGGAAGCGACGCCGGAAGAACTGAAAATGGCTGATTACCTACTGGAATACATTAAGGACGGCTCTTCGCTGCAGCTGGGCATCGGCGGCCTCCCCAACGTGGTCGGGGCGCGTCTGGCGGAATCCGACCTGAAGGATCTCGGCATGCACACCGAGCTCTGCGGCGATGCCTATTACCAGCTGTTCAAAGCCGGCAAACTGACCAATAAGGCCTTGAACCTGCACCGCGGACAAGGCATGACGGGCATCGTCTTCGGAACCAAGGAGCTGTACGAATGGGTGGATGACAACCCGACGGTGGTCATCGCGCCGCTGACCTACGTGAACGACGTCCGCGTCATCGGCAGCATCGACAACGTCGTTTCCATCAATAACTGCGTGGAGATCGACCTCTACGGACAGATCAGTTCGGAAAGCCGCGGCACCCGGCAGATCTCCGGCACCGGCGGCCAGCTCGATTTCCTGGAAGGCGCGGCCCTGTCCAAGGGCGGCAAAGGCTTCATCTGCATGACTTCCACCTATCGCGACCGCAACGGGCAAATGCATTCCCGCATCAAGCCTTCCCTGGCCGGTGACATCGCCACCGCTCCCCGCTCGCAGGCTTATTTCATGGTAACGGAATATGGTTGCGTCAACCTGGTCGGCCGCAGCACCTGGGAGCGCGCCGAAATGCTGATCTCCCTGGCCCATCCCGACTTCCGGGAGGAACTCGTCTGTGCCGCGGAGAACCAGGGCATCTGGCGGAAGTCCAATAAAAAATAGCCAATCCGGTGATCCGGACTGACCGTAACAGTCAAAACTGCAGATAATAGTCTGCAAGGGCGTAACGAATCAATTGACTAAAAAACCCGGCTTGCATCAGCGGATCCCGCGAATCAAGCCGGGTTTTCTCTCTTTTAGCGCTGTTTCGTCAATTGCTCCCGGCAGTTCGGGCAGCGTCCCGGCAGGATCACCGGGCTGCCCTGCAGCTTTCCGAGAAAGATCCCGCTGTTATAGCATTCGTCCAGCAGGTCCTTATTACCAAAGCGGTGCATGCCGATGATCGTCTGCCCCATATGATAGGGGAATACCTGTCGGCAATGAGGGCATCGCCATTCATCCTTCAGCAGGTTATGCTGTTTTACCGCAAAGAAGATAAAGATCCCGAAACAGATGATTCCCATCAAGCCCAGGAACATTCCCGGTCTCGTCAGATAGAAAGGCACCTCAAGATCTTTGAAGAAAAACATCGGCAGAAGATAATCCAGAGCGATGGCAAACACCGCCGCCGGCAGCATGACCCGCGTAACCTTGGCACTCTCTTCATGCTTATGGATCACTTCTTTCAAAGATTCTTCTAAGATATCATCTTCCGTTATCGAATCCAGCTCGTAATGGCCTACTTTTTCCATGTTGTTTCCTCCCGGCGGGGGAACGTCATCCCGCCGTTTCTGAAATGTTATCTTTGTCTCTCAGTATACTATTTTTCGCGTTGGTATAGCAATAACGGATTTATCCAGGATTCCACTTCTTGGCATGAAAAAGCCCCCTCGAAGGAGGAGGCTTTGATGGATCGAATCAATCCGTAAAGGTTTCTCTCGGAACCAGATCTCTTTAGAAGGGTCCAAGATGGATCGCCTGAGCGATGATTACGAATACCAGACCGATACCATACTGTACCATCATGATCGGCAGATACCATTTCGCCCATTTGCTCCACGGAATGCCGGCAAGACCGAGCATAGCCATGAGCGGTCCGGAAGTCGGGGTAATGGCGTTGGAAATACCATCGCCGAGCTGGAAGGCGATAACCGCGGTCTGACGGGTAACACCAGTCAGGTCGGCCAGCGGGGCCAGGATCGGCATCGTTACACCAGCCTGTCCGGAACCGGACGGGATCAGGTAGTTCATCAAGCACTGGAAGATGTACATGCCGATAGCGGAGACCTGCGAAGGCAGCTTGGTCAGGACGGATGCCGCACCATGGAGGATCGCGTCGAGGATGTTGCCCTGGGTCAGGACCCACAGAATACCGGTTGCAATACCGACGACCAAAGCACCGGTCGCGATGTCTCTCATACCGTTAGCCATGGCTTCACCATAGCCGCTGAGGCCCATTCTGTTGATGATGGCGACCACGATGGACATGATCAGGAAGATCGCGGAGATCTCTTCGAAGTACCAACCATACTTGATGACGCCGAAGATCATGACGCCAACCGTAACGGCGAAGGCCAGGATGGAGAGCTTTCTCGCGGTGGTGAATTCCGGAGCATCGTCAGCGTTGACTTCTTCTCTGAGTTTGTCTTCCTCATACATCGGGGAGAGTTCCGGGTTCTTTTTGATCTTCGCCGCATAACGCATGATCATGAAGAGCGTAACGGCGAGGTAGACGACCGCCATGATGATACGGAAGCCGGATCCGGAATACGGCGGCAGCTGAGCAATGCCCTGCGCAACACCGACGTTGAACGGGTTCAGAACCGAGCAGGCGAAGCCGCCGGCGCAAGCCGCACTTACCATCGACTGGCCGACCAGGGAGTCAAATCCGCAGGCCAACGCCAGGGAGATGAAGAACGGGATCAGCGGGATCATTTCTTCCGTAGTACCGATCAACAACGCCATGATGAAAATGATAGTCGTCATGACCGGAATTACGAGAAGCTCTTTCCCGCGCAAGGCCCGTGCTAGAGCCATAATACCTGCTTCCATCGCTCCGGTCGCAGCCAGGATCGAAATAGCCGCGCCTACAACGAATACGAAGAAGATGATTCCCGAAGCCTGGGACATACCACCGTTCAGAGCCGCGAACAAGGTCAGCAGCTTAACCGGGGTCTGCTCTACCTGATGGTAGGATTCAGGGTCTACGACCATTCTTCCGGTGGTCGGATCTTCTACACGATCATAAACACCGGCCGGAATGATGTAGGAGAGGATGCCGCATACTAAAATGATTAGCATGAGCAGCGTGAAGACGTGAGGTACTTTAAAACCTCTCTTTTTCTTTTCTTCTGCCATTCCTTTTTCCTCCTAAACAATAACAAGGATAACTACAAAAATATTTTAGCGCATTTTCTTCACGCTTTCAACAAAAAATTAACAAGCCCGTCACATTTTAGAATCTTAAGCAATACAGCCTGTATCCGTGCGGATACAGGCTGTATTTTCAACGTTTTCTATTCGGCATGCTATCCCAGCACGGCCCCTTCCGCCGCCGAACTCACTTCCCGGGCGTAGCGGGCCAGATAGCCGCGCGTGTAACGCGGCGCCGGTTCCCGCCAGGCGGCCAGACGGGCTGCGATTTCCTCCTCCGCGACGTGCAGCTCCAGGCGGCCTCCCAGCGTATCGATCTCGATCTCATCGCCGTCACGGACGATGGCGATCGGTCCGCCGCGCGCGGCTTCCGGTGACACGTGCCCCACGAAGCAGCCGTTATTGGTGCCGGAAAAGCGTCCGTCCGTCACCACAGCTACTTCTTTTGCCAGGCCGAGACCTTTGATATATTTCATAGCCCGGAACATCTCGCGCATGCCGGGCCCGCCCTTCGGTCCCTCGTAGCGGATAACGACGACCGTGCCCGCTTGGATCTCCCCGTTCAGGATGGCCCGGTTGGCGTCCTCTTCGCAGTCAAAGCAGCGCGCCTTCCCGGTAAAATGCCGCGCTTCCGGCGCGATCGCCCCGGGTTTGGTCACTGCCGAAAGCGGTGCCAGATTCCCATAGAGCACCTGTAAGCCGCCACGCGCCAGGTAAGGTTGATCCGGAGTGGTGATGCAGTCCGTTTCTTTCGTGATCCGCGTCCCATACTCCCGGGCCTCTTCCCCAAGCCTACGCCCGCTCACCGTCAAAGCATCCAAGTGCAGATACTCTCTCAGATTCCAGAGGATCCGCGGTACACCGCCCGCGTTATGCAGGTCGCTCATGGAGGAATCACAGGACGGATAGACCCGCGCGATGACCGGCGTATTGCGATTGATGCGGTCGAATTCCGCCATCACGTCCATATCGATCTCCGCCTCACGGGCGATGGCGGCAAGGTGCATAAAGGCATTCGTCGAGCCGGAGGTCGCCGTACAAAAGGTCATGGCGTTTTCCAAGGCTTCACGGGTGATGATATCCCGCGCCCCGATTTTCTTCTTTACCAGTTCCGTGATCGCGACCCCGGTGGCGGTGGCCAGCATCAGGCGCTGGGGATCAGCGGCCGGGGTCATCGCCCCGTTGGGGAGGCACATGCCCATGGCTTCCGCGATCCCGCACATGGTATTAGCCGTTCCATAGAAAGTACAGGAACCGCAGGAGCCACAAATCTTATCTTCCAAGGAGCTGAACGCCTCTTCCGTGATCCGTCCGTTCTTAAAGGAGGCAGCCGCTTCCGTGGCCTGGGTCTTATCCAGACGCTTCCCGTCCAGCTCCGCCGTGCCTCGCAGCATCGGTCCGGCCGGCAGGAAAATACAGGGGATATCCAGCCGCGCCGCCGCCATCAGCATGGCCGGCACGATCTTATCGCAGGAACCCAGCAGGACGAGCCCGGCCAGCTTGTGGGCTTGGGCCATGATCTCCACGGCATCCGCGATGACTTCCCGGGAAGGCAGGATGTATTTCATACCTTCGTGTCCCTGCGCGATACCGTCACAGGCCGCCGGTACCCCGAAGGTAACGGCCGTGCAGCCACCGCGGTAGATGCCCCGCTTCACATAGTCGGCGATGCGGTCCAGATTGAAGTGACCGGGCACCAGTTCGTTCCAGGAACTGGCGATCCCGATGATGGGCCGTCCGATATCGTCGTCCGACAGGCCGCAGGCTTTCCAGTTCACGCGGCGTCCTACGCCTTCCACCGGGTCGGACAGGATGTCTTCGATCATCCTCATGGCAGCTATTCCCTTCCGGCCTGCGTATAGGCGCGAAAGACGGCTCCGGAGAGTTCCGCCAGGAACCGGTCGCCTACCTGGCCTTTATCATTGGCTTCATATTCTTCTTCCGACGCCAGATTTCCGTTATAGAAGAGCGCCAGCGCGTAAGTGCCGTTGGGGGCGTAGACGATACCCACGTCCGCGCAGAACCGGTCGATGGTGCCGGTCTTATGGGCGATCGGCATGAACTCCGGCAGCATAAAGGGAATGCGGCTGTTGGTCTGGCATTCCTTCATGATCTCCAGCATCCCCGCGCTCGCCTCCGGGCTGACCCACTCGCCCCGGTAGAGGAGCTCCAGCATCTTCAGCATATCCCGCGGCGAAGACTGGTTATTCAGCGGCGCTTCGCAGGTGTAGTAAGGACTCATGCGGAAGGACGGCACCACGCCGCCGTAATCCGCCAGCGCTTCCTCAATGCTGCGACCGTTCAGCTCGTAGTAGAGATCGATCAGATCCTTGCAGTTTAAGGCGACCTGGGTCTCCCGCAGTTCCAGTTTTTCCAGCACGTTGGCACGCACGCGGTCCAGCCCGACCAGCGAACAAAGCTTATCCGTCGCCGTATTGTCGGAGATGATCATCATCAGCACGGCCAGATCATGCACGGTGAGCGGCAGGCCGTCAGCCAGCAAGGCCAGGACACCGCTGCCAAAGGCTTTGTCCTCAGACTCGAGGGGGATCCGGTCCTCCAGACGGATCTCGCCAGCCGCTACCTGGCGGTAAAGCTCCGCCAGCACAAAGAGCTTAAAGGTGCTGGCAGTAGGAAAGGCCTGATCCGCGTTCCATAAGGCGGTCTCGCCAGTTTGCAGATCCAGAAACCCGAGCCCCAGTTTCGCAGTTGTTTTTTCTTTCGCTTCCCGGAAGATCCTGCTTATCGCTTCGCATATCATACGTCTAAACTCCTTTCTTTTCTCTTACCGAGTGTATCATACTTCGCGCCTGGTGGAGTGTCAATTTTGTCAAAAGATTGCAAGCATTTTTATTGTTCTTTATAATCATTATAAAAACAGATGCTTTGCTCCCCAAGGAGGTCTCCCATGAACAAATTGTCTGCCCCAACGGAACCCGGCCGGATTCGGCTCCCGGAAAAGCTCGGGTTCGGTGCTTACTCCCTGTCCCTGGATTGCTGCAATAACTTTCTGGCCACATTTCTGTTATTCTTTTATACGGACGTGCTCGGCATCACGCCTGCCCTCGCCGGTATCGTCTCCCTAATCGCCAGCGTCTGGGACGGGGTGAACGACCCGATCTTCGGCTATATCGCCGCCAACCGCCGCTTTAAAAACCGCGAAATCTCCCGGCCTTATCTGAAATGGTTCGCCATTCCCACCGCCGTCATGTTTATCCTGGTCTTCCTGAAGATAGACCTGCCCCGGAGCATCCTCTTCATCTATGCGGTGATCGTCTATCTGATCTATGACACGTTCAATACTTTTAACCGCATCCCCTCCGGCACCATGGTGACCCTGGCCACCAACCGGCAGGATGACCGCATCTCCATCAGCCTTTTTCAGGCTGCCGGTTCCTCAATCGGCGTCATCATCGCCACGCTGGGCTGCTGGCCCCTGATCTACGCCTTAAGCGGTGTCAGTGAGACTGGTCTTCTCATCAATCCCCGCCGCGGCTTTCTCGCGGGGAGCCTTCTGGTCGGCCTGGTGCTAGTAGGCGGCTCTCTCCTGCACTATCGGACCACCCGGGAACGCATCCTGCCGGAACCGGATACGGAACAGAAAGTCGGTCTGGGCGAATCCCTGCGTCTCCTCTTCGGCTGCCGGATCTGGGTAGAGAATACCTTATTCTACCTGTTCTACAACTTCAGCATCATCTTCATGACCGGCACCCTCACCTATTACGCGACGCGCGTACTGGGCGATCCGGGCGCGGCCACCATCATCCTGGCCGCCTATATCTTCTCCAGCCTGCTGGCCATCGTGCTCCTCGTCGGACGCCTGCATAAGAAACTGGGACGCCGTAAGACCATGATCCTGACCGCGGTGCTCATGATCGCTTCCAAGATCTATTTCACCTTCTTCCCGGCTTCCATCGTCGCGGCCATCGTTATGGGCGTCCTGGTTGGCGTTTCCGTCGCCTTCTCCATCAATGTCAACAGCCTGAACGTCGCGGAAAGCGCCGACTATATCGCCTGGAAGAGCGGCAAGCACCTGGAGACGATGATCGCTACCTTTAACAACTCGATTTCCAAGCTCGGCGTCGCCCTCTGCAATTTCTTCATCGGCCTGTTGCTGGAGTTCACCGGCTATAACGCGGATCTGGCTGTGCAGCCGGAATCCGCCATTAGAGGCATCGAAGCCTGCATGGGCGTCATCCCCATGGTCATGGCCATCATCATGCTGATCATCGCCCTGAAGAGCAAGATCGAGCCGCTGGTCGCTGAGCTGAAAGCCGCCACGAAAGAGGAGGAAGCATAAGCATGAATAAGGTCCTGACGGAAGAGCAGTTAAAACAACTGGAAAACTATATTGCCCACGTAATAGAAACCGATGGCGCCCGGGGGCTTGCCGTCGCCGTGATCAACAGCGAAGGCGAAACGCTTTATCAGCGTTGTTACGGCTTCCGCGACGCCGGCGCCGGACTGCCCTATACGCCCCAGACGCGTCAGGGCATCGCCTCCGTGACCAAATCGTTTACAGCCCTCGCGGTGATGCAGCTCATGGACCGCGGCCTCGTAAATCCGGAAGCGCCGGTCCGGAAATATGTGCCGGATTTCCCGCATCCGGACGTCCTGGTCCGTCACCTGCTCTCCCACAGCGGCGGCTATCTGCCTATGCGGCGGAAGAACTGCCGGGACGTGCTTTCCCAGCTCTCCCTCCCAGCGGATGCGGATCCCTACCTGAGTCCGGAAGCGGCGGCTGCAGGCCGCCAGGAGTTGCTGGAGGATTTCGCCGGCCAAAAAGAATTCACCGGCATCCCCGGCGAGAATTTCAGTTACAGCAATGACAGCTACGCCCTGCTGTCCGAAATCGTACGTGAATATGGCGGGGAAACGAGCTTTGCTGCCTATCTGGACCGCTATGTTTTCAGCCCGCTCGGCATGACCGGAAGTGACCTTCGTCTGGTCTTCAATACCGGCGAAGAATCCAAGCTCTATGACCGTTTGCCAAATGGCGAGATGTCCGACCACTGGACGCCGGCTGACGATATGGGCATCCTGCCCGGCGCCGGCGGCATCCGCTCCACACTGGAGGATATGAAGAAATATGTTCAGATGTATCTGAACTACGGACGTCTGGCGAATGGCAGCCACCTGGTCAGCGAATACGCCGTGCGGGAAATGACCCGGCCGCATATCACCTGCGACCTGAACGCCTATTACGGATATGGCCTCATGAGTTGGGCTACCAACGGCATGACGGTCTGGGGCCATGGCGGTGACCAACACGGTGTCGCCACCCAGATCGACTGGTCCTATGAATCGGGCCTGGGCTGTGTCGTCCTCGCCAATACTTCCCAGGTCACCACCAGCGCCATCTCCGCCGCCGCCATGCGGCTCTTCTCCGGTTACCCCATGGAACGCTCCCTGGAAGGCTTGACGCCGGTCGTCTGGCCGCGGGAGAAAATGGAACGGCTGGTCGGCACCTATACCGAAGCGGAAGAAAACGTGGTCGAGCTGGGGATCGCCGGCGACATCTTTACCGTTTCCATCGACGGTGCCCAAACCATCGCCTACCCCATCAACCGCCACTACCTCCTCACCAAACGCACGGTAGAAGACATGACCGTGGAAGTCCATTTCGCGGAGGACGGCAGCGTGACCGCCATCAGCGGCGGCTACCGCATCATCCCGAAAGTGAAATAGCAAGCAAGCACACGGCAAACCAGAGGTGTTTGCCATCAAAAAACGGCGTTGGCCCGGGCCAACGCCGTTTTTTACTGTAAATCACCACCAGGGAACCAGTGTATTTGATATAATGAAGTAGATCAAAATCCCACTCCGGAACCCGCGCTTTGGCCAGCGAGTGGAAATCGAAACGGTCACGGAGGTAAATAAAGAATGACAGTCTTATACCAGTGCACGAAATGCGGAGAAACCGCCGCTGTAACGACCAGAAACCCGCGTTGCGCCTGCGGAGGCCTCTGGAAACTGAAATATGACCTGCCTAAGTTCGAGGAATCCCTCATCGACCGCGACGAGTGGAGCATCTTCCGCTATCGGAAATTCATGCCTCTGGCTGATGATACCTGGCGGGACGTTACCATGGGCGAAGGCATGACGCCCATCGTCCGCTTTGATGAAGACCTGCTGCTGAAGATGGATTACTTCATGCCGACGCTTTCCTTTAAGGACCGCGGCGCGGCCGTCCTGGTCAGCCACTGTAAAGCGATCGGCGTCGACTCCGTCGTCCAGGATTCCAGCGGGAATGCCGGCAACAGCGTCGCGGCCTACAGCGGCCGCGTCGGCATCGCCTGCGAGATCTTTGTCCCGGAAGGCACTTCCCCGAAGAAGATCGATATGATCCGGGCCCACGGCGCCAAGGTGAACGTGGTCCCGGGCACCCGCGACCACTGTGCCGACGTCTGCCGGTCAAAAGTGGCGGAGGAAGGGAAATACTACTGCAACCACGTCTACAATCCCTTCTTCTATGAGGGCACCAAGACCTATATCTATGAGGTGTTTGAACAGCTGCACCGTATCCCGGCCCGCATCTTCCTGCCGCTCGGGAACGGAACGCTCTTCCTGGGCGCGATCTTCGCCCTGGAGCATCTCCTAACTAGCGAGGTGATCGAGAAGATGCCGCAGATCATCGCCATTCAGAGCGAGCACTGCGCGCCTTTCGCGGCGGCCCGGAAGCTTGGCTTAAAAAAACCGGCACTGGTCACCCCGACCCCGACCCTGGCGGAAGGGATCGCGATCGGGCAACCGATGCGCGGCGAAGAGATTCTCGAAAAGATCTATCAATATGATATTGAAATCGTTGAGATCCCGGAAGACGCCATCCTGCCGGCCAGGGCAGCCCTAGCCGCCAAGGGCATCTACTGCGAGCACACCACCGCCGGCAACTACGCGGCATATCTGAAATATAAAGAGCAGCACGGCGACGTTTCCGACAGCCTCATCACCATGTGCGGCGCCGGCTTGAAATCCGACCACTGACCCGGAGCGGGACGCGGCAGCCGCTCTATTTGCCTCGGATCAGGCCCCGGATCAGGTTTACAACGAGCTTCACCAGGATCTTCAGGACAAAGATCCCCACCATGACCAGGGCGATCTTCACGATCAGGTTCATGTAGGCGAATTCCGGCAGATACCCGAAGATGACGACCGTCAGCAAGCCACAGACAAAGCCGACGATACAGCCGGGCACCGCCAGGCCTTCCGTGAAGGATTCTCCCTGCATCCCAAAGGCCAATACGGCCGTGACCACGGTGCCGCCGATGGCCGCCACATTGGCCAGGATCTGTGGGATCCCCTCCAGGGAGCTGATGCCGATCCGATAGACCAGATAAGCGCACCCGATACAGGCGACGGTCATGAGCAGGCCGAATACTTCAAACGTGATATCCGCCGACTGCTTGTCTTCGTGTGCCTTGGCCTTCTTTTCGGCCTTTTTGCTGCGGGCGGCTTCCTTTTCCTGCTTTTTCCGCTCCGCCTCTTCCCGCTTCTTCCGCTCCGCCTCTTCCCGCTTCTTCCGCTCAGCCTCTTCTCGTTTAAGCTTTTCAGCGATACGCCTGCTTTCCTCTTCTTCCTGTTTTCTCTTACGTTGACGCTCTTCCCGCAATTCCTGCTCCAGCAGTTTTTTCTTTCGTTCTTCTTCTTCGCACTTCGCAAGCTCCTCCCGCAGTGTTGATAGCAGGCCGGCCGCTTCCTGGTTCCCCTGGGCTGCGGCTTTTTCCGCCCACGCCAAGGCTTTGGCCGCGTCACTGCTGGATCTGTACCGCTCCTGCCGATAATAATACATGAGCCAAAGCTGCGCCTCGACCGCTCCGGCTTCCGCAGCTCTCTCGTATTCTTTTACCGCGGCACTCTCATGGGTCGTGGACAGAGCGTTCGCGTGATCCATGATGGCAGGTACATATCCTTGCGCGGCTGCCTTTTCCAGCCATTTCCGCGCTATCGTCAGTTCCTGTCTCACGCCGCAGCCGCGCTCATAGCACTTGGCGGTGATATACTGCGCTTCTACGTTGCCGTTCTTCGCCGCCCGCTCATACCAATAAGCGGCTTCTTCCGTAATATCATAGAGCTTATCACTGCCATGACGGAGCTTGGCGTATTCGAACTGGGCGGTCGCGTTTCCCTGTTCCGCGGCCAGCTTCAGATACTGCTTGGCCCGTTGCGGGTCAGCTTCCGTTCCTTCGCCGCGCGCGTAACAAAGCCCCAGCGCGGTCCGGGCTTTTGCGCTGCCTTTCTCCGCGGCCTGCGCTTACCATTAAATGGCCTTCTGCGCGTCGGCCGCGACGCCCCGGCCGCTTTGATAGCGGGAGGCTGTCTCCATCTGCGCCTTCTCGTTGCCCTGCCCGGCGGCCTGCTCATACCAATAGGTCGCTTGCGCCGCGTCCTGCGGGACGCCGTCTCCCTCGTCAAAGCATTTGGCGAGCGTCATCTGGGCGCGCACGTGCCCGCCTTCCGCCGCTTCCTGAAAACACTTGGCGGCCTTAACGGGATTCTCCCGGACGCCGTCTCCGTTCTTATAGCGCAGACCTTCTTCATAAGCCGCCCGCGCGTTTTCCGCTAGTTGCTGATCCATATGTTTTCTGCCTCCGTTCTCTCTATTTCACGCGGACGTACTCGCTTCCGTCCCTACGCAGGATCCCTTCACCGATCATATCCCGGCGGATCGTACAGTAATCCGCATGGATCGGGGCGATGATCCCGTTCAGTTCCTTTTCGCTATATACTCTACCCGGTACAAAGTGTTGCGCGATCACCTCATAGCAGATCAGCTTCTTCTTACGCTGAACCGGGATGGAGCGAAGTTTCCCGTATTCAAAGAAAGAATCGATCACCTTCTGACGATACTTCTCCTCTTTGATCTTCTGCTCGTCGATCTGCTCCGGTTCCGCTGACGCGATATCGAGCAGGGACTCCGCGAGCACGTCCCGGTTGAGGGAGTAAACCGTATAATACTGTTCCTTACGGGAATCAATGAGCCCTGCTTCCTCCAGTTTTTTCATATGGAAAGAAACCGTGGAAGGCGTCAGATCCAGGCATTCCGCCAACAGTTCCGTATACATTTCTCCTTTGATCAGGGAGTGAACGATGCGCAGCCTGGACATATCCGAAAGCGCTTTGAAAACCTTAAGCGCCTGTTCCTGGGTCATTGCTTGCTTCTGTGTCATTTCTCGACCTCCCGGAAATGCGCGATGATATCTTCCAACGCGCTCAGTTTCGTCTCTTCGACGACGATGTTCCTGGTATCGCCATGTTCCCGGGCTTTGTCAAGCGTTGTCTGCCAACCCGCCCGGAAGCGCGCGAACTGGGCTTCAACAGCCTCTGTCCCGGCACCCGGCCGGTTGCGGAGCGCCATGGTTACCGTTCTCGCGATCTCATAGATATTCGTCCGCACCTTAGCGAAATCGGCGTCGTCCTGACGACCGTCCGCTTCCAGTCTGGCTATATCGCGCCTGCCTGTTTCAAGTTGCTGCGTAAGATAGGCGATGAAATCTTCCACTTCCCTTTCCTCCCGTTTGTGAATTTGATTTTATGTTTATCGAATTAAATATACCACAACCTCCGATAATGTCAATGTTTATTTCGATATTTATCAAATTAAATTTAGGGCGCAATTTACGGTGCTCTTACGCATCTGCCGGTGAGGATCACTTTTTCGAAATCTGGTTCTGTTGAGGACGGTTTTTGGATCGTTACTCGAAAAATCGTCCTCTGGTAGAAACTGCCCTTGCCCGGTTCCTACCGAAACCCGGATTTTCGGAATACAAGAGGCGGGATCGCTCCCGCCTCTTGTTTCATAATTTAGTATTTCATAATTCAGTGCAAAGCACCGTTTTCAACCATCCGATCGTACTCTTTTTTGTAGCACTCTTCAGTAGGCTCCGTAAAAAAATACGGATAATCTGATATGGTGATCTGCAGCCAGAACGCCTTATGCAGCGGATAGTCTTCTAATTCCCGGTTCATCTCCACATATTCATTCCACAACTGTTCGAGCTGATCGGTTGTCATTTTATCTATGGTAACCTTTGAGCAAACCAAGTCATTAGTGTGAAAGCGTGTATCGACTGAATCATCCTCTATCACTCCTAATCCTTCATGGTTTTTCAGGATGTCCCGTATCACGTAATAATCATAGTCCGTATCCATTATGTAGTACTTTTTTACTACTTCACTTAATTCGCCCAAAGGGCCTCTTTTCCAGACATATGTTGAAGCGCTGGCAACATTACATTCAATGCCGTTTATTACCGCCGGTCAGATCCGGTACCCTCTTTCTGCTTTGATATCGCTATAGCTTGGGGACACCGTCGCCTGCGGGTCAATTCTTCTCGCATACTCCACCATATCGTTGTAAGAGTGATGCTTCTCTGTATATCCGTCAGGAGGATCAAACCCGAATTCCGTATCAACCACCAGTAAAAGGAAGACTGCAATCCCTATGAGCCCCCAGATTGGCAGTTTTCCCTTCTTGTCTTTCCCTTCCTTTTGCATATGGTCTCATCTTCTTTCCTGTTTCATTCCAGAAATCCTATTCCTTCCCCGCCAGCTTTTCCCGATATGCCGCAGCGAAATCTTTGGTAACAGATACCCCTCTTATTTTGGCGATCAGAAAGAGAAGTGCAGAGAACGCGATCCCGAGTAAAAAGGGGGTGATTACACCTTTGCGAATTGCCTCCATCATCCCTAAATCATTAAATATGAATAACTGACCCGCACAGGCTATAGCCCAGATTATCAGAATGACTGCCCGAAATGCCTCTGAAAGCACCCCGCTAACACTAATCTTCCATCCGTCATTCTCTGCACTTTTTCTTACATACACATTCGGAAGAGTAGGGAAACCCGGTGATGGCAGGATCCACTGTGCATGTTCGGTTGTATAAAACGTCCCTTTTTGTTCGCTGCTTTTTTTCTTAACCGGATAATATAGATGGAGGCCTGTTTGGATCGGCATATCTCCCAACTCCGCATCATGATATAAAACAGTCTTTTCACTTAGTTTAAACGTTTCTTTTTGCAATACCATTATTTTAACCTCCCTAAGTACGCGTTTCGTCCCCCAGGCTGTAATAGCGAATTTCATCCACTCTCCGGTCATTGCCCCGGATATCGCCCATCCCGTAGCGGCCGCCCTGGAAGCACACTTCATAGTAGACTATTTATTACTAATAGACTTCTCGACGTAATATCTTGATTCCACCGATCAGAGCAAAACTATAAAATAGTATCCCCAAAGAGGCGAACCCCTTGCTGGCGTGACGCAGATTCTCCATCGTTTCCGAGAATTCAAGCAAGGTTTCTCCGTTCGTCACCATTTGCACAATTGTATCGCTATTAGGATGGAGCCATAAGGTCATTTGAGTTCCGGGAGAAAGTTGCTTCAATTGTCTCAAAATATCCGAGGTGACGCATTCCGCATCAATGTACTGTACATCTAAATCCGAAAAATAAAGCCTGATGTCTTTGCCATTCTTGTAAGAGTAGGAGAGATAACTAGCTTCCACCTGTATGCTTTGGTCTTCCCGGATTGGTCTGATCCAATATACCGCATTGACCGTAAAAACGGTTCCCAAAAGCAGACCGACAGCAACCAGAAAAACAGCAAAACCTCTTACAATTGGTTCAGTAAAACTCCTTTTTAGTTTTTCCAAAACAGTTTCATTAGTGGATGAATATCTTTCTTCAGGTTTTTTCCCAGTCATGTTATCACATCCTAACTCATCATTTCGATCCACATACTCCCAATTGCATAATACTTTTGACAGTCGGTAATAAGTGATTGCAACTCTCCTGTTGTTGCTTGGGAGCCTGTCATTTTCCATTTCTTCTGTAGGAAGTGAGAATATGTTCGTGAGCACCAGTGTTTTTTCATTAACAGAGAATGCCCATCGGGAAGTATAGTAGGAGAAAAACTCATATTTATTTAGGTTACCGGAACCTATGCAGTACCCCTCGGCTACTGTTCTCCCGAGCAACAAATCCATTGGTAACAGCAAACATTCTTTATATAATGGGAGAAGCGCTAAGAGTAGCACTATCGCATAGATAATCGTTGTCTGTTGACTGTAATAATGTCTCAAAACAAAGCTTAATGCTATTGCAATCATCAGGAAAGCTGTCTTTTCAATATAGTATATTTTCATCTTATTCCAGCCCTCTATTCTTAATAATCCGTTAAATAAACCGGTGACATGCTCGAAGCAGATGACGAAAATATACTTGCTTTAATGAGGAACGCTCTTGTACCCGAAGACACTGCAGTCTTATTATAATACAAAGGTTTACCCATAGGTGCACTTATATAACTCATAACGCTATTTTCCTTGCCATATCCAACGACAGCGGAGATTGCTCCTTGTTTTGCGTATCGATCAAAATCTCCACTATTATTAATATTCCCTTTTAGACTCTCCGCTACATATACGCTATAAAAAAC
>JAFRYQ010000031.1 GCA_017437565.1 Bacillota bacterium
CAATGGGTGGAAGACGGGCGCTCGGTAAGCCGCTATATCCGGAAAGCAGAGCGGGAACGGGTCCTGGCGGAAATTGAAGAACGGAAACGCCTCCGGGAAGAAAGACGAGCGATCCTCGCGGAGCTGGGCAGACCGACTGCAAGCGGCGCGGGCACGATCCGGGAAACGGGCGCTGCCTATACGGCTACAAGTGAGTATCGCACCCAAGTCGTAACCGGGAAGCCCCTGGCGCAAATGGCAGAAGCCGTTTCCGGTTGGCAGAAACGGGATTGCTTTCCGTGGCTTTGGGAATATCTGACGGGAGCAGTCCGGGACCGGGTCCTGCTGATCTACGGACTCCGGCGGACCGGGAAAACAACTTTGATCCGACAGGCTATTGGGGAACTGCTAAAGGCCGGGAAGCGGAACGCGGCCTATATTAAACTGCGAACGACGGACACGATGTCCGAACTGAACCGGGACTTGCAGCGGCTGCAGGAACGGGGATTCCAATACGTGTTCCTGGACGAAGTCACTTTAATGAGGGACTTTATCGATGCGGCAGCGGTCCTTTCCGATATCTATGCGGCAAGCGGCATGAAACTCGTTCTTTCCGGCACGGACTCGCTGGGATTCTGGCTGGCCAAGCATGATGAGCTCTACGACCGGACGATAAGCATACACACGACCTGGATCCCCTTCCGTGAGCACAGCAGGCTCTTGGGAACGACGGATATTGACGATTATATTCGTTACGGCGGGACCTTAAGGGCCGGCGATCCCGATTATTCGCTCTACGGGCGCGCCGCGGAGGAGGCAGCCTTCCGCAACGAAGAGAGCACCCGGCGTTATATCGATACCGCTATTTGCCGGAACGTCCAGCATGCTCTTGCTTCCTGTGAAGACGGGGCCCATTTCCGCCATTTATCAAAGCTCTACGAACGCAACGAGCTGACCGGGGCCATTCAGCGGATCATCGAAGACAGCAACCACCGGTTTTTATTGTCCGTACTGACGCGGCCTTTCCAGTCCCGGGATCTGGGGGCGGCGGCCGAGGAACTCCGGAAGGAACGGGACCCGGACCGGCAAACTGGTGTTTTAGACGAAATCGACCGCAAGGAGATCTCCCGGCGGCTCGCGGAGCTTCTGGAGATCCGCGAAAAAGAAGAGCAGACGATCGGCCTGACTACCGTGCATGTTAGTGAGTTAAAAGAATACTTACTAGCGTTGGATCTAATTATGGACTGCCCGCAGGAGACCTTGATCCCAAACGCCGACCCGCTGGAACATATCCTCTTTACGCAGCCGGGCCTGCGGTTCGCGCAAGTCGAGGCCTTGCTCTATGCTTTGATAAAAAACCAGGCGTTTGCGGCGCGCAGCGAACGGGATAGAAAACTCGTGACGGAAAAGATCCTGTCCGACGTCTATGGGCGGCTCCTGGAGGAGATCGTGGTCTACGAAACCATGCGCACGCTGCCGGCAAGGACCCGCGCGTTTCCTTTGGATTTCGGTGACGGCAGCGATTTAGATCTTCTGGTTTATCACGAGGAAGATGACACCTGCAGCCTTTATGAAGTCAAACACAGCATGGCGCGGGTCCCCGAGCAAAGCCGGATCCTCCGCGATCCGGAAAAATGCCGGCTGATCGCGGCGAAATATGGCCGGATCCGGAAGCGGGTCGTCCTGTATCGTGGGGAGACACAGGATCCGGAGCCGGACGGAGTCCGCTATCAGAACGTTGCGGAGTATCTGCGTGATCTTCCGGCCTTCCCGACCCGACACTGAATCAGGAGGCCCGGATCAAGCCGCCCACGCGCTAGCCACCTCAAAGCGATTCCCCGCTACCGGATTGTGGTATAATAATAAAAAGTGTGGGCAGGCGGCATGGCCGCGGGAAAGAGAGAAGGAGTGCGGGATGGCGAAAGAGTCGAAGAAGACTGAAACGGTGAAGGTCACGACAGCCAACGCCGGCAAAGTTGAGAACGAAAAAACCAAAGCCCAGGAAAAAGAGGCGGCGGCCCTGCGCGAGAAAATGAAGAAAGCCGACCAGGCGGCGGACGAGGCCCGTGAAGAGGAAGCCCGCCGCAAGGCGGAATACGAGGCTGAGAAGAAGCGCCTGGAAGAGGAACGGAAACAACTGGAAGAAGAGAAAAAGCGCCGGGCGGAAGAGCGGAAGGCGGAAGCCGAGAAAGCCGCGAAGGAAGCCGAGGCGAAGAAGGCCGAGGCGCAGGCCCTGGCGGCATCCACCAGCGCGGCTTTGATCGCGGCGGTGAAAAAGGGCGGATCCAGCGGTTTCTGGAAAGGCGCTTTGACGGGACTGATCGCGGGCGTCCTGATCACGGTCCTGGTCGGCCGCTATATCCTGACCAGTACGGTGAGCAGCTCCTTAAACGATACCCTGAGCAATCTCAGTGATGATCTGGAGCTGCCGAACCACGTCGGCGAGATGCTGGATAATTACTTCACGGGCTTTTCCGAGATCGATTTTGAAGAGGCGCTGCTGGCGGCCCCGGAAGGGCACCAGGAGCTGATCGTCATGGAACAGCCGGTACAGATCGCGACCACGATCACCAAAGCCGGCCTGGCGAACCTGCCTTTCTTTAAGAAGTCCAAGACGATCACCTATTACGGGACCGGCGTCTATACCGTGGACCTGAAGCGGGTGGACGAGGACCGGATCGAGGTCGATACCGAGGAAAAGACGGTGACGGTAAAGGTGCCGCACGCGCGGCTGCAATACGTGGAGCCGGATTACGATAAGATCGAGATCGAAGATACCGAGAAAGGCTTCCTGACCTTTACGGATCTGTCGCTCACGGTCGAACAGCAGAACGAAATCGAAAAAGCGGTCATGGCCGATATGGAAGACTATCTGCTCCAGGATGAGCTCTTAGCGCAGGCGGATGAGTTCGCGGTCATGAAGACCTGGGATACCTACCAGCCGCTGGTGACAACGGTTTCGCCGGAATATAAACTAATGGTGGAATTTGACGACGGCGGCCTGATCGGCTGACCGGCGCGGGCGCCCTGATCGCACTCGTTCCGGGCGGGGCATGGCGCCGGAGCTCGGGCGCGGCGCCGTTACGCATATACAGAGAAAAGCAAACATGATCAGCAAGTATTTCATTGAGTTTATCGTTTACAGCTTTTGCGGTTGGATCTGGGAATGCTGTTACTGCACGGTTCGTACCCATAAGTGGCAGAACCGGGGTTTTCTGTACGGCCCGATCGTGCCGATCTACGGGACCGGCGCGGTAGCCGCGATGTTGATCTTCGGGGTGCTGGGCCGCACCTATCCCTTCCTGGATGGGGCGGCGCTGCCGGTCTGGAAACTGTTCCTGATCTGCGCGGCAGCCAGCGCCGTCTTGGAATACCTGACTTCTTACGTCTTGGAACGGATCTTTCACGCGCGCTGGTGGGATTACAGCGACATGCCGCTCAACGTCAACGGCCGCATTTGCCTGCCGGCGACGACGCTCTTCGGCGTGGCCGGCGTTCTCATCGTGCGCTATGTGTTGCCGATGGCGACCCGGGCGGAATCGTTCCTGCCGGACGTTCTGGCGGAACTGCTGGCTTTGCTCCTGATGGCGCTTTTGGCGGGCGATTTCGTGCTGACCGTCGACAGCCTGCTCAAGCTGTCCGAGCGCATCGCGCGCTTTGAAGGAGAGTTCAACGCCATCATGGAGACCGGGTATCAAAGCCTGGATGAGAAGCAAAAGGCGCTGCGCGAATTGCCGCGCGAAGCGCGTCTGCGCATCGATGCTTTCGCGGACGAGATGAGCACGCGCCAGCGCTACGCGCTGCGCAATATCCGCCGTTACTCTTCCAAGCAGCGCGAGCTGATGGCGGAGCGAGTGAAGGACGCCTTTGAGAAACTGGGCGAGCGCGTCTCGCAGAATATTGAAGATATGGCTAAGGCAGCTGCCGCTGTTGGCGATCCCGAACGGCTGGCGGCGATCGCGGGGAAGAAGGGAAGCGATGAAGATGGACAGAAAACGAACCGATAGAGACCTGGAACTGCTTGCCGCCGATCCCCGGACCCGGCGCATGGCCGCCTACTGCCAGCATGGACGCGTCAGCACCTATGAGCATTGTCTGAACGTGGCCGAGATGAGCCTGGCGCTCGATGAGAAGCTGCACGCCAACTGCCGCCGGCAGGAACTGGCGCGCGGCGCCATGCTCCACGATTATTTTCTCTACGACTGGCACCATTGGGGCGGGCACGGGCACGGATTCTCCCACGCCCACCAGGCGGCGCAGAACGCTGCCCGCGATTTTGATATTACGGAGACCGAACGGCAGATCATCGAGAGTCATATGTGGCCGCTGAACATCAGCAAGCTGCCCCGCTCCCGGGAAGCCTGGATCGTCTGCCTGGCCGATAAGGTCTGTTCTCTAAAAGAAACCCTGACGGAACGTTGAAACGAAAAGGAGCAAAGCCCATGTCCAGAACGAAAGAAGAAATGAAGCAGGCGGTCTGTGCGGCAGTTGACCGGCATCGCGAACGCCTCCTGCGGATGGCGGAAGAGATCGCTGCCGAGCCGGAACTTGGCTATAAAGAGGTCAAGACCGCGGCCAAGTTCAAGGAGCTACTGCAAGAAGCAGACCTGCCTTACCGCGACGAAATCGCGCTTACCGGCGTCGTTTCCGAACAGAAAGGGCGTGAAAGCCGGCTCCGGATCGCCGTGATGGGGGAACTGGATGCCATTTTGGTACCGCAGCATCCACAGGCCGACCCCCTCACCGGCGCGGCGCACGCTTGTGGGCACAACAATCAGATGGCGTCGGTCGCCGGCGTGGCGTTGGCCTTGAAAGAATCCGGCGTCATGGACGAGCTCGACGGCGACGTGGTCATCATGGGGATTCCCGCGGAGGAGTTCGTGGAGCTGGAATATCGCGACAAGCTGCGCCAGGCCGGCAAGATCCATTTCCTCGGCGGTAAGCAGGAATTTATCCGTCTTGGCGAATTCGATGACATCGATATTTCCATCATGCAGCACACGTCTTTAGCGGTGGACGGAAAGGCCGGCGCGGACGCGGACGGGAACGGCTTTGTTGGCAAACTGATCCGCTATATCGGTAAAGAAGCGCATGCCGGCGCCGCGCCGCACGAAGGCGTGAACGCGCTGAACGCGGCCATGATCGCCCTGATGGCCGTGCACGCCCAGCGCGAGACCTTTCGGGATGAGGACCACATCCGCGTGCATCCCATCATCACCAAGGGCGGCGATATCGTCAACGTCGTCCCGGCGGACGTGCGCCTGGAGACTTATATCCGCGGCGCGAGCGTAGAGGCGATCCTGGACGCGGAGAAAAAGGTGGACCGCGCCTTCCAAAGCGGCGGCGATGCCGTCGGCGCCCGGACGGTCATCACCGATCTGCCCGGCTACCTGCCTCCGGTGCATAATGAAGCGCTGATGCAGATCATGCTCGCCAATATGGAGACGCTCTTCGGGGCGGAAAACTGCAAGATGTACTGCCCCGGCTTCGGGGGCGGTTCCTCCGACCAGGGCGACGTCTCCAACCTGCTGCCCTCGATCCAGTCTTATTTCGGCGGCGCGGAAGGCGGCTTCCACACGGAAAACTTCTGCATCGTCGATCCGGAAACCGCCGTGATCCAGGCGGCGAAAGCCATGGCCATGACGGTCGTCGATCTGCTCGCGGACGGCGCGGCAAAAGGCCGGGAGATCAAAGCCGGCTTCCGTCCCAAGATGACGAAAGAAGAATACCTGCGCAACTGGGGTAAGATCACCGATTGAAAAGAGCTTTGAGGAGGTTCTTCCTTTTGAAAAAGGTTTCGAGTGATGCTTCCTTGACTGAACGGGCGCTGGCATGGACCAGCGCCCTAATATTTTGCGAATCATCTTGAGAACTAATGGTCAAATAGTTTTGGCCGTGCATCTTCATCTCTGCAGATCTCTCTTTTTCCAGTCGATTTGCTAAGAAGTTCCCCGATTTCCTCTTTAATTCGCTAAAATCCGCCGCCGCAGAGCCGAAAGGGCGTCTGTTATGAAGCAAGTCGTATCGATCTGAGTGCTGTTTACCTCTGAAAGTCCAGCCCTCGGGTGCCGCGGTATTATCGATGCTGGCGCAAGCAAAATCTGGTAGCAGAAGGCGAAAAAAGCGATTATGATACCGCGGCGTATACTCAGGAAGGGGTGCCGCGGTATGATCAATGCTGGCGCAAGCAAAATCTGGTATCAGAAGGCGAAAAAAGCGATTATGATACCGCGGCGCATACTCAGGAAAGGGTGCCGCGGTATGATCGATACTGGCGCAAGCAAAATCTGGTATCAGAAGGCGAAAAAAGCGATTATGATACCGCGGCGCATACTCAGGAAGGGTGCCGCGGTATTTCAAGATTTACCGAATGATCCGGACAACGTTTTATTATCTTGCGAACCACTCTCAAGATTAATGATTAACGCGTTTTATCTATAACCCCAATTTCAGTTATATGTAATTATGGATATAGCGCAGGCGGAAACGCTGCAGCCGGTTCTGACGGCGGCAGAGGAAGGCGGCCTGGTCCCGATAGAGCGCCAGGACGAAAGCGTGGTCCTCGGGCGGGACCTCACCGCTGCCAAAGGTGGCGGCGGTCACGATTTCCTGCAGGCGGAGGATGCTTTCCTTTACGGCGGTATAAGTTTCGTTGGTTGCTGCAGAGCCCGACGCCGCCGAACCGTCTGCGGTAGTCGGGCTGTCTGCGGTCGTGTGGCTTGCGTCGACGGAGCGATCAGTCGCTGGGCTTGCGTCGGCGGAGCTTGAAGCCGCCGGGCTTGGCGCGGTCAGGATGGCCGCCATCTTTTCCGGCAGGGCCGGATCGTCCCCGCGGATCCCTTCCAGATAACCACAGTCGTGATAGAGGCGCATGAGTCGGCGGAAAAGCTGGTTCACCGGCGTGTCCGCCAAACGGCGGAGCGCCCGCCGGCGGCGCAGGAACAGCAATCCGAAGAGAAGCGCGGCAAGGGCGGCGAGACCGGAAAGTCGCAGGATCAGGCGGCTGGCCGCGGCCAGGCGGGCGGATGGCCCCCCTTCATTGCCATTGGCATCCGGCGTTGGGCCCGCGCCGTTATTCCCGGGGCCGTCACCGGAAGGCGGGACCGCTCCCTCTTCCGGCTGCCCGTCGGGTTCCATGGCATCCGGGAAGAGAGAGGCATTCGGGTCTTGCGTGTTATCGACAGTATCCGGCTCGGCATCGTCCGGGGTTTCCGCTTC
>JAFRYQ010000032.1 GCA_017437565.1 Bacillota bacterium
CATCATCTAATGGGGGAGGATCGAACAATGTCAGAAGTAAATTTCAACGAATATAAGAACATCTGGGTATTCGCGGAGCAGCGTGATGGCAAACTCATGAACGTTGCCCTCGAGCTCATCGGCGAAGGCCACAACCTCTCCAGAGACCTCGGAAACGACGCTAAGGTTGCCGCTCTGATCATCGGCGCCAAGGAAGACGTCGAAGGTCTGGAGAAGGAATGCTTCGAATATGGCGCGGACATGGTCTATTTCGTAGAGCATCCGCTCCTCAAGCACTTCACGACCGATGCTTACTGCAAGGTCATCACCCAGGCCATCCAGACCTATAAGCCGGAGATCATCCTCTACGGCGCGACCCATATCGGCCGTGACCTGGCTCCGCGTGTCGCCGGCCGTGCCAACGTCGGTCTGACCGCTGACTGCACGCACCTCGACGTCAAGGTTGCTAACTACATCAAGTTCGCGAACGAGAACACGACGCTGAACACCGCCACGCTGAATCCGGATGATCCGGACACCAAGCTGAAGATGACCCGTCCGGCTTTCGGCGGCAACCTCATGGCGACCATCGTCAGCCCGACCTCCCGTCCGCAGATGGCGACCGTAAGACCGGGCGTCATGCAGAAACTGGAACCGAAACCGGGTGCTACCGGCGAAGTCATCCGCATGGAAGCGGACCTCGCTGAAGAAGACATCCGCATCAAGATCCTCGACATCGTTAAGTCCACGAAGGAACTCGTATCCCTGACGGATGCTGACATCATCTGCTCCGGCGGCCGTGGCCTTGGCGATCCGAGCGGTTTCGAACTGATCAAGAAGTTCGCCGATAAGGTCGGCGGCGTGGTCGGTTCCTCCCGTGCCTGCGTCGATGCCGGTTGGATCAGCCATGACCATCAGGTCGGCCAGACCGGTACCACCGTTAAGCCGAAGATCTATTTCGCCTGCGGTATTTCCGGCGCTATCCAGCACCTGGCTGGTATGCAGAACTCCGGTTGCATCGTCGCGATCAACAAGGATCCGGATGCTCCGATCTTCGAAGTTGCTGACTATGGTATCGTCGGCGACCTGTATAAGGTCATTCCGGAGATCATGGAAGCTTGGGATAAGGCGGAAGAGCTGGCGAAATAAGCTCCTCGCGAATCAGCTGATCTATCCGGGCGCTTCGGTTTACGGCGATCATAGCTAACGGACTCAAAGGCTTTCGGGAGTTTGGTGAAACTGCACCAAACTCTAACGAAAGCCTTTTTTCGTGCCGTTCGATGATCGCAGCGAAAACCTCAGAAGCCGGATTTTCTCAGCTGATTTCACGAGTATCTTTTTTATTTCGCCAGCTCTTCCTAAAGCCTTCCGTAGATACAATTGGAAGCCGGGCAGATTGATTGAATAAATAGCTAATCTGCCCGGCTTTTATCGGTTTTCCAGGCAGATTGAAACAAAAAAAAGATAATCTGCCCTGGACTGTTGGTGAACTCCGATTCTAACTGCAACAGTTTCTGCTAAAGTGTATTGTCCAAAAGCTCTGCTGTGATAGAATATTAATAGCAGATAGATCTATTACTGTTTTAAATAAGGAGTCAGTCCGTGCAGTTTAAGAAGTTAATGATACTGATAGGTATTGTATGCCTGCTGTTTGTAAATACCGCCTGTCATTGGGAAGCTGTACCAGAATGGACAAAATTCGAAGTCAATGGCTTGGAAGGGGGCCTTGAACAATATAATGAATCTGCTGAATATGATTGCATTCGTGTCGACAGCTTGCTGATATGGCCTTTCATCAGAGTTTTACACGATAATGAGTATTATACATGCATTTGGTTCTTTTCTGACCAAGATGTTGGCACGGTATCTGTTGAACATGTGTCAATATCAAGACAAGGTCATCCGATCGCGGAATTAGAACCGGAAGAAGCAATCACCCTGGAAAAAGCCGAAAACGGATATAAAGGGGTGATATCCGTAGGAGATTTCGGGATGGATACCTTTGATTTGGTTAATGAAGAACAGTGGGAATATAATGCTGAGATAACAGTTTCAAAAGATGGTGTTACAACACAAATCAATATGCCTTTCACAATGACTGTTAAGCTTTACGGAGACTTGTATTCAGGAATTTTGTGGTTAAATATTTTGTTTCATGGGATTATGAGTGTATAAGTACAGGAGACTCTTAAATCAACTGCATTCGGTACGGATCACACCCCGCTGCGGCGGGGTTTTCTTTTTGTGGTGGTTGTGATAGGATAGGGAACATGGATAAGGCTGAAGCAAGACGCGTTTTTATTAGGAAGATGCTGGCGATCGGGATCCCGGTCGTCGTGCAGAATCTGGTCGGGATCGGACTGAATCTGATCGATACGCTGATGATCGGCAAGCTCGGCGAAGCGGAGCTTGCGGCGGTCGGGGCGGCCAATCAGATCTATTTTGTATTTACCGTGACGCTCTTCGGCCTGTTCAGCGGGGCGGCGGTCTATACGGCGCAATACTGGGGCGCGAAGGATATTCCAAGCCTGAAGCGCATCGTCGGCATCGATTACGCGGTCTGCATCTCCTTTGCTGGTGCACTGACGGTAGCTTCGCTCCTGTTCGCGCCTCAGATCATCCGGCTCTTCTCCAAAGATCCGGCCGTCATCGGTTACGGCGCGCAATACCTGCGCATCGTCTGCCTCTCCTATATCATCAATGGTATTTCCGAATCGATCTCCTATAACGCGCGGGCGGTGCAGATGCTGAAAGTGCCGACCGCGATCAATATCGCCGCGCTCGGCATGAACGTGGTTTTGAATTATATCCTGATCTTCGGCAAGTTTGGCGCGCCGATGCTGGGGGTAAAAGGCGCGGCGCTCGCGACTTTGATCGCCCGGACGTTTGAGTGCGTGGCGCTGCTCCTTTACGTCTACCGCAAACCGGGGCATCCCTTAGCGGCGAACTTCACGGAGATGCGGTTCAGCCGCCGGCAGTTCGTCCGCGTCATGAAGACCGCGATCCCGGTGATCGTGAACGAAGGCAGTTGGGCGGTTTCGACTGCCTGGATCTTCGCGGCCTACGGGATCCTGGGAACGGCGGCGCTGGCGGTCGAACAGGTGGCCAACGTCATTTCGGATATGCTGCAGACGGTCTTCTTCGGCATCGGTAACGCTACCGCGGTGATCATCGGCGAAAGCCTGGGACAAAAAGACCGCGAGAAAGCGTACTATTACGGGCAGCTTTCGATCGTCGCGGTCATGATCATGAACGTGGTGGTGACGGCGGTTACTTACGGCGTGAGCTGGCCGGTAGCCGCAATCTATGGCTTCGGGCCGGAAACGAGCGAACTGCTCATCCGGACCATCCAGGTGATGGCGCTGCTGACAACGCAGAAGATGCTTTCCTATATCTTCATCGTTGGCATCCTGCGGGCCGGCGGGGATACGCTTTTCTGCATGGTGATCGAGCTCGTCTGCAATATGCTGATCGCCTTGCCGCTAGCGTATTTCTCGGTCCTGGTCCTGCATACGGACCTGCCGATGGCCATGGTGATCGTCGCTTCGGCTGAGATCGTGCGCATCGTTTTCTGCTGGCCGCGCTTCCACAGCCGGAAGTGGATCAATATCGTTACCTGACGGCATTATCAAAGCCGGCTAGTACGGTCTTCAGACGCGTGACGGGCAGGCCGACAACGTTGTCGTAATCGCCTTCGATGTGATCGATGTAGCGGCTGAAATAGCCCTGGATGGCATAGGCGCCAGCTTTATCAAAAGGCTCGTCAGAAGCGAGATACGCAGCGAGATCCGCAGCGGTATAAGGCTTAAAATAGACGTCGGTCACGTCGCAAAAGGCTACGGAATGGCGGCATCCGGCCTGGACTACGGCTACGCCGGTCATCACCTGATGAGCCGTCCCAGCCAAGCGCGTCAGGATCGCTTCCGCGTCGGCGCGGTCCCGCGGTTTGCCGATGATCCCGTCCTTATAGACGATGGTATCGGCGCCGACGACGAGCGAACCGGCAGGCGCATCCGTTGCCGCGTGCAGGGCTTTTTTCAAAGCCAGAAACAGGACGGCGTCACGCGGACCGATGCCTTCCGGCAGGGTCTCATCGATGTCGGCCGGTTGAATGAGGGGCTGGAAGCCTTCCCGGTGCATCAGTTCGATACGGCGGGCGGAGGCGGAAGCCAAAATGAGCGTTGTATTGTCAGTTATCATGAGAGCTCCCTAGGCAGCCGGGGCGGCTGCTTGATCGAGTTTTGTCAACGTTTACGAACCTATTTTAGCACAGGATGATGGAAAGAAAAGAGAACAGAGTCGAAATCTTGCAATATCCGGCCGAAGAGATCTATGAACGGGCTGCCCGGGATCCGTTGATGCAAGGATTCCCTAAACCGACCGTGGCTTTTATGAAGGCGCATAATCCTATACTCTGTCATTTCCGGATCGACGGGACCGGGAGCGAACCGCGCCGGTTTTACGGGTTCCTGGCCACCATTGCCGGTGAGAGCACTGATCTCAGCGAAGAATTGTGGCTGGACATGGTTTTGGAAGAAGCCGTGCGAAGGCTGGAGGAAAGCTGGCGTGAGGAAACGCAGGCAGTGGGGCTCCTGCTCTCACCGCAATATGCTCCTGGACGCAATGGCATTCCGCTCCGGATGAACCGGCTGTTTGGCCGCCTCGGGCAGGCGGAAGAACTCGGCGTTCAGATTACGGAAGAGGGACTGATGCGCCCGCAATTCACGCGGAGCGGCTTCCGCGTCGCTGGGAATCCGGCGTTGATCACCCAGGCCGCGGAACGCTTCCGGGATTGCTGCGCGACCTGTCCGGGTGGCAGCGGCTGCAGCCTCTGCGCGCAGTTTGTTTACAAAATTCAGAAATCGTGGTAAAATACATAAGTTATATGTTTCCGGCAGAAGGGAGCGCTTTGTGGGCAGACTCAACCCTAAACCACGTAAAAACGGCAAAGATACGCAGATCCTCGCTGATCACAGGAGCTGGTTCTCGCGGAGGACCTTGCTGCAGAAGATCTTGATCATCGTGCTGGCGCTGCTGGTAATCGGTTCCGCGGTGATTGCGGGATCGACTCTTCTTTACGTGGATTCCAAAATCGGTAAGATGAATATGCCGTCGGTAAAGATCGAAGCGGAGGACCTTTCCTGCGTGGACGTGGACGGCTATATCAATATTATGCTGATTGGGATCGACGCGCGCGATATCAAGAGTACCGAGGACGCGCGCGGGGATGCTTTGATCATTGCCAGCATTGAGGAAGAAACCGGAAAAGTCTATTTGACCTCGATTTATCGCGACACCTACCTGAAGATGGGGGGCTATGATCTCTACGACAAGATCACCCATTCCTTTACCTACGGGGGACCGAAAGAAGTCATCAAGACCGTGAACCAGGCGATGGATCTGGACATCAAGCATTACGTGATGTTTAATTTCAAGGCTGTCGCGGACGTAGTGGACGAGATGGGCGGTCTGGAACTGAACGTGGAAGAGTACGAGATCTCCCAGCTGAATACCTATTCCGACGAAACCGCGGATATCATCGGACGCGACGCTTATCCGCAGGTTACGGAACCCGGTAAGCAACTGCTGGCCGGGACCCAGGTCGTTTCCTACGGACGTATCCGTAAGGGCGTTGGCGATGACTTCAAGCGCACGGAACGCATGCGGACCGTGATCAGCGCTTTGCTTGCGGAAGCCAAAAAGATGAACGTTTCCAAGTTGAACCAGCTGATCGACGTGGCTGTCCCACAGATCGAAACGAACCTGAAAACGAGCGACGTACTGGGACTGGCCATGAATCTCAGCAAATATCGCATCGCCGGCAGCGATGGCTTCCCTTATCATCTGACGACCGGCTATCTGAACGAAGTATCCTATGTCTTCCCGAGCGATCTGGAAGGCGATGTCCGGGAATTCCATAAGAAGGTATTCGCGCGGGAAGAATATGAACCCACCCAGCTGGTGATCGCCATGAGCGACCGCATCTGGTCTGACGTAAACGGCGGCGCCTCGCAGCAGACGGCTGTGGATCTGGATACCTATTATTCCGATCCGGCCGGCCAGGAGGACCTCCTGAATCCGGATTACGACGTGACCTATGACCTGCCGGAGCCGGAACCTGAGCCAGACGATACGGATATTCCGGACGCGGAGGAGATCCAGAATCCGGAAGAAGGACAGGAGTTTGCGGAAGGGGAAGAGCCGGCGGAAGTGACGGATCCGGAGAACCCGGAGGAAGAAACGGAAGCGGAGGCATCGGAAGAGCCGGAAGAACCGACCGAGCCGGAAGCCGGAGAAGAGCCGGAAGAAACGGAGGACCCGGAGGGGACGGAAACCCCGGCCGAATCGGAAGAACCGGAGCCGTCCGGGGAGCCGGAAGAGCCGGCGGAACCGGAAACGCCGGAAGAGTCCGAAGACCCGGGCGAGCTGGAGACACCGGATGAACCGCAGGATACGGAAGAACCGGAGGGTACAGCAGAGCCGGAGATCCCACAGGGGCCACCACCGGAAGAAGGAGGCGACACGGATACTTTCGACGGCGTTCTGGAGGAGCTGGGAACTGAAGAATCAGCCGGAGAGGGCGGAGGGGAAGAAGCGCCCGGCGACGCCGGCTAGCGATCTAGAGATGAAAAACCGGCAGATGGGATCTGCCGGTAGGATAAACGCATGGACGGGCAGGCGCAAGCCGCCTGTCCCAACTGCTTGCGATCAGAGGCCGCGCTCCGCGGCTTCTTTTATTATGGCGATGCCGGAGCTCGTCCCGATGCGGGAAGCACCGGCCCGGATCATGCGCAGGGCCGCGTCCAGATCGCGGATCCCGCCGGACGCTTTGACCTGCACCTCCGGCGGACAGGAAGCCCGCATGAGTCGGACGGCTTCTTCGGTCGCGCCGTGTCCGGTAAAACCGCTGGAGGTCTTGACGTAAGCCGCGCCGGCGGCGCAGGCCAGTTCACAGGCTTTGACGATCTGGCTGTCCGTCAGCTGTGAGATCTCGATGATCACTTTCACGATCGCGCCGTAAGCTTTCGCCGCTTCCACGACAGCCTGCATATCGGTGCGGCACTTTTCTTCATCGCCTCCCAGCAAAGCGCCGATATCCATCACCATGTCGATCTCGGCGGCGCCGGCGGCACAGGCCAGTTCGGCTTCCCGCACTTTGGCGGCTGTGATCATGGCTCCGAGCGGGAATCCGCAGACGACGGCGAGGCGCACGCCGCTCCCCGCCAGGAAGCCGGCGGCTGCTTCCGCGTAGACCGAATTGACACAGACCGCGTAAAAACCGTGCTCCTTCGCTTCCTGACAAAGCTTTTCAATATCCGCGCGCGTGGCGGTGGGTTTTAATAAGGTATGATCAATATAGTTTCTGATTTCCATAGGGACTCCTTTTTTAGCGCTCTCTTTCCCGGCGGGGGAAAGACTATATCTTGTTATGTGGTCATATTCAGTATACCATATTGACAGCGCTTTGTTTTTATGATAGAAATATCTTCGTGCGATTTAATATTACGGGAGGACGTAATGGAGATAGAATTTAAGTATCATCTGGACTCAGAAGAAGTCGTGGATGAGATCCTGGCGGATGAAAAGGTCATGGCCTGGAAGGATGCCGATTCCTATGAGGAGCTGCCCATGGAAGCTGCTTATTTCGATACGGCGGATCGCCGGCTGAACAGGGAAGGCATTACCTTCCGCGTGCGGCGCGAAGGCCGCCGGATCGTCGGGACCCTGAAGTGGAACGGCCACAGCGAGGACGGCATGCATGAGCGGGAAGAGATCAACGTCCCGCACGTCGGGGAAGAGAGCCTGGTCACGCCCCAGGTGGATATCTTCCGGCAGAGCCCGATGTGTGAGACGCTGAAGAAGATCGTCGGCTTCCGCGAGTTGCAGCGGACGGTAACGATCCGTTTCCTGCGCCGGCAGGTCCGCATCGATACCGGGAAAGCAATCTGTGAGCTTTCCTTTGACGAAGGCGAAGTGGAATATCAGGGCCAGAAAGCGCCGATCCGGGAAATGGAGATCGAACTCTATTCCGGCAGCCGCCAGGAGATGGAGAAGTTCGGTGCATATTTAGCGGGGAAATACGATCTGCAGCCTGAGAATCGCAGTAAATTCCGGCAGGGAATCGAACTGCGGGCGGATAAATAGCCAGAAAAGGTCATTTTACCGGCTGATCCGGTATGAATCACGACCCAAAAGCAGCGGAAATGCTGCTTTTTTCGTGTAAAATGAAGCGGAAACGTCCTTCCCGGCCTTTTTTTCGTGGATTTTGCCGCTTGGAAGGGCGTCGCATGCTTTACTTTTTTTTCTATTAATGGTACAATTATAAGCCGCAATATGCGCTTTTTTGGGTATCTATGTAATAACGATGAAAATAGTAGGAGGATTCGTAAACGATGAAAAGCACTTTTATTTCCAAGGAAGACAATAAGGTCAAATTCACCATGGACTTCACTGCCGAGGAATTCGAGCAGGCGGTCGTGAAGGTCTATCAGGCTAAGAAAGGCCAGTTCAATATAGATGGCTTCCGGCGCGGGAAAGCTCCGCGGAGCATTATCGAGAGACATTACGGAGAAGGCGTCTTCTTTGAAGACGCGGTCAACGAGCTGTTCCAGACGGCTTATCCGGAAGCGCTGAAAGAACTCGACCTGGAAGTCGTGGATATGCCGAATGCCGAATTCAGCGAGATCGGGAAGGGCAAACCGCTCACCATCACCATCAACGTCCCGGTCTATCCGGTCGTGGAAGTGAAAGACTATAAGGGCCTTGCCGTCGAGAAGACGAAAGCCGTCGTCAGCGACGAAGAAGTCGATCAGGAGATCGAAAAGCTCCAGAAGCGGAATTCCCGTATGGTTTCCGTGGAGCGTCCGGTCGAGAACGGGGATACGGTCATCCTGGACTACGCCGGCTTTGTCGGAGAAGAACAGTTTGAAGGCGGTACCGCTGAGAACCAGTCCCTGAAGATCGGTTCCGGTACATTCATCCCCGGTTTCGAGGAACAGCTGGTCGGCGCGGAAGTCGGAAAAGAAGTAGACGTTAAGGTCACGTTCCCGGAAAACTACCAGGCGGAAAACCTGGCCGGTAAGGACGCCGTTTTCCATTGCACAGTCCATGAAGTCAAAGTAGAAGAGTTCCCGGAACTGGACGACGAATTCGCGAAAGACGTCAGTGAATTCGACACGATGGAAGAACTGAAGGAAGACGCCAGAAAGCGCCTCCAGGAGAGCGCGGACCTGCGCAGCGAGAACGAAGCCAAGGATAAGCTCATCCAGATGGTTTCCGAAGCCAATAAGGTTGAAGTGCCCCGTTCCATGATCGAAGATGAGATCGACAATATGTGCCGTGACTTTGAGCAGCAGATGCGTTATCAGGGCCTGACCCTTGACCAGTATCTCCAGTTCACCGGCAGCAATATGAAGGATTTCCGCGAAACGCTGAAGGATGAAGCCGCGAAGCGCGTCAACTCCCGGGTCATCCTGAGATCCATCGGTACGGCGGAGAATATTGAAGTCACCGAAGAAGATCTGGAGAAGGAACTCACCCGCATGGGCGAAGCTTATCAGATGGAAGCGGAAAAAGTCAGAGAGATGATCGGGGAAGAGAACCTTTCTTACTTCAAGAAGGACATCCTGATCACGAAGGTCATCGACCTGCTCTATGATCAGGCGGAAGTCACGGAAGTCGAGCCGAAGGCCGCGGAACCGGAATCGGAAGAAGCTCCGGCGGAAGCCGCGGAAGAGACCGCTCAGGACGCGGAATAGTGATTTACAGATAACGGGAGGTAAGCATGACTTACGTACCTTATGTCATCGAACAGACCGGGCAGGGAGAGCGGACCTATGACATCTACTCCCGCCTGCTGAAGGACCGCATCATCTTCCTGGGGGAAGAGATCGATGATTACAACGCCAATCTGGTCATCGCCCAGATGCTCTTCCTGGACGCGGAAGACAATACGAAGGACATCAATCTCTATATCAACAGCCCGGGCGGGGTGGTGACCGCCGGCCTTGCCATCTACGATACGATGAACTATATCAAGTCCGACGTATCGACGATCTGCGTCGGGATGGCGGCCAGCATGGCGGCGATCCTGCTCGCGGCCGGCACCAAGGGCAAGCGCTATGCGCTGCCGAACGCGGAAGTGATGATCCATCAGCCGATGGGCGGCGCTGCCGGTCAGGCGAGCGACGTGCGGATCCACGCGGACTGGATCATGAAAACGAAAGATAAACTGAACCAGATCTTAAGCGAACGCACCGGGAATGATCTGGCCGTGATCGAACGCGACACGGACCGCGATAATTTCATGAGCGCCGACGACGCGAAAGCGTACGGGCTCATCGATGAAGTGATCCGGCGTTAAGCAGGCTTTTTGTCCGCTTTCGTCCGGAGGAAGAAGAGAAGAAGAAAAGAATGGCAGGAAAGAAAAAAGATAATCACGAACAGGAAATGCTGCATTGCTCGTTTTGCGGGAGACCGCAGGACCAGGTGAGCCGGCTGATTGCCGGTCCCGGCGTCTATATCTGCGAGGACTGCATCTATACGAGCCTGGATATCATCAAAGAAGCGGAAGCCCAGGAAGGAAAACCGGGCGCCGCCGCGGCGCTCTCCGGCAGGACGAAGCTTCCCAAGCCGCAGGAGATCTTTGATTTTCTCTCCGAATACGTGATCGGGCAGGACCGGGCCAAGAAGACGCTTTCCGTGGCGGTCTATAACCACTATAAGCGGATCGAGGAGCTGGAGAAGGGGAAGACCGACGACGTTGAGCTCCAGAAGAGCAATATCGTCATGATCGGGCCCACCGGCTGCGGGAAGACTTTGATCGCGCAGTCGTTGGCGAAGATCCTGGACGTGCCTTTCGCCATCGCCGACGCCACGGCGCTGACGGAAGCCGGTTACGTCGGTGAGGACGTGGAAAACATCCTGCTCAGATTGATCCAGGCGGCGGACTTTGACCTGGAGAAAGCGCAGAAAGGAATCATTTACGTGGATGAGATCGACAAGATCGCCCGTAAATCCGATAACCCCTCCATTACGCGCGACGTGAGCGGGGAAGGCGTACAGCAGGCGCTCCTGAAGATCCTGGAGGGAACGGTAGCCAACGTACCGCCGCAGGGTGGCCGCAAGCATCCGCACCAGGAATTCCTGCAGTTTGATACTACGAACGTGCTCTTCATTTGCGGCGGCGCATTTGACGGTCTATCGCAGATCATCCAGCGCCGGCTGGGCGAAAAAGTCATCGGCTTCAATTCCGATAACGACACCGTCGACCTCGACGGAACGGATCCGCTGAATTACCTGGAGCCGGAAGATCTCCTGAAATTCGGGCTGATCCCGGAATTCATCGGCCGTCTGCCCGTGGCGGTAACGCTGGACGAACTGGATGCCGATTCCCTGATCCGCATCATGAAGGAGCCGAAGAACGCGCTGGTGAAGCAGTATCAGAAGCTCTTCTCCTATGATGGCGTGGAGCTGGAGATCACCGACGAAGCAATCAGCGCCATCGCTCAGAAAGCGGTGCAGCGCAAGACCGGCGCCAGAGGCCTGCGCAGTATCTTTGAGCGCACCATGAACGATATCATGTTCGAGATCCCTTCGCGGAAAGACGTGAAGAAGTGCATCGTGACGGAAGATACTGTGGAAAAGGGGGAACCCCCGCAATTGGTAACGAAAGGAAAAAGAAACAGCAAGAACGTGTCCTGAGCGCCTGACGGCTCTGCGGCACGTATGTGTGACATAATATGGAAGGAATAAAAGAAATCCGCACCTATCCGTGCGTCCCCTTAAGGGGCGTGACGATCTTTCCCAATACGCTTGTGCATTTCGATATCGGGAGAGAGAAATCCATCCGGGCCCTGGAAGCCGCTATGGCCGGTGACCGGCTCATTTTCGTGTCTTCCCAACGGGATGAAAGCGTTCTGCTGCCGACCTACGAGGATATTTACGAATACGGTACGATCGTAAAAGTCAAGCAGATGCTGAAGATCAACGGCGACGCGGTCCGCGTACTGGTCGCCGGGATTTCGCGTGCCGTTTTCCGGGAAGCCGTTCCCAACGAACGCTTCATGGAATGCCGCGCGGAGACCATCTATGAGGAAGTGGACGCGGACAGCATGACGGTCACTGAAAAAGCCGGCATGCGCATCGTAGTCGATAAATTCATCGAATACGCGTCCCTGACAAACCGGGTCACCGACGAAGCGGTCGATAAGACCCTCGCCGAGACCGAACCCTGCGCTTTGCTCGATAAGATCGCGGCAGAGCTGGACGTCAGCACGGCCCGCAAGCAGTCGCTGCTGGAGGCCTTCCCCTTCGGAGCGCGCATCGAAAAGCTGATCGCGCTGCTGACGGAGGAGAACGAGATCGCGGAAGTCGAGAAGATGCTGGCACAGCGCGTTAAGGAGAACGTCGACAACAACCAGAAAGAGTATTTCCTGAAGGAACGCATCAAAGCGATCCAGGAAGAACTGGGTGAAGACGAAGATCCGACCGAAGAAGCGGAAGAGTGGCTGGCGAAGTTGGAAAAGCTGAAGCTCGAAAAATCCATCGACGAGAAGGTCCGTAAAGAGATCAAGCGGTTCACGCGTATGGCGCCGTCTTCCGCGGAGAGCGCGGTGATCCGCAATTACGTGGAGACGATCCTTGACCTGCCTTGGCATCACGGTTCGCGGGTCAATACCGACCTGAAGAAGGCGTCCGAGATCCTGGAACGGGATCACTACGGCCTGGATAAGGTAAAACAGCGCGTGCTGGAGTATTTGGCCGTTATCCATCTGTCCAAGGCGATCAAAGGCCCGATCCTTTGTCTGGTAGGTCCGCCGGGCACCGGTAAGACATCGATCGCCCGTTCCATCGCCTCCTCGACAGGCCGCAAATTCGTGCGGATGTCACTGGGCGGCGTGCGCGACGAAGCGGAGATCCGTGGGCACCGGCGCACCTATATTGGCGCCATCCCCGGCCGCATCATGACCAGCATTAAGGAAGTCGGCGTCAATAACCCGGTTTTCCTCTTTGATGAAGTGGATAAGATCGGGGCCGACTATAAGGGCGATCCGTCCTCGGCGCTGTTGGAAGTGCTGGATCCGGAACAGAATAATACCTTCACGGATCATTTCCTGGAGATCCCCTTTGACCTCTCCAAGGTGATCTTCATCACCACCGCCAACACGCTGGAAACGATCCCGCGGCCGCTTCTGGACCGCATGGAAGTGATCGAAGTCAGCGGTTATACGGAAGAGGAGAAGGTCAAGATCGCCCAGCGCTATCTGATCCCGAAGAAGGCGAAAGAGCACGGCTTGAAGGATGAGATGCTGAAGATCAGCGAACCGGCGCTCAGGGATATCATCAATTACTATACGCGTGAATCCGGCGTGCGTAACCTGGAACGGCGGATCGCCGATATCTGCCGGAAGTGTGCCATGGCCGCCGTACGGGACGGTAAGAAGTCCTTTATGGTGACGCCGCGCAATCTGGAGAAATATCTGGGCCGCAAGAAATATCACTACGATAAGATCGAAGGACAGAGCGAGGTCGGCGTGGTGACCGGACTGGCCTGGACCCAGGTCGGCGGGGAGACGCTTTCGATCGAGACCGCGGTCCTGCCCGGTACCGGCAAACTGAATCTGACCGGACAACTGGGCGACGTGATGCAGGAATCCGCGCGGGCCGGCGTCAGCTATATCCGCTCGATCGCCGGTGAATATGGGATCCCGGAGGATTTCTATAAAGAAAAGGATCTGCATCTGCACATTCCGGAAGGGGCTGTTCCGAAAGACGGGCCTTCGGCTGGCGTGACCATGTTCACCTCGGTCGTCTCGGCGCTCTCGGGCGTGCCTGTCCGTAAAGACGTCGCCATGACCGGCGAGATTACTTTACGGGGAAAAGTCCTGCCGGTCGGCGGGATCCGGGAGAAGGTGCTGGCTGCGCATCGCGCCGGCATCCGCAAGATCCTGCTTCCGAAGGAAAACCTTCCTGATCTGGACGAGATCCCGGAAAGCGTTCGCAAACAGTTGACCTTCGTGGCGCTGGAGCAGGCGGACCAGGCTTTGGAAGAAGCTTTGGATAAGCCGAAGAAAGCCGCGAGCCGGGCCAAGGGTACCGGACGTAAGAAGCAGGCGGGAAACAGCAATGAAGGTAAATAAGGCTGAACTCGTGGCGGTAGCGGTCAAGCCGCAGCAGTATCCGTCCGAGGACCTGCCGGAGATTGCCTTTGTCGGGCGGTCGAACGTGGGCAAATCTTCACTTTTGAACTATGTGACGGGACGGCGCGGCTTGGCGCGGGTCAGTTCCAGCCCAGGCAAGACCCGTACCATCAATTTCTACGAGATCAACGGCATCCTGCGTTTTGTCGATCTGCCCGGCTACGGTTACGCCAAGGTCGCGCGGCAGGTCACGAAAGACTGGGATCAGATGATGGCGGATTTCTTCGCCAAACGGAAGAATCTCGTCGGCGCGGTGCAGCTGGTCGACATCCGGCACGAGCCGACCAAACTCGATTGCGCGATGTATGAATTTCTGCGGGGCTACGGGCTTTCCGGGCTCGTCTGCGCGACGAAAGCGGATAAGGTGTCGGGAAACGAGAAGCAGAAGAGCCTGGCTTTGATCCGCAGGACACTGGGCCTGACCCGGGATGATAAACTGATTACTTTGTCCGCGCTGAAGCGCACCGGAGCAGAAGACCTGCTGGCGGCCGTGGAAGCCCGGATCGAAGAGAAGACGGAAAAGAGGGAGACCGAACATGCTGACGAATAAGGAAACGGTAGGCCGCGTTCTGTTTACGGAAGAGATGATCCGGCAGCGGGCGCACGAACTGGGCGAACAGATCAGCCGCGATTACGCGGGAGAACCTCTGGTACTGCTTTGTACGCTGAAGGGCAGCGTCGTCTGGATGGGCGACCTGATGAAAGAGATCACCATCGATACGGAGATCGATTTCATTTCGGCCAGCAGCTACGGCTCGAGCACGTCCTCCAGCGGCGTGGTGAAGATCAGCAAAGACGTCAAGATGGACCTGTTCCAGAAGAACGTGCTGATCGTGGAGGATATCGTGGATACCGGGAATACCCTCGCTTTCATGCGCGATTACTTGAAAGAACGGAATCCGAAGAGCGTTAAGATCTGCACGATGCTCGATAAGCCTTCCCGCCGTACGGCTGACGTGGTTCCGGACTACATCGGGTTCACGGTGGACGATCTCTTCATCATCGGTTACGGACTCGATTTCGACCAGAAATACCGCAATCTGCCCTATGTGAGCTATCTGGATCACTGATTATGGAACGATTCAGGCTTACATGGCACGTACTGCTCCTGATCTCGCTGCCTCTGGCGATCCTCTTCCTGAGTTCTAATATCGCGCTCAGGATGCCGGAGATGTACGTGTATCACTTTAACGACAGCCAGGTCACTTCCTGGCTCTCGGTCGACGCGGGCAGCCGGGAATTCGCCGAGGCGATCACGTCTTACCTCAACGGTTTCGGCGACGAAGAGTTCCAGATGTATGAACAGAACGGGACTTACCGGGATCCGCTGTTTGACGTGGATGAGAGCAATATGATGGCCAGGATCAAATCCGTCCTGACCGCGGAGACGATCGCGGCCGCGCTCTTTACCGTGGTGACAGTCATCTCTTACGCGTTCCTCTATCAAAGCGGGAAACGGGCGCTCCGGCGGAGCGGGCTCATGGCCGTCTGTATCGGAGTCGTGTTGCAGGTCCTGCAGATCCTGGCGATCCATACCAAACCGACGCGCAATCTGCTTTACGACACGTTCATCGGCTTTGATCTGCATGACGAAGCACTGCTGGCAACGCTGCTGCGGTCGCCCTTTGAGAAGACATATCTGATCTTCGCTTCGGTGCTCGGGTTCGCGATGCTGATGGTATTCACATATTTTCATCTTTTTATGACGAAAGAGAAGAGGTTGTTTTCATGAAAATCAAATTTTGCGGCGCGTCATCCGGCGTAACGGGATCCTGTCACCTGATCGAGAGCGGCACGCATAAGATCCTTCTGGACTGCGGGCAGTTCCAGGGTGGGAAACCGGAAGATCTGATGAATTACGAACCCTTTCCCTTCGAACCGGCGGAGATCGAATGCGTGGTGCTCTCGCACGCGCACATCGACCATTGCGGGCGTCTGCCGCTGCTCGTAAAACGCGGGTTCACCGGACAGATCTACTGCACGGACGCGACGGCGGATCTTCTGGATATCATGCTGAAGGACAGCGGCTATATCCACGAGAAAGAAGCGGAATGGCAGAACCGTAAAAACGAGCGGGCCGGCCGCGAATTGATCGAGCCGCTTTACACCTATGAGGACGCGGCGGCGACCATGCAGTATGTGACGCCGGTCCGTTACGACCAGCTGATCGAGATCAATCCGGAAATGCGGATCGTTTTCAACGATGCCGGCCACATCCTGGGTTCGGCGATCACCGAACTGTGGGTGAAAGAAGACGGCCGTGAAGCGAAGATCGTCTTTTCCGGCGACTTAGGTATGGCCAACCGGCCGATCCTGCGAGATCCGGTCTACATCAAAAAAGCGGATTACGTGATCATGGAGACGACTTACGGCAACCGCCTGCATCCCGAGAACGGAAACAGCGTGCGCGGCCTGCTCGATATCGTCGTCGATACCATTAATCGTGGCGGGAACGTGATCATTCCGTCCTTTGCGGTCGGCCGTACGCAGGAGCTGATCTACGAATTCAACAACTTCTATAATTCCCACGAAGATTACCGGGAGACCCTGGATAAAGTCACGATCTATATCGACAGCCCCATGGCTACCTCAGCGACGGAGATTTTCCGGCGTAACGCCCAGGTCTTCGATGAGGAAACGCGCGATTTCATCCTGAAGGGTGATGACCCGCTCGATTTCAAGAATCTGCGTTTCACCCGGAGCAGTGAGGAATCCCGTCAGCTGAATTTCGACAGCACTCCGAAGGTCATCATCTCCGCGAGCGGCATGTGTGAAGCCGGCCGGATCCGTCATCATCTGAAGCACAATCTCTGGAACGCGCGTAACAGCATCGTCTTCGTCGGTTACCAGGCGGAAGGGACTCTGGGCCGCGCGCTGCTGGATGGCGTCGAGACCGTCACGCTCTTTGGTGAAGAGATCCAGGTGCGGGCGGAGATCCATAACCTGGAAGGTTTCTCAGGCCATGCTGATCAGAACGGACTCTTTGCCTGGATCTCTCACTTTGTGAAACGTCCGCAGCAGCTCTTCCTGGTGCACGGCGAGCAGGAGTCGAAAGAAGCGTTCGCGGAACTGCTTCACGAAAAACTGGGCATGGATGCCATCGTGGTGCAGGGGAATTCCGAGTATGAACTTGATTTCAACGCCGGCAACATCGTGACGGGCGGGGCCGTGCAGACAGACAGTGTCAGCATCGATGAGATCCGAAAGATGCGTAAGAGCATTTCCGATATCCATAATGAAATGGAGCACATCCTCTATAACGCCAATCTCGCGATCGGACCGGAAGTGTCGGCGGCCAAGATGATCCGGATCCGCAATATGATCCAGGAGCTGGAGAAAGCCACCATCGGGTTGGGGACGGCGGTAACGACCGACCAGCTCACCGCGGAGGAAGAACCCTTCGAATCCGAGACGGACCGCAAACCGGAGTAAGCGGCAGGAGAAGCATAAGCATACATTGCGTAAGAACCGGAAGGAGCATGGACGGGACCCGTGCTCCTTCTTTCTCTTCCGACCTTTCTTTTTTGGAAGGTGTATGGGGAAATATCCAAAGATATTGACAGGCCTGTGGAATTGTGCTAAAAGGGGAATATCACCATTTTCGAGATCGACTGAGAAACCGGCCGTTTCTGCATCGTGACAGGAGATGCGTTATGGCTAGAGAATGGCAACAAACGAGGATGAAGGAATACGTCCTTCCTGATGCTGTGTATTACCAGAGCCTGTGGGCGGTACGGGACTATGAACGGATGTGTTACCGCCTCCATCAATTGGAAGATGAACCTGATCTCTACGGAGGCGGGCTGATCCGGGAGATCGAGTCCGGTTATCACGTCGGCCGTCCGGTCGAGAATCAGGCTATGGAGGCAGCGATCCTGAAGGAGCGGATCGAAGCGATCAACAATGCGCTCCTGATCGTGCCCCCGCGGTATCGTTCCTACATCATCAGCAATATCGTGCTGAAAAACCAGGGAAATGCTTTTCCCAATAAGACCTGGCGTTTTTGGAAGCAGAAATTCCTGTATCAGGTAGCGAGAAATTTGTGTATATTATGATTCTTTACGCATAATAATAGACAAAAAGCCACTTTCTGTGTTATCATCTTTTTCGGAATGAAAAAGGAGAGCTGCATGGGAATAAGAATTAAGGATATCATTAAGCTCACTAGTTTTAAAGGCTTTAAGCTCATCGCCGGCAATAACGGCATCGACCGCATCGTATCAAATGTCTGCCTGATGGACTTCGATTTTTCCGGCGGGCGCAATCTGCAGAACCGCGTCTTCCGCCCGCATAACTTTATCATTTATAAACCGCCTGGACAGGCGCTCAGTCCGGAACGCCAGCTTGCGGGGCTGCAAGCTTGTCTGGACGCCGGGGTTTCCTGCATCGCGCTCTGTATAGAGCCGGGACAGGAGCTGTTCCCGGGTGCTGTTGAATTCTGCAATGCGCATCGCCTGCCGCTCTTCGTCTTTGATATTGACGAGGTTTATTTGGAGCACATGATCTACGAGGTGATGCATGCCATCCAGGAGAGCAGCGTCTCGTTTTCACTGGAGCGCGAGATCGATCTGATGATGCAGGGACAGATGACGCGCAACGATATCGTCGTTTTGGCGCGGGCGATCAATCCGGATTTTCAGAGAAGTTGTTCGGTCAGCTATATCCGGCCCAAGACGGCGGAATCCGGGTTTAGCCCGGAAGCAACGGCTAAGCGCTTTGTGATCAACCGGGACGATCCCAACGTCGTGGTGACGCTGGTGGCATATCATGATGGCCTGATCGTCTTCTTCACCATGCCCCGCATCGATAAAAAGATCCGTTCCCAGCTGATCGACAGCATTATCTCCGTGACCGGGTTCGCGCGGGAGCAGGTGCGCGTTTCGCACAGCACGGAACATCTGACCACCAAGAGCCTGGATGAGGCGGTCCGGGAGTGCTATAGCGCTGATATGGTCTGCCAGATCAAAAATGCCAGCGAGATGGAGTTTGAGGATATCGGCACCTATCGGTTCCTGATTCCCAACTGCAACTCACAGGAAGAACTGGAGTTCATGCGCAAGTATATCAAGCAGATGAACCGCGAACAGCTGGAGACTGCGGAAGTATTCGTGAAATGCAACGGGAACTATGAGGCTGCGGCGACGCAGCTCGGCTGCCACCATAATACCATCCGTTACCGGATCAATAAGATCAAAGAATATACGGATCCGGCCGTTTCGGAATTTGAATTCCAGGAGAATCTCTCCGCCGCCATCAAGATCTATCTGATCACCGGCGCTCTCTTGGAGCACTGAACGATTTCCCATGGAGAAGGTGAGGTAAAGACAAATGAAATTAGGTATCGTGGGCCTTCCCAACGTCGGGAAAAGCACTCTGTTTAATGCCATAACCAAAGCCGGCGCCGAAGCCGCCAATTATCCGTTCTGCACGATCGAACCGAACATTGGTATCGTCACGGTCCCGGATCCGCGGATCGAACGCCTGCATGAGATCTACCATTCCCGCAAGACGATCTTCGCGACCATCGAGTTCTGCGACATCGCCGGGCTCGTAAAAGGCGCGAGTAAGGGGGAAGGGCTGGGAAACAAATTCCTGGGCCATATCCGGGAAGTGGAAGCGATCGTCCACGTCGTGCGCTGCTTTGTTGATGAGAACGTCGTGCACGTGGAAGGCAGCATCGATCCGGTTCGGGATATCGAGACCATCGATCTGGAGCTGATCCTTTCCGATCTGGAGATCCTGGAACGCCGTATGGCGAAAACGCGTAACAGCATGAAGGGCGGCGATAAGAGCCAGCTCGGCGAACTGAAGATCATGGAACGGATCCACGAAGGCTTAAGCGAAGGAAAGAACGCCCGGGCCTTGGAATTTGAGGAAGAGGAGCTTCCCTTTGTCCGCAGTCTGGGACTGCTTTCCTTTAAGCCGGTGATCTACGTGGCCAATGTTGCGGAAGACGACGTCGCCACCGCTGCGAAAAATCCCTACGTTCAAGCGGTCCAACGCCTGGCGGAAGCGGAAGGTTCCGGCGTGGTCGCCATTTGCGCGGAGATCGAAGCCCAGATGGCTGAGCTGGAAGACGACGAACGCCAGATGTTCCTGGAGGAGCTGGGGATCGAGGAGAGCGGACTGGATAAACTGGTGAAAGCCTCTTATTCGCTGTTGAATCTGATCTCCTTCCTGACCGCCGGGGAAGATGAGTGCCGGGCCTGGACCATCAAGCGCGGCACCAAAGCACCGCAAGCCGCCGGGAAGATCCACACCGATTTCGAACGCGGTTTCATCCGTGCCGAAACCATCGCCTATGAGAAACTGATGGAGTGTGGCGGCAGCCTGGCCGCGGCGCGGGAGAAGGGCTTTATCCGCTCTGAGGGCAAAGATTACGTCGTTAAGGATGGCGACGTTATGAACTTCCTGTTCAACGTTTAGAGACGAAAAACGGGCCCAGGCCCGTTTTTTATCGTTTCATCGATGTAGTTCTAATACAGCCACGCGTTGACCGCGTGGCTGTTTTTCGTGGGAAGTATCGGAACTGGTGTCAGAGTGGTCAGTCCTCGTTGGGATAGGGCTCCAGGAAGGCGTGGAAGTGGCGCATGGGCAAATCGCGTCCCCTGGTGATGCGGATATTCGGAATGCTCTCCCGATCCTCATAAAGGGCCTTTACCGCGGCAATCACGTAATCCATATGTTCCTTGCCGAACTGGCTGCGGTTGATCGCGAAACGGACCACGTTGCAGACTTCTTCCTGCTGTTCCGGCGTCTTGAGGTCATATTCCATGCTGTAGTCGCCCAACTCTGCCGTGCGGATGCCGTAGCGGCGTATCAACTCGACGCTGAAGCCCTGGCCTGCGAACTTTTCATGATCCCGCTTGCCATCAAAGAATTCCGTCATGTTGATGTAGACGCCATGACCGCCTGCCGTCAGGACGACGCCCTTAATACCGGCCTTATAGAAGCCCTGGGCCAGATATTCGCACTGTTTGACGCGGGCATCGAGGTAGTCGAAGTTCAGGCACTCGTAGAGGCCGGCAGCGAGGGCCATGATGTCCCGTCCGGACATACCGCCGTAGGAATCGTTGCCATAGCTGCTGATCTGCTTGACCTTAAGCAGGATCCCGATATCGGTCTTGACGGAGCCGTCTTCATTGAATTCGGAAAAGTTCTTCCAGAAATAACCTTTGTCCCGGAAAGCGAGGATGCCGCCCATATTGGCATGGCCGTCTTTCTTCAGGGAAGCGGTGAAACCGTCGCAGTAGGAGAACATCTCCTTCGCGATGACGGCGATGGACTTATCCCGGTAACCTTCCTCATTCATCTTGATGAAATAGGCGTTCTCAGCCCAACGGGCGGCGTCCAGCATGAAGGGGATGCCGTATTTATGGGCGATGCGGCTGGATTCGCGGAGATTAGCCATGGAGACCGGTTGTCCGCAGACCGTATTGTTGGTGATCGTGGTGTAGACCAGTGGAACGTTCTCCGGACCCAGCGCTGCGATCAGCTGCTCCAGCTTGACGGTATCCATATTGCCTTTGAAGGGGTTCTTCTCGTAGGAGCCACCCTCCGGGATCTCCCAAAGGAGCTCTTTGTTGTAAAGATTACGCGGCACGGAGCCCATCTGTTTGATATTGCCTTCCGTCGTATCAAAGTGGCCGTTGGAGGGGATGGTGTAGACCTTGCCCGGCTCGCGTCCGGTCAGGACTTTGCGGACCAGTTCAAAGAGGACGCTCTCCGCCGCCCGGCCCTGGGGCAGGATGAAGGTGTTCGGCCGTTCCATCTGGGCGGCGCCGCCGTTGAAGAGACCGCCTTCGTATTCGCAGAGATAAAGCTCATCCATCATCTTCCGCACGTCGTTCTCACCGGTGCGGACGAGGTCGATCACCCGTTTCTGCTCGTCACCGCGCTCAAAGACGTCGCGGAGGGCGTCGAGCAGGACGTAATAGCCTTTATTCCGGCCATAGGATTCATCGCCCAGCATCAAAGCGGACCACTGCACGTCGGTCATAGCGGTGGTGCCGGAATCGGACAGCATATCGATGGTCAGCATGCCGGCCGGGAAGGCGAATTCGTTATAGTGGGTGGCTTTTAAAGCTTCCTCCCGTTGTTCCACGGTGACTTCCGGGATGTTTCTCGTTACATAGGTGAAGGAACGCGGCGTCGGAACCGGAAGCGGATCGATCTTGTTCATGATAACCTCCTGCTTGTGATCAAAAAAGAAAGAATTGCCTGTCAATGATAAGAAAACATTATCACAATAAAAAATTATTGTCAAGATAAGGGCTTTACACGCGGAAAGCAGCTGTGGTAATCTGAACAGGGAGGTGTGTCGTGAAAAAACGAATTCTGGAGCAGTTAGAGGCCGGGGTGGAATTTCTCGGAAAGGTCCTGGGACCGGATTATGAGATCACCCTGTATGATATGGAACGGAAGGACCGTCCGCTCATCGCGATCGCCAATGGCAGGATCAGCGGCCGCACGATCGGGACTCCGCTTCCGGAGTTAGTAGCCGCGTTTTTCGCGGAAGGGAATTCTGGACGGGAGCCCTATATCGCTAATACCGTAGCCCGGATCGGCGACAGCGAAAAGACAGTCCGCTCTTCCGCTTTCCCGGTCAGGGATGCCTCCGGCCGGATCTTTGCTTTGATCGGGATCAATTACGATGACACGCGGGTCCTGCAGTCCTTTACGGATCTTCTGGAGCTCGTGCATCCGCATGAATACGTTGAGCAGGAGTACCCGCACCGGGTCATCCAGGCGACCAGGCGGGCGACCGGGGCCGCGATCCCGTCCGTGCCGGGAGAAGACGAGGTATATTATAACGATGTGAACGGGATGATCGGGGAGATCTTCCGGATGGAGACAGCGGGGAACCCGGTGCCGCCCGACCGGCTCACACAGCAGGAACGCCAGGCGCTCATCGCCCGTCTGAAAGCAAAGGGCCTGTTCCGGCTGAAAGGAGCGGTTCGTTTTACCGCCGAACAGCTGGACATTTCCCAAGCCAGCGTTTACCGGTATCTGAATAAAATGTAAAAAAACAGCCTGCACTACCGGCGGTCATCCCGCGCGGGTGCAGGCTATTTTCGTTTATCGATCGTTAAGCCTCGGTTTGTGTGGTGGGGGCAGTTTCTTCCGCCTCGGTTTCTGCAACTTCCGTGGCTTCCGTTTCTACGGTTTCTTTCGCCTCTTCTGTTTCTGCTGCTACTACTTCCGCGGCCTCCGTTTCTGTAACTTCTGCAGCCTTTTCGGGCGCGGCCGCAGTCGTATCTACAGCGTCCGTCCCGGTCGCGGCATCTCCCTCGGTCACCGAGGCATCTGTCTCGCTCACAGCGGCATCTCCCTCGCTCGCGGCGGCATCCGCTTCCGCGAGAGCCGCTTTGGCTTTACGCTTGCGCATAAAGAGCAGGCCGAACAGACAGAAGAAGAACACGCAGAAGGAGAGGACCTGGGCCTGCCGGAACTGGCCGATCATCAGGCTGTCCGTGCGCAGACCTTCCACAAAGAACCGTTCCAGCGAATAGAGGAGCCCGTAGAGCAAGGTGATCTGCCCTCTGAAGGAGCGGTGATTGGTCATATACATCAAGAAGTAGAAGAGCAGGAGGCACCAGATGGATTCGTAGAGGAAGGTGGGATGCACGTATTCTCCGTCCACCAGGATGCCCCAGGGCAGATCGGTAGGCCCGCCGTGCGCTTCCGAGTTGAAGAAATTGCCCCAACGGCCGATGGCCTGGCCAAGCGCGACCACCGGGAAGATGAGGTCCAGGAGATCCCAGATATTCATCTTATGGTAACGGCAGACGAGGATCGCGGTAATAATGCCGAAGATCAACCCGCCGTGGATCGCCAGGCCGCCGCTGCGGATATCGAGCATGGCCCGGATATTGCCCGCGTACATGTCCCATTCAAAGATGATGTAATAGATCCGGGCGCCGATGATCGAAGCCGGGATCATGAAGATGCAAAAATCGAGAACGTGATCCGGATTCAGTCCCAGGATCGGGGCCCGCTTATAACTGATCAGTACGCCGATCATGAAAGCCAGGCCGATCAGAAGGCCGTACCAGCGGATATCGATTCCGAAAAGCGTAAATGCAATCGGGTCAGGTGCCTGCATAATGAAACTCTCCTTACCATAACAGTTCTTGTCACGCCGGCAATCGTTTCCGGCATGGATTCTATTATATGCCAAGCGGCGGTCCGGTTCAATAAAAATCGGGAGGATCGGCGGCGATTCCGGGGCAGAGAAAAATTCGTGTATGGGGAAGTTTGACGCGGGGGAAAAAACATGATAGAGTACACTATAAGGAGAAGTGTGGAAAGAAGCAGACCGGGGAAGACGGTCTGCTTCTTCCTTTAAAGCCCCCGCCGGCAGCGGGGGCTTTTTCAGTAAAACAGAGGGACCCCGCTGGCGGGGGTTTTTCCATGAGTAAGGAGGTCCAAAATGATAGGAAGATCAGGCAGGAGGAAGCGGCTTGCCGCAGGAAAGAGAGGCCGGGTTCTGTTCCTGGCCTTGCTGGTGGGAAGCGCAAGCCTGCTGGCGGCCGGGACCGGATCCGGCCCGGGGGTTTATGCGGAGACCGTTCCGCCGGTCGGAACGATCCGCCTGGCGGGAGCGGACCGCTATCAGACCGCCTATCGCATCGCGGAAGAATTGCTCCGGGAACGACAGGAAGACTACTTTTCGACGGTCGTCATCGCCAGTGGGCGTGATTTTCCGGATGCTCTCTCCGGTGGGAGTCTGGCTGCGGCCAGAGACGCGCCATTGCTACTGACCGCCCCGGAGCGGGAAGCGGAATTGATCCGCTTTCTGGAAGCGCGTCTCCCAAAGGGCGGGACGGTCTATCTGCTGGGCGGAAGCAGCGCCGTGCGGGAAGAGCTGGCGGAGAAGCTGCGGCAGGATGGCTGGAACGTCTTGCGGCTGGGCGGGGCTGACCGCTTCGCTACCAATCTCCGGATCCTGCGGGAGCTGCCGGCGGCGCCAACAGAACTGCTCGTCGGTTGCGGCTATGCTTTTGCCGACGCGCTCGCCGGTGGCGCCACCGGGAGACCGCGTTTACTTGTCCGGGAGACGCTGAGCGACCAGCAGGAAGCCTATCTGGCCACGGCTTTTTACACCGGATTCATCCTGCTCGGCGGGCCGGCTTCCGTCAGTCCCGCCGTGGCTCGGCAGTTGACGCGATACGGACCGGTGGAGCGGCTCGGTGGCCGGGACCGCTACGAAACGGCGGCAGCGATCGCAGACCGTTTTTTCCCGGCATCCGCGCGGGTGGTTCTCGCGGACGGCAGACAATATGCCGACGGCCTGGCCGGCAGCCCGCTCGCGTTCCGGCAACAGGCGCCCCTGCTGCTGACGGCGCCCGAACGGTCGGAACCAGCGGCCCGTTACGCTTCCGGAAAAGAATTGGAGCAGGTTTTCCTGCTCGGCGGGGAGGGCGCGCTGGCCGCGGCGGAGGCGCGCGCCATCCTGTCAGCGGCGCCGGACACTGCGGAACCAGCGGATCAGACGGGAGCGGAAAGCCCCGGTACGCCGGAAGAAAGCGAAACGCCCCACACGCACCGTTGGCGCCGGGTGCGGGAGGAAAGGCTGGAAGTGCACGTGGTCTGCCAGGTATGCGGCTTTGATTTTACGGATCACGCACGCCGGCACGGGTTTGCGGAAGATCCCGAGAAAAGGGCGGAATACCGGCGGCAGCATATGTCCGGGCATATGCAGGCCGGCGAGGGAAGCGGCTACGGCTCGCGTGAAGTACTGGTCCCGGGACCGGAATATGAGATCTGCACGGTGTGTGGGGCCGTGCGTTAGAAGGGCCGGAACAGCCCTTTTTTAATCGCGCCGTCCCACTCGCGGGGACGATTTATAAAGCAAAAAAGAACGGAGGAAGAGTATGACTGGATGGAAAAACAGCAAGCAGTTGGTGGCGCTGATCCTGATCCTGTGTCTTTTGGCCGCGCTGCCACAGACAGGTTTCGCGGAAACGAAGAAGCAGGATGGTAAACAGAAAGAGGAACAGACGATCGCCGCGGAGAACGAAGATCAGGAGGGACCGGAAGATGAAAACAGCCCGGATCAGCAGGTGAAGGATGGAGAACAGGAGGAATTTCCCACCTTCATCGGCGAGCTGGGCGGCTTATCGCTGCCGGAAGAAGCGGAAGAGAAGGAAGGTCAGCCGGCAGAAGAACAACCGGAACAGGAAAAGCAGGAGCAGACAGAAGCGGAAACGCCGGCGGAAGCGGAAACGCCGGCAGGTGATGAGCTGCAGGGACTGACTCCGGCCAACGTATATTTTACGCCCTTGTCCGGCTCCCGGCTGGGGTCACCGCTGGCGGCGGGAGCTTTGATCACGTACGGGTTTATGGCCAACGACAGCCTGCATCAAGGCTATCACGCCGGCGTGGATTTCGCCGTAGGGGTGGGAACACCCGTATTGGCGGCTGAGGACGGCGTGGTGCGCGAAGCACACGTCTGGCAGGGAGCGACGGCGCGCGGGTCGGATGATGCCTATGGGAATTTCGTGCTGATCGAGCATGCCAACGGTTTGCTGACACGCTACGCGCATTTGTCGGCGCTGAACGTCAAAGCCGGCGAAGCCGTGCGCCGGGGACAGGAGGTCGGTTTATCCGGTTCGACGGGGCGCTCGACCGGGCCGCATCTTCACTTTGAAGTCCTGCTGAACGGGGCACCGGTGGATCCCATGCCCTATCTGGAGGAGCCGGGCGGTGACGTGGAACTCGAGATCCATGGGCGCTATCTGCTCCTGTCCCGGGAAGAATATCTCGCGCAGCGGGATTGGTATGACCGGTTCGCGGAAGAGGTGGACCGTTTACAGAGCGACCGGGAAAGTGGAAAGAAGAGCGCGAAAGGGCAGGCGGCGCGTGGCGGCGTGCTGGGGACCGAGACGATCACAGAACAAAAACTGGAAGGTCCGCGCATGCGCCTTTCGGTGATCCCGGAACGGGCCGGCTTCTATTTCCCGCCTTCCGGCTTTGTGAACGGCGGGGCGGAAGAGCACTGGGCGTGGCAGCCTCTGACTTGGATGCCGCAGGACGGGCATCGCGCCTTTTGCCTGCATCCTTCGGTCGCTTATCGGGAGGAGAAGAATCAGTATGATATCCGGGATTACGCGTCGGACGAACAGGTGCTGCGGATCGCGCTGGGGCTTCGCTATCTGAATAATACCTATGGGAACGGCGGCACCGGGATCGCGCTCGCGGATCTCTATGTCTGGTATATGAATGAGCAGTTCCAGATCCGGGATAACGTTTACAAACTGACGGATTACGCGATCGAAGATACCTATACGAAGGCGGAGCTCGATCAGATCTTCGCGGCAGCCAACCGCTGGGCGGAGGCGAACGAGCCGTATTACGATGCCTACGGGCGGGTCTATCTGGGAACCGGTGAGAGCGGTCAGGATCTCGCTTCCTTTTGGAGCGAGCCGAAAAGCGAAGGCTACGCGAAGGTAGTCAAGACGATCATCCTGCCGTCCGGCGCCGATCCCCGGATCGCCGACGGCGACTATGTCTTTGCCATCTTCGACAGCAGCGGCTCACGGAAGGCGACGCTCACCGCGACGGTGAAGAACGGAACGGTCCAGAATAACCGGATCGTGACGGAGACGGGCGATACCCGGTTGGCCATTGGCCAGAAATACCGGGTCGTGGAAACGGAAGCGCCGGCCGGGGTCAAAAAACAGGCGCAGATCCCGGACTTCGAACTGACCCTGACCAATGCCAACCGCAATATTCCTTATGAGAACCAGGTCAGCGACGAACTGGAAACGGGGAAGCTGACCGTGCGGAAACAGTCGGCAGCGGAAGATGTGACGGCGGGGAATGCTCTCTACTCCTGTGAGGGAGCGGTCTTCGGCATCTACCGGAACCAGGCCGACGCGAAAGCCGGGAACGGAAACCATCTGGAGAAACTGGTTACAGGGGCGGACGGCCGCACGGGCGCTTCGCGGGAACTGCCGCTCGGAACCTATTACGTACGGGAACTCACCGCGCCTTCCGGATACGCCCTGAACCGGACGCCTCAGGCGGTGGAGATCAAGGCCGGGCAGACGGCAGCCGTAATGGTAACGATGAAAAACCGGCCGCTGGCGGATCCGGTCGGGATCGTGCTGCGTAAGCGTAATGCCTGCGCGGGGGACGACCTTACCAACGTGCCCTCCCTGGCGAACGCCGAATTTACCGTGCGGTATTACGACCGCATCTTTACCAAAGCGAGCGAAGCCCCGCAGAAGGCCCTGCGCTCCTGGGTCTTCCGCACGAACGCGGACGGGGAAGTACACTATACGGAAAAGCAAAAGATATCCGGCGATCCGCTCTACCTGATCGACGGGGATTACCAGGTGCCGGCCGGGACCTTGCTCATCCAGGAAACGAAGGCGCCGGCCGGATACCGGTTGAACAGCGCGCAATACCTGGTCACGATCACGGTCCGGGAAGACGCTGAAGGCCACCGCGTAGCGACGCATACCATCTACGCGCAGGACGGAAGCCGGATCGACGAAGAGACGATAACGCTGACGCAGGCCAGGGCGGATCTGAAACTGAAGGTCAACGACCTGCCGGATCTTAGCGGCGTCCGTTTCGCTAAGACCGACCGCGGCCTGGGGACGAGCTCGCCGCAGGGAGACGCGCAGCTGGCCGGCGGGGAGATCACCATCTATAACGCGAGCGGCCACGTCATCTATCTGAAGGACGGGACGGCGGTAAAAGACGGCGCGGCGATCCCGAAGGCGAAAGGCGGTGTTCTGAGCACGGACGAAGAGGGGAAAGCCGTGTCGGCTAAGGACCTCCTGCCGGCCGGCAGCTATTATGCCGTGGAGACCAAAGCCCCGGCGGGCTACCGGCTCAACCGGGAGTGGCGGGTCGATTTCACGATCACCGAGACGGATCCAGGTGACGGCAAGATCCTGAACCTCGCGAAAGCGGCGCAGGCGCTCCCGGAAGACGTCATCACCGGCGGGGTGAAGATCGGCAAGGCAGACGCGGAGACCGGTCAGTTCAAGCCGCAGCACATCGGCTCTTTCCAGGGTGCAGAATTCACGATCTATAACGACAGTAAGGAGACGATCTGTTTCGGGGAGGAGAAGATCCCGGCAGGCGGCATCGTGACCGTGCTCCGTACCGGGAAGGACGGAACCTGTTCCACCGGGAAGAACGCGCTTCCCTATGGGACCTATCACGTGGTAGAAACGAAAGCTCCGGCGGGTTACGTCCTGAACCGGAAATACCGCGCAGATTTCCGGATCCGTGAGAATGGCGTGCTGGTAGACCTGGGCAAGGATGAGAAGCAGACGGATGCCGCTAAGTCCGGCTGGACGAAGATCAGCGGCGGCCGTGCCGATACCCGGGCCGGAGCAGCGGAACAACCGGTGCGCGGAGACCTCCGCTTCCGGAAAATCGACGAGAACGGAAAACCGATGGCCGGCATTCCCTTCCGGATCTCGCTTCTGGATGAGAAAGGGAAACCGGTGGAGAGCCATCTTCTCACCACTGACCGGAAAGGAAATGTGGATACCGGCACCCGGGCTAAGCAAGGCGCTTCCGTAAACGCTTTGGACGGACAGGAGCAGGACGGTGTGTTTACCGGCCAAGCCGACCCGGCCGTGAACGTCTGGTTCGGCGAGCAGGAAGGCCGGTCGGAAGGACGCGGCTCACTCCTCTACGGCAATTACCTGATCGAAGAACTCAGCTGTCCCGCGAACGCCGGCTATTCGCTTTTGGTCTCCACCTTCCTGATCGCGGAAGAGGACCAGATCGCGCAGGTCTTTACCGAGGGGAAAACCTTTGATACGGGCGATCTGGAGAACCGGCCGGTCATCCTCGCTTCGGAACTCCTGGATGATGTCTCGGGGAGCGTGATCCTCACCCGTGGGGAAGCGGTCCCGGTTTCTGACCACGTTTCCTGGCAAAATCTGGTCCCTGGCCAGTCTTATCGCCTGCTGACCACGCTGGTCTACGTCGAGGATGGGGAAGAACAAACGCTGGGAACAGGAGAAACCGATTTCCGGGCGGAAAAAAGCACGGGCGTAACGACAAATACCGTGACCATCGATAGCCGGGGTCTGGGGCACGGCCGCCTGTACGCGGTGGATACGCTCTTCCTGCAGACCACCCGGGGCGAAGTCCCGCTGCTGACCCATAACGAAGCCTATGACGAACCCACGCAGGTACTGGATCTGCCGGCGATGAAGACGCGGGCCCAGGACGCGCAAAGCGGTACCCAGGCTGGCGCGGCTTTAGAAGCGGCGGAAATCCGGGACCTCGTACAGTATGAAAACCTGGTGGACGGCCGCGCCTATATCCTGGAAGGAAGACTCCTGGATGCGGAAAGCGGCGAAGCGGTGCCGGGCCTCGACGGAGAACCCTGTGTGGTCCGACAGGATCTGAAGATCGCTTATGAGGCGATGGAGGTGACGGAAAGCGAAAGTGGCATGACGGGTCCCAAGAGCGGGGAAGTGCGGATGCCGGCGTTCCGCTTTGATGCCCGCGCCATGCAGGGCAAGACCCTGGTGGTCACGGAAACGCTTTACGATTGCGTGACGGAAAGCGTTCTGCTCACACATGCGGAGCGCACGGATCAGGCGCAGCAGATCCATATCCCGGACGTAACGACAGAAGCCACAGATGAGAGTACGGGAACGCGCGGCGCGGTCAGTGGCACGACGACCATCGTCGACGAAGTCCGCATGACGAACCTCATTCCCGGCCTGGTTTACCGGATCACCGGCCAGCTCGTCTACCAGAGGGATTGCGTGGACGCGAAAGGGGAGGCGCATACGCGGGGCGAGGTCATCCAGACGCGGGAAGCCGCGGAAGTGGAAGCGACTGCACCGGAAATGACCGTGCCCTTAACGTTTACCGTCGACGCCGAAAAGCTGGCCGGCTTGGACGCGGTCGTTCTGGAAGACCTTCGCGTCGGGGATGTCTTGGTTGCCTGCCATCATGACTATGAAGCCGAGGAACAGACCCCGCACTTCCCGGCCATCCGCACGCTGGCTACAGACCGGGAGACGGGGACCAATGTTGGCCAGGCGGCATCAAAGCCCGTTGCGGTCGTCGACGCGGTCCACTTGAGCAATCTCAACGTGGGCGACCGCTATCAGGTCTGCGGGAAGCTTATATGTCCGGATGGCAGCGATTTCCTGGTCAATGGCGAACCGGTCACGGCAGAATCGGCAGTCTTTACCGCAACGGAGAAGGAAGGAGACCTGGAACTTGCCTTTACCTGCGAAGGTGAAGCCTGCGCCGGCCAGATCCTGGTAGTCAGCGAAGAACTCTATTTATGGAAAGCCGGCGGAGAAGAGAGTGCCGGTGATGAAGATGAGTGCCGGATCCTGGTCGCGCGCCATACGGATCCTGCCGATCCTAGCCAGACGGTCTACTATCCACGTCTGCAGACGACGGCAGAAGACCCGCTGGATGGGGACCATTGGTTCCCGAACCGGCTGGAACCGGTCACTTTGCGGGATACGATCGCGTACCAAGGACTGGAAGCCGGCGCGGTTTATACCGTTACGACCCGGCTGATGGTTCGCCGGGGAAAGACGGTGGAAGCAGCATTGGATGCAGAGGGAAACCCTTATGCGCAGACCACGTCCTGGACCGCTCCGGCGGCAGAGGGAACCTTTACCGTAGAAATGCCGTTCTCGGCAGCACTCTTTGCCGGTGAAGACCTGGTCATCTATGAACGCATCACCGGTAAAGACCGCGATGGGCGGGAGATCCTGGTTGCGGCGCATGAAGACCCTACGGATAAGCAGCAGACGCTCCACGTGCCGGATACGAAGACGGACGCGGTTGCGGATAATGGTACGAAGACGCTCTCCGGGCTGCGGAAAGTGACCGTGACCGACCGCGTTACCTATCGGAACCTGAAGCCGGATACGCCACATGTCGCCATTGTCATTTTGATGGATCCGGAAACCGGCTTGGCGGTAAAAAACGCGAAGGGGAAAGCTTTGACGGGAAAGGCCAAGTTCACGACGAATGAGACCGGAAGCGGCACGGTGGACGTCAGCGTTACCTTTAACGCGGTGCCGTTCGCCGGGAAAGCGCTGGTGGCATTCGAAGAGATCCGTCCGGAGGGAGAAGCGGCTTATGCCTTCCACGAAGAACTGGAAGCGCCGTCACAGACGCTTTATATCCCGCAGATCGGCACGACAGCGCTCACGAAGGAAGAGGGAACGCATTACGTAAGGAAAACCGGAAGAACGGTGATCACGGACTGCGTAAAGCTGGCCGGGCTGGAACCGGGCGGGAGCTATGAACTGCGCGCAGAGGCGCACGACGCGAAAACCGGGGAAGCCCTGCTGCAGAAAGACGGAATGCCGGTTAGCGGTACGCGTACTTTCACTTATAAGGGGCAGGAAGAGGAACGGGTGGATATCACCATCGACGCCAACGAGCTCGCCGGCCGCGCGCTCGTCTTCTATGAGGAACTGCTGATCCTTACAGAAGAGAAAGAAGCGCTTCCGGTTGCCGAAGAAAAGGATCCGGCGAACGAGGCGCAGACGGTCTACCTGCCGCGGATCGGTACCCGGGCCGAGTCCGGGGAATCCGGAGAAGGGGATCCTTTCATCCAAGCGGGACCGGAACAGATGATCACGGACCATGTCCGGTACGAAGGCCTGAAACCAGGTGTTACTTATGAAGCGGTGTTAAGCGTTTACGACCGATCGACCGCGCGGCTCTGCGAGGAGATCGAACCGGTGCGGCAGGAATTCACCGCGGAAGCGAACGGAAGTGGGGAAGTGGCAGTCCGGCTTACTCTGGACGGGACTCCTTACGCCGGGCACATTCTGGTCATGTATGAAGAGGTTTATGTAAAGCCGACGGAAGCGGAGATGCCGGATGCGGCGTGGGAGCCGGAGATGCCGGTTGCTGCGCATCTGGATCCGGATGATGCGGATCAACAGATCCACGTTCCGCTCGTCCAAACGCAAGCTGAGGATAGTCGGACCGGAGACCATCTGACCTATGCGGAAGCGAACGCCGTAATCACCGACACCGTCCATTATGAAGGCCTGATCGCCGGAAAGGACTATGTATTGGAAGGGCATCTCGTAGATGCTTCAACCGGAAACGACCTGTTGGTAAACGGGGAACCGGTTACGGTACAGAAGCGTTTCCGGGCTGAACGGGAGAACGGGGAAGAAGTACTGACTTTCCGCTTCAACGCGGCGGCACTGGACGGCAAGAAACTGGTCGTCTTTGAAAACCTGCTCTACCGGGAACGACCCATCGGCGTGCACGCGGACCTGTCCGATGAAGGACAGACGGTATTGATCCCGCGAATCGGGACCTTGGCCCAGGCCAACGGTAAAAAAGAGGTGGTCGCCGGCAAAAAGACCAAACTGACGGATCAGATCCGCTATGAGATGCTGCCCCCAGGTTCCTACCGCCTGACGACGGAACTGGTCGAGCAGGAAAGCGGGAAACTGCTGCAGGTGAACGTGGAGACACTGACCTTCACCGATCAAAGCGGGGAAGTCACCGTACGGATGACGATGGATACGACGGAGCTGGCCGGAAAGGCACTTGTCTTCCTGGAAACTATGGAAATGGAGAAAGACGGGAAATACATCCCGGTCGCGGCGCATAAGGATTTAGGAGACGAAGATCAGACCATCCGGATCCTGGCTGCCGTAAAGACCGGCGACCGCAGCCGGTTGCCGCTCTGGATGAGCCTGTTGATCGGTTCGGCGCTGCTCCTTGCCGCGCTCCTGAAACGGAACGGCTTGCGGAAGAAGAGGAACTACAGATAAAGAAGACATCGCGTGGCGGCTGCCCTCTGCGGGCGGTCGCCACCCGATCATGCTGGCAGCCACTGGTGAAAACCGCTTTGGCCGGGTGGGGAGGGTACCGTACGCGGGATTTCGCGGATTCGAGAAAAATAGCAGTTGACTTTTATATCGGGGTTTGCTATTATATTGCTTGCAGTGATTTTATCACGGGCGTGGCGGTGTAGCTTAGTTGGCTAGAGCGTCCGGTTCATACCCGGAAGGTCGGAGGTTCGACTCCTCTCGCCGCTACCAATTTTTTTGGGCGCATAGCTCAGCTGGGAGAGCACATGCCTTACAAGCATGGGGTCACAGGTTCGAGCCCTGTTGCGCCCACCACATGCGGCCTGGTAGTTCAGTTGGTTAGAATGCCAGCCTGTCACGCTGGAGGTCGACGGTTCGAGCCCGTTCCAGGTCGCCAATACTCATGGTGGGTGTCGTCAAGCGGTTAAGACCCAGGATTGTGGCTCCTGTATGCGTGGGTTCGAATCCCACTACCCACCCCATCGTAAGATGTCCCGGCGACATAGCCAAGTGGTAAGGCACGAGTCTGCAAAACTCTGATTCCCCGGTTCAAATCCGGGTGTCGCCTCCAAATAATGGGGTATCGCCAAGCGGTAAGGCAACGGATTCTGATTCCGTCATTCGCAGGTTCGAATCCTGCTACCCTAGCCAAAAGAAAAAACGTCCTGCGGGACGTTTTTTCGTGCTTTAGTATTGATCCTTTGAAAATAATCCTTTGGCATCAATCCTTTGGAATTAGTTGGCTGCGGCGAGGACTTCGGTCAGGATCATGTCCAAGTCTTCCCGGCAGCCACCGCATTTATCGCCGACCGGCATCTGACGGCAGAGTTCCGGGAGAGTCTTAACACCGCTTTCGCGGATAAACGCTTCGACGTCCGCCCGGGTGATCTTACGGCACAGGCAGACTTCATAAGCAGGATCGTGTTTAGGGTCATTTTGATACATTTTTATTCACTCCTGGATTTCCTTATTTCCCAATATCTTGCAGAGAACCTATACACCCGGTGCGGGATGTCGGCAGGCAGGACTGTGCCGAACTGGTGCCGGATCCGGTATCGGTTCTCCGGTTTACAGGGACAGTATAACATGAAAGGGAAGTGAAGGGAAAAGAAAAGAAGCCTCCGGACGGTTTCAAAACCGTGGAAAGCTCCTTTGGAAGTCAGCACCGACATTTTACATGAAAGTTATAAGAATTCTAGCTAGTTGGCACTGGCGTCATCTTCTTCGGCAAGAATCTTGTCGTAGGCCTGGAAGATGGCATCTTTGATCCGGTTACGCATTTCCGAAACCAGGGGGTGCGCGATATCTCTAAAATCGCCTTCTCCCATTTTACGGCTCGGCATGGCGACGAATAGGCCGTTCTGACCATCAATGATCTTAATGTCATGAACTACGAATTCATCATCAAACGTAACGGAAGCAACTGCCTTCATTTTGCCTTCGTCATTGATCTTACGAATGCGAACGTCAGTTATTTCCATTCTTACTCCCTTCTCCGCACAACTTTCTCATAGTATACTTGATATACTTACAAATAGCAAGAAAAAGTCGTAAAAATCAGCAAATTAGAAAACGGCTTGAAATCAATATTCTTACGGTTCCAGAGTTCACATTAAGTGCCAATTATGACACAAATGGAGACGATGAAATTTGGTAAGAAGATAGAAATGGTTGATTTTATCACCAAAATAAGAATGTGCCAAATATGACACAAACTATTTTTGGCGTTTTCGCAGGTTCCGGAAAGTAAACGGGTGCAATTCTCCCGTTGATGTGATACAATAAATTGGCCGAAAATGCGGAGGTAAAGAATGATCGATCTTTCTGATTTTAAAAACATTCATTGTATCGGAATCGGCGGAGTCGGTGTTTCCGCCATCGCCGAGATCCTTCTCTCGAGAGGGTATCACGTTTCGGGCTCTGATATGAAGGAGTCCGAAATCACCGGAAATCTAAAAGCGCTGGGGGCTGAGATCTTCATCGGCCACCGGGCTGAGAACGTTGAAAACGCAGACCTTATCATCTATTCAGCTGCCATTGCGGAAGAGAATCCGGAGATCATCCGGGCACGCGAAAAGAGTATTCCCCTGGCGTCCCGCGCGGAAGTGCTGGGGGTCCTGATGGACGAGTATAAACACAGCATCGCCATCTCCGGCACGCACGGGAAAACGACGACGACTTCCATGGTTTCCCTGATTCTGGAGGATGCCGGCCTGGATCCCACGATCCTCGTGGGAGGGAATCTTCACGAAATCGGCGGCAACTGTAAAGTAGGGGGCCGCGAATACTTCGTCACGGAAGCCTGCGAGTACCGGGACAGCTTTCTGGAACTGCGCCCAGGCATTGAAGTCATCCTGAATATCGATTCCGACCATCTAGATTATTTTAAAGATATCGAGCATATTGTTTTATCTTTTGATAAATTTACCAAACATGTCCGCGCGGGCGGGTTGATCATCGCCTTTGACGCGAACCCCTTTGTGAACCGTGTTATCAGCGACCTGCCGAACGTGATCACTTTCGGTTACGGAAAAGGGAGCACCTATTCTATCCGCAACGTGGTATTCCGGGAGAACGGCATGCCGGCCTTCCACATCTTCCACGATGGAAACGACCTGGGCTTGATCGAACTGAACGTTCCCGGCGAACATAATATCCTGAACGCGACGGCCGCTTTTGCCTGCGCGCATACCCTGGGCGTCAACCCGGAAGTGATCCGGAAGACCCTGAACGGATTCCACGGGACCAAACGCCGGTTCGATATCATCGGCCGCACAGAACGCGGGTTTATGCTGATCGACGATTACGCCCATCATCCGACCGAGATCAAAGCGACGCTTGCGGCAGCCCGGAATCTGCCCCATAAACGGGTCTGGTGCCTGTTCCAGCCGCATACGTATACCAGGACGCTGGCGCTCTTCGATGAATTCGCCAACGCCTTTGGTGACGCGGACGTGTTGGTCCTGACGGAGATCTACGCCGCCCGAGAGAAGAATATCTACAACATCTCATCCGACAAGCTGGCAGCCCGCATCCGCGAACTGCACCCGGATAAAGAAGTTTATTATACGCCGACGCTCGCTGATACGGCTGAGTTCGTCCGCCAGCACGCGGAAGAGGACGACCTGATCATCACGATGGGCGCGGGTGATATTTATAAGGTCGGCCAGATGATCTTCTGAGCCGGAAAGGAAGCGTCCGGCGCGCGAACCGGGGGCATGAGAAGCCCGGCGCGCGGGGAGCATTCAGCAATTATTTCAAGATCGACAGCTATCACTCAAGAGTATTTGTTTTCGCTTGTTAACGCAGGTCAACGCCAGAAAGAAGAGGTAAGGTATCAATGAAAAACGGCGCGTTCTCGGATTACAAAGTATTTGCCGGTAATTCTCATCTCGAACTTGCGGAAGAGATCGCCTCTATCATGGGGAAATCCCTCGGAAAAGCTACTGTCTCCAAATTCAGCGACGGGGAGATCTCCGTCAACGTATGGGAATCGGTCCGCGGGGTGGACGTCTATATCGTCCAGTCGACCAGTGAGCCGGTCAATGATAACCTCATGGAACTGCTTATCATGATCGATGCCATGAAGCGTGCTTCCGCGGGACGTATCAATGCCGTCATTCCTTATTACGGTTATGCCCGTCAGGACCGCAAAGCGAAAGCGCGCGATCCGATCACGGCCAAACTCGTTGCCGATCTGATCGTAGCTGCCGGCGCCGACCGGGTGCTGACGATGGACCTGCACGCTAACCAGATTCAGGGTTATTTCAATATCCCGGTGGATCATCTGGTCGGTATGCCGATTCTGGCCCGCTATTTCAAAGAGAAAAATCTTGAGAACGTCTGTGTGGTTTCCCCGGATCACGGCAGTGTGAAGAGAGCCAGAAGTCTGGCGGAATTCCTGAATTGCCCGATCGCCATCGTCGACAAGAGACGTCCGGAACCGAACAAGAGCGAGATCATGAATATCATCGGTGATATCGAAGGGAAGAACTGTATCATCCTCGACGATATGATCGATACGGCCGGCACCATCACCAACGCGGCAAACGCTATCAAATCCATGGGCGCCCTGAACGTTTATGCCGGCGCGACCCACCCGGTGCTTTCGGGTCCGGCGATCAGCCGCATCCAGGACTCCGCGATCTGCGAACTCGCGCTGTTGAACACCATTCCGATGCCGGAAAGCAAGAAACTGGAGAAGATGACCTTCCTCTCCGTGGCGCCGCTCTTCGCGGAAGCGATGACCCGCGTCTATACCAACGGTTCCATCAGCAAACTGTTTGACGTCAACCGCGCGTTCTAAGCCGGGCAGAGTAAGCATATGCGCGTCATAGCAGGTCTTGGGAATCCAGGTGAAAAATACGCGAAAACGCGTCATAATTTGGGCTTCATGACGATTGACCTGTTGGCGGAAAAATATGATATCAGGATCAGCAGGGCACGCTTCCGTTCGCTTACGGGCGAAGGCACGATCGAAGGGGAACGCGTGCTTCTGCTGAAACCGATGACTTATATGAACCTTTCGGGAGAAGCCATCCGGCCGGCCTGCGACTACTATAAGATCGATCCCCAGGATCTGCTCGTCATCTACGATGACGTCGATATCCCGCTCGGATCGATCCGTTTGCGTAAGAGCGGCAGCGCCGGCACGCATAACGGCATGCGTTCGGTGGTAACGCATCTGGGTAATGGGGATTTCCCACGCATCCGTATCGGCATCGGCAGCGGTGATCCAAGCGAGAATCGCGACCTGATCGAACACGTCATCGGCAGCGTCGGGAAAGAAGAGCAGGTGATTCTGAAGGAATCCGTGGAGAAAGCAGCGGAAGCGGCAGCCTGCTGGCTGCGGGAAGGCATCGATATCGCCATGAACCGCTTCAACGTCAGGAAATGATCTATGAGGAATAAAATAGTCGGGATCGTGGGCTGCTCGGACAGCCGGGCAGCACAGGCGATCGCGGAACAACTGGAAACGGGGAGACAGGCGCTGATCATTACAGCGGGCCGGGCAAGAGCGGAAAGACTTTCATCCGACCTCTCTTTTTTTTGCGACCGGAATGTCCTGACGGTTCCCGCTGACGAACACATCTTCCTGGGATACCGGGCACGCAGCCGGGAGGATCAGGTAGAACGGCTGAAAGCCATTAAAGCGCTCCGGACTGATCCGGAAGCCGTCGTTGTGGTACCGGCCAGCGCCGCCTGTCGCCGGATGCCGCCACACGACAGCTTTGACAGTTCGACCCTGCAGCTGAAAGTCGGAGAGGAATTCGATCCGGAACGGCTGAAGAACGCTTTAACGGAGATGGGATATGAGCGTACCGGGATGGCCGCGGCCCGTGGCCAGTTTTCCGCGCGCGGCGGGATCGTCGACGTCTATTGTCCGGACCGGGAAGACCCCTTCCGCATCGAATTCTTCGGGACCGAGGTCGACAGCATC
>JAFRYQ010000033.1 GCA_017437565.1 Bacillota bacterium
CGTCTGTGTGGCTGACGGGCAGAACTTCCCGGACGCCCTCGCCGGCGCTTATTTCGCCGCGCAGAAGAAAGCGCCGATTCTGGTCGTGCACCAGGCGGCGCCGACCGGCGATAAGTCGATGGCGGTCATCAATTATATTAAGAAGAACCTGCCGCCGGGAAAGACCGTCTATATCCTCGGCGGCCCGGGCTCCGTCCCGGATGTCGTGGTGACGACGCTGACGAAGGCGGGTTATAAAGTCCAGCGGCTTTGGGGTCAGAACCGTTACGGCTCCAACCTCTCCATCCTGAAAGCAGCGAACGTGAAAGCCGGCGCCGATTTCATCGTCTGTACCGGTACCCAGTTCGCGGACGCGTTATCGGCTTCGGCGACCGGGAAACCGGTGCTGCTGGTAGCGGGGAACAAGCTGACGGCGGACCAGAAGGCTTATCTGAAAGCGGTAAAAGCGAAGAGCTTCACGATCGTGGGAACCAAGACCGACGTCGTACCGGCGATCGAGACCGAACTGAAGGCGCTTGCGCCGACGACCCGGCTGGCCGGGGCGACGATCTACGACCGGTCGATCCAGATCGGGAAGAAATTCTTCCCGTCGACGGTCAGCCATATCAATCTGGCCGACGGCCGTAACTTCCCGGACGCCCTCTGTGGCGGCCCGCTGGCCGTGAAGAAGGGCGGCCCGCTCCTGCTGACGGACGGGTCGAACGGGGTGAACAGCAAGATCCGCACCTACGCGAAGACGGCTAAGGCGACGAAAGCCACCGTCTACGGCGGCCCGGCTTCTGTCAGCGACGCCACTGTAAGATACATCCTCAGCCTCAACTGAAGAAGAGCGCCGACGCGAGCCTTTGCCACTCAATAAGCCGGATTTGGAACGAAAGGAGGAATTCTGGAATGAGTAAGAGTACGCCTAAAAGCATGGTTCATAAAGTGTTGCTTCTTCTTTTGGCTTTGGTTCTGGCGTTGGGTGTGCTGCCGGGATTTATCGGGGCCGAGCATGCTTACGCCGATGATGATGAAGTAGACTCTCCATTCGGGATCGATCTGGGGAGCTATACGATCGATTTGACTAAGGGGAGCAAGACGATCAGCGGGGAAACGGTGGGCGGTTTTCAAAATTGGTGGGAAGAGTCCTATTACTTTGATCGCGCCATCGAACGAAAAGTCAATTCGGAAAGCAGCATCGATTTGGATTTCGATATGGACGGAACAGGGGATGTCCGGCTCGATCTCTCCGTATCCGGAAAAATTACGATCAAGGAACTCGCGACGAACAGCATTCTCGGTAGCTATACCCGAAAGCTGACCGAAGAAGCGAACGCGGATCTCAACGCGATGGGGGAGAACTTTTACAGCCAGGTAACGATTAAATTCGCGCCGCGGTCGCTGGCGAAGGCAACCGTCTCCGGTATCAAAGCAAGTTATCCCTGGACCGGGAAGGAGATCAAACCGGTGCCGGCTCTAAAGCTGACTCTAGGCGCAAAAACCGTGTCCCTGAAGAGTGGCAGCGATTATACGGTGAGTTATCGCAACAATATCAATGTCGGTACCGCGACGATCACCTTTACCGGGAAAGGCAATTTCACCGGAACGGTCGAAAAGACATTCAAGATCACGGCTGAAAACGTAAAGCCCGGGTTCCTCCGCCTCTCCGGCGACAACCGCTATAAAACGGCTTATGCCATCGCGGATCAGCTGAAGAAGGACTATGGAGTCGCCCAATTCACCAGCGCCTGTATCGCCGATGGGCGGAACTATCCGGACGCTTTGGCGGGGGCTTATCTGGCCAAAGTGAAAAAATGCCCGATCCTGGTAACGCACCCTTCGCTTTTCGCGGAGACGGTAGCCTACGTGAAAGGAAACGTGAAGAAAGGCGCGACCGTCTATATTCTGGGCGGTACGGGCTCGGTACCGAACGGGATCGTCACGCAGCTCCAGGCGGCAGGTTTCAAGGTGAAACGCCTGGGCGGAGCGAACCGTTACGACACCAACCTGCTGATCCTGAAAGAAGCCGGCGGCAAGAACCAGGATCTCCTCGTGACGACCGGACAGGATTTCGGCGACGCGCTCGTGGCTTCCGCGACCGGGAAGCCGGTGCTTTTGACCTATGGGAACGCTTTGACGACGGATCAAAAGGCGTACGTCGCTGCAGCGCAGGTGAAGAGCATTACTGCCATCGGCAATAATGCCCTGGTTTCCGACGGGGTGGTAAATGACCTTAAGAAATATAAGGCGGTCACCCGCGTTTCCGGCACGACCGTTTACGACCGGTCCCTGAATATTGCCAAGAAATTCTTCCCGGGCAACCAGCCGCATATAAATCTGGCCGACGGCCGTAACTTCCCGGACGCCCTCTGTGGCGGCCCGCTGGCCGTGAAGAAGGGCGGCCCGCTCCTGCTGACGGACGGGTCGAACGGGGTGAACAGCAAGATTCGCACCTACGCGAAGACGGCTAAGGCGACGAAAGCCACCGTCTACGGCGGCCCAGCTTCTGTCAGCGACGCGACCGTAAAGTATATTCTCAGCATGAACTGATGATAATATTCGCACATGGAGCATGGAGGTAATGCCATGAAAAAGAACTTAACGCTTACCGGGTTTTTCGTCCTTCTGGCCCTGCTGTTCTTTATGAGCCCGTTCGGAGCGCAGCGGGTCGACGCGGCGACCACGATCAGCACCATCTATATCCGCTACGGTTCCAACCAGGTCCTGTCCTACGTCAATCCCGTGTTCCTTGAGAAATACGCTACGACAGCACTGCAGCACGTTCCGGCGAAACTGCGCTATCCGAGTCAGGATGCGAATCGGGGATATTACGTGGATATGAACGGCTGGTCCGGTAATACCACGCTCTGTTATTGGTGGGAATCCGGCGGCAGGTATCTTTCCTGTACCGGGCGCAGCCAGAACGTCAATAAGAGCGATAAGTACGCGGTGAGTCTGCTCGTGGCGGAGGATTATCAGAATGGCTATACCTTCCCGGACGATCTTTCCAAGGTCAAGATCTATGTCTATTCGGAAGCTGCCAATAGCTTCACCTTGCGGAACGACGCGATTCTGAACAAGCCGTCCAGCGCCAGCAGCCATAATTATGTCCTTCACATTCCGGTTCCGGTCCAGACAGCGACTACCATTACCACCACCGGCAGCGCGGAGCTGCAGAGCTACTGCCGCAATCCGGTCCCGGGAACCTTTATGCGTCTGAACATCAACGCCCACGCCGATGAATACAATTTTTCGATGGAGCACGCTACGATTAAATGGTACCGGTCCAAGAATGCCAATATGACGCCTTCGGAAGTGGTCGGTACCGGCGATGTATACGTTGTCACAGCTGACGATATAGGCTATTATATCCGAGGTCTGATCTCTCCTCCGTCCCCCTTTTCCCCCTCGCTCTACGACACCTCCAATATGGTGAAGAAAAGCAAATGCTATGTCGACGTGAAAGATCCGACGTTGAAACTGAACGGGACCACGGTCCTGCTCACCGAGCCTAAAACGAACCAGGAATACTTCGCGTCCAAGACCTATTACAGCGATGCCCAAATTACGGAATCCCTGTGGAACAAGTCCTTCAAACCCTCCAGCAGCAGTACCGCGAGCATCGCTTACGGCGATTACGGTGACACCTGGTACGTCTATACCCGGGTACGGGGAACGACGACGATGGAAGCCGGGACCGACATCCGCCGGGCGTCCTGCTATATCCCGCTTTGCACCATCATCAAGGATCCGCAGGATCTGACCGTGCTGGCCGGCGATACCGCCAGCTTTTCGATCCAAGCCAAAGGCAAGATCAAATCCTACCAGTGGCGCTATTACAACGGCCACACCTCGTATAACTGCCCCGGCGCGACCAGTCCCACCTATTCCTTCACGGCCGCGCTCGGCGACAACGGGAAATACTATTACTGTGTCGTGACCGATGAAGATGGTGATAGCTATGCTTCCGATTACGGACGGCTGACCGTGAATTCCCCGGTTCTGAGCGACAGCAATACGACGATAAACTGCCTGGACTCCTTTGTTTACCGGAACCGCGCCATAACTCCGGCCGCAAGCGTGAAGTTCAAGAGCGGCAGCATCACCCGGACCTTGCAGATCGACAAGGATTATACGGTGAGCGTTAAAAACAATATCAACGTCGGCACGGCGACCATCACCGTGACCGGCCAGGGGATCTACTCCGGTTCCGCCAGCCGTACCTTCCAGATTACGCCGGTCGATCTTTCCGGCAGCGAGGCCGCGACTTCCGTCGACGCGTTTAAAGCCCAGACCTGGACCGGTATGCCGCTTATTCCTACCTCCACCGTCAAAGCGACCGTCGACGGCTCGGTCCTGCCCCTGAAGCAGGGCACCGATTATATCTTGAGTTATGAGAATAACGTTGATCCCGGCACCGCAACGGCCATCGTCATCGGGAAAGGCAATTATACCGGTACGGTCAAGACGACCTTAACGATCAACCCGGCTTCGCTTGCCGGCGCGACGGTTACCGGCATCAAAGCTTCTTACGCCTATACGGGCAATGCCATTAAACCGAAACCGACCGTGAAGCTCGGCAGCAAGACCCTGAAAGCCGGTACGGACTATACGGTGACTTACGCGAAGAACGTGAACGTCGGCACGGCCACAGTCACCATCACCGGCAAGGGCAATTATGCGGGCACGGTCAAGAAGACCTTCAAGATCACGGCGCCGGAAAAACCGGGTTTCCAGCGTCTCTACGGCGCCGACCGTTACGCGACGAGCCTGGCCATCGCCGATGAACTGAAGAAGACGCTCGGCGTCAGTAAATTCGATACCATCTGCGTGGCAGACGGCGTCAACTATCCGGACGCCCTGGCCGGCGCCTACTTCGCCTATATGAATAAGGCGCCGATCGTCGACGTCCGCCAGAACGCGCCGACCGGACCGCAGACGATGAACGCCATCAACTACATAAAGGCGAACCTGAAAACCGGCGGCAGGATCTATATCCTCGGCGGCCCGGGCTCCGTACCGAAATCGATCGAAGCCGCCTTCAAGAAGACCGGCTTCAAGGTCGAGCGCCTCTGGGGCATGAACCGTTACGGTTCGAACCTGGCGATCCTGAAGGGGGCCAAGATCCCGGCCGGCACCGACTTCATCGTCACCACCGGTACCGACTTCGCGGATGCCCTGACGGCGAGCGCGACCGGGAAACCGGTCCTGCTGGTAGTCGGCAATAAGCTGACGCCGGACCAGAAGGCCTATCTGGCC
>JAFRYQ010000034.1 GCA_017437565.1 Bacillota bacterium
GGTCTATCACCTCGCCGCGCGGTGTGAAAACGAACACCTGGCTGGAGAAGAGATCCATCTTCAGGGTCTCCATGAACTCTTTCGGATCGCTCATCTCCTGCTGCCATTCCAGGGTCTGCCGGACCCAGGCCAGCTTTAGGTCGTCACTGCCCTGCTGTTCCTTCGTGCGCCCCTCTTTATATTTCCAGTGCGCGGCGATACCGTACTCCGCCACCCGGTGCATCTCGTAGGTGCGGATCTGGATCTCGAAAGGATCGCCGCTCTCCCCGAGTACCGTCGTATGCAGGGACTGGTACATATTGGGTTTCGGCATCGCGATATAGTCTTTAAAGCGGCCCGGGATCGGTTTCCACATGGTGTGGATCTGGCCCAGGACCGCGTAGCAGTCGCGGACGGAATCGACGATCACGCGGATGGCGATCAGGTCGAAGATCTCGTCCAACTGTTTTTTCTGCTGCGACATCTTGCGATAGATGCTGTAGAGATGTTTACTGCGTCCGGCGATATCGTAATGCAGGTTCATCTGGTCCAGCGATTTGCGGATGCGCTCGATCGCAGTCTCGATAAAGCGTTCCCGCTGTTCTTTCTTAACGCTGACTTCCTGTTCGAGCTTATGGAATACCTCCGGATACAGATATTTCAAAGCCGTATCCTCGAGCTCGAATTTCACGGTATAGATGCCGAGACGGCTGGCCAGCGGCGCGTAGATATCCAGTGTTTCCCGCGATTTTTCCTTCTGCTTTTCGGGGGTCCAGTATTCAGCCGTCCGCATATTGTGGAGCCGGTCCGCGAGCTTGATGATCAGCACGCGGATATCCTTGGACATGGCCAGAAACATCTTACGCAGGTTCTCTGCCTGGGCTTCTTCCTGGTTGTCGAATTTCAGGGAGCCGAGTTTGGTCACGCCGTCGACCATCAGGGTGACTTCATCGCCGAAATCCTGGGCCATCTGCTCGCGGGTGTAATTGGTATCTTCCACCACGTCATGCAAAAGCCCCGCGACAATGGTGGCGTCGTCCATTACCAGCTGGGCCAGAATGATGGCGACCGCTTTCGGATGGATGAAATACGGTTCGCCGCTCTTTCTGAGCTGTCCCTGGTGAAGTTCTTCCGCCTTGTCGTAGGCTTTCGCGATCAGGTCGAGATCGTAACTGACCTTATAGCTTTGCAGTTCCTCCAGAAAAATCAGTTTGTCTTCCATTGAAGTCCTTTAGCCGGCGCGTTCCGGCACTCCCCCTGCCGGATCCTTTTCAGATGCGCGAATGACCGCGGGCTATGCTGCCCGCAGTCATCGCTTGGTTTACACGTTAAATTATCGTTTATTTATTCTTATTCTCTTTTTTGTTTTCTTTCGTGGCCGCGACGTATTTCGGCTGTTTTTCCCCTTTCGCCAGCTCATAGAGGATCGGGCTGCAGAGGAAGACCGAGGAATAGGTCCCGATCAGGACGCCGAGGATCAACGGGATGATAAATTCGCGGATCGAAGTCGAGACCATGATCGTAAGCGGGATCATGCAGACCAGGGTCGTAACGGAGGTCATGACCGAACGGTCGATGGTCTGGTTGACGCTGCGGTTGATATTCTGGGCCAGAGAATCGCGCTTATAGAGATTCCGGTTTTCACGGATGCGGTCGAAGATGACGATGGTATCGTTGATCGAGTATCCGACGACGGTCAGGATACCGGCGATGAACGGGTTGTTGATCGTCACCTGGAACAATCCGTAGATCGCCAGGACGAAGAGCACGTCATGCGCCAGACCGGCCACCGCGGAAGCGCCGTATTTCCAGGAGCGGAAGCGGATGATGATGTAGATCAGCATGCCGACGGCCGCGATGAGGATCGATTTCACGGCATTCTGTTTCAATTCATTGCCGACGGTCGGCCCAAACTGCTCGGAAGCGAGGATGTCGTCCGCGGAGACCCCGTATTTTTCGCCCAGTTTCTCAACGATGGCGATCCGCTCATCCGTTTCCAGCGCTTTGATGGTCTTGATGATGACCTGCTGCCGGTCGGAGCCGGAAAGGATGATGGTCGGATTCAGGTCAAATTCCTTGATCTGATTGGCGACCTCGTTGGTATCCACCGCCTGGCCCATATCGATCTGCATCATGGTGCCGCCGGTGAAGTCGATGCCGTAATTAAAGCCGCGGATCCCGCCGGCCACCAGGCCGATGATGATGACCGCCGCGCTGATCACATAGAAGACTTTACGGTTCTTGACAAAGTCGAATTCCTTCTTGATTAGGCGCTTCGGCGTACCGTCTTCGTTGACGCCAAAGAATTTCCGTTTGGCGAAGGTATTGCTGTTGGCGATGAGCCCGATCAGGATCTGGGTAATGACGACCGCGGTGAATACGCTGACGATAATACCGATCATGAGGGTGATAGCGAAACCTTTCACCGTCGTGGAGCCGACTTCATAGAGGACGACAGCGGCGATCAGGGTGGTGATCTGGGCATCCAGTACGGTCACGACTGCGTGGCGGAAACCTTCGGAAACCGCGACACGGACAGTCTTACCTTTCGCGATCTCCTCCTTAATGCGGGAGAAGATGATGACGTTCGCGTCGACCGCCATACCGATGGACAGGATGATCGCGGCGATGCCGGGCAGGGTCAGTACCGCGCCGATCCCGACCATGATCCAGAGGACCAGCAGGACGTAGAGAGCCAGCGCGATATCCGCCATCAGGCCGAGCACGTTGTAGACCAGGATCATCAGGATGAAGACCAGGATCAGGCCGATGACGCCGGCCAGAATGCTCTTCTGCAGGGCGTCGGCACCGATGGTCGCGGTCTGCACGGAAGAAGTGATCTCTTCCAGCGCGACCGGCAGCGCGCCGCCGCGGATCAAAGCGGCCGTATTGGACGCTTCAGACTGCGGATAACCGCCGTTCTGACGGGTGATCTCGCAAGTGGTGCTGTTGATGACTTCCTGGACGACCGGCGCGGTGATGATATCGTCGTCGAGCAGGATCATGATCGCAGCATTGCTGACGCCGTCATGCGCGGAAGTGATCTCACCGGCATAAGCCTTGCGGGTCGCTTCCGCGAATTTATCCTGTCCTTCCGCCGTGAATTCCAGGACGATCTTATATCCGCCGTGGTTGCTGTCGAGATCGATCGTCGCGTTCTTCACGTCTTCACCCGTGAGGACTTCCGTATCGTCCGCCAGCAGGAAACGGAGCTGCGCGGTCTTGCCGATGGAAGACAGCGCTTCTCCCGCGTCTTCCACGCCCGGCATTTCGATACGCAGACGTTTATCGCCTTCAATATTGACGGTGGCTTCCGAGATGCCCATGGCGTTGACACGCCGGTTCAGGACTTCCCGGGTCTGATCCATCGTCTGTTCCAGTTCACTTCCCGTCTGATCGGTCTTCGCTTCCAATACGACGTAAACGCCTCCGTTCACGTCGAGACCGAACTTCATCAGGTCTTTAATCGATTTAACCGGGCCGGCGCCAAAGACGGTGACATACCATCCGGCGAGCACGACCAGGATAATCAGACAGGCAAGTACTCTTCTCAGCTTAAGATTCATGTTTTCCTCCATCGATCATTAACGAATAATATGCACAAAATAAGGCATTTTAATAAAAGAAATTTTA
>JAFRYQ010000035.1 GCA_017437565.1 Bacillota bacterium
ATCCGCAGCAGCCCTTCCCGAATCTTACGTCATTGGACCGGTTCCATCCAGAATCCGTTACGTTTTGGAAGAAAATGGCCGAATGACGTAAGATCCACAGTCGCCCTTCCCAGATCTTACGTCATTGGACCGGTTCCATCCAGAATCCGTTACGTTTTGGAAGAAAAATGCCGGATGACGTAAGATCCTCAGCCAGCCCTTCCCAGATCTTACGTCATTGGACCAGCTCCATCCAAAATCCGTTACGTTTTAGAAGAAAAATGCCGGATGACGTAAGATCCGCAGCCGCCCTTCCCAGATCTTACCTCATTGGGCCGGCTCCATCCTGAATCCGTTACATTTTGGAAGAAAAATGCCCAAATGACGTAAGATCCACAGCCGCCCGTCCCAGATCTTACCTCATTGGACCGGCTCCGATTGTTGAAACTGCCTATAATGCCTATAATGCCTATAATGTTTTTAATTTAGTACTTTACAATTCCCTTTTGATTCTATATAATATGTGGGTACGCAAAACGTATAAGCGCCATTAGCTCAATCGGATAGAGTGCCTGACTACGAATCAGTAGGTTGTGGGTTCGAGTCCCGCATGGCGCACCACGAATGAACCGCCCGCTGGGCGGTTTTTTCGTGCTTTGGAAAAGTCTCACGAAAAAAGGATACCCTTCCGATATCCTTCTCTATTCATAGTCCGATTCTGTAAGCTTTGGTCAAAGCGGCTCTGCTGCCGCTCGCCCTTATCACCCCAGCAAATACGCGCGGAGCTCCCCTGCCTGCGCCAGGCATTGCTCATACCCTTCCCAGTAGAGATCGCCAAGCTTTTCCACGTCTTTCTCCAGGCGGTCGACCGTGATCGATTTCAGCGGCGCGACTCGCAAAAGCCGTCCTGCTTCCTGGAGGCGTTCGATCTCTTCGATCTGCCGGTTATAGTCGTGGTCGCTGGCTATGAGCTTGGCCGCGAAATCCGGATACTGCCGGTACATCTTCAGCGCCAGGGAATGCTTCTCTTCCGGCGCCCGATAGAAAATATCCCGCGTGCGGATCACGATGATCTTCTCATAGCCTTCCGCCAGTGCCCACTCATAGGGGATATTGCAGGAACAGGCTCCGTCGAAATACGGAACACCGTCCAACAGGACCGGCGGTGAAATATAGGGCATGGTGCCGGAAGCCCGGGTCGCGTTGATAATGTCGTGACAGTGGCCCTTCTCAAAATAAGTCGGCTCCCCCGTCTCCGCGTTGGTCGCGACCGCGATAAACCGCTGTTCCGGCCGGTAAAAGCGCTCTTCGTCCAAAGGTTCCGGAACGATGCCGCGATCCTCGGTCAGGAAGCTGACGTCCAGGATGCTATGGCTGTGCAGGAACGCCTTCAGGCCGACATAGCGGCTGTCGTGCCGGAAGCCGATGTTGATCCGGGCGGAACGGCCGATCTGTCCGGACACGTAATTCATACCGCCCAGAGCCCCGGCCGAGACGCCGATCACGCAGGAGAGATTGATCCCTTCCATCATCATCGCGTCCAGGAAACCTTGCGTATAAAGACCGCGGAACGCGCCGCCTTCAAGGACTAGGCAGCCCTCGGTAAGCGGTTCCGTGGCCTTGCCTTTGGGAATCAGATCGTATTTCGAGTAAGTCTTGTTCATGCGAATTCCAGTACCGAGCCGGCGCCCAGCTCTTCCACTTCCGCGATCTGGCGGAAAGCCGAGCGGCAGCAGAAGGCCGTACAGTGACAGGGATGTAGTTTTTTGGGTTTGAAGCCGGCTACGAAATCGAGCGTGCCGCGGAATTTATTATCCTTCTCGTTCAGCGTATGCAAGCCGCCGACGATATCGAAGAGCTTCTCTTCCCCGGTCACAGCCAGCGCGTAAGAGCTGATATTGCAGATACCGGAATGCCCGCAGCCGCTGATCACGACAGCGCCTTCCGGTCCCCGGTAAGCCAAGGCGGAATCGTCGATGAAGTCCTCGGTGACCCAGGTGTCGCCTTCCAGGCGTTCCCCGAAGGTCGGCACGTTCTCGAAAGCGTGGGTGCGGGGGATCTCGCCCAGATAGCAGAGATTCTCCGTCAGCCAGAAAGGTTCACGCGTCTTATGAATGGTGAAGACTTCCGCCAGTTCTTCTTCCGTCACCGGCATCCCGAAATCGCCTTCTGCATCGCGGTGTCGCTTGGCGGCGTCCGGATGGTAAACGAGCACCGGCTTTTTTACGGTCCTGGCAGCTTCGCCCGGACCGGCAAAATTGCGCGGCGCTTCTTTCAACAAAGCCATCAAAGCCGGCAGGCCGCCGGTATGGTCGTTGTGGCTGTGGGAAAGCACCACGTAATCCAAATCGGTGAGGTCCACGCCGAGCGCTTTCGCGTTCTCTAGGAAGATACCGGTATAACCCGTATCGAACAGGATCCGCTTCCCGGCCTCCTCGATAAAGACGCTGAAGCCGTGTTGCGCCACCATCTTCTCCAGGCCCCACTTGACGTTGTTATCCATCAAAAAGGTCAGTTTCATACTTCAAATCCTCCCTTACCGTCGTTCCCACGGTTTTTCCTGCCGTTCTTTTTCTTCCGCACGCAGACCAGGATCACCACCAGGATGATCGCGGCCACGACGATCAGGAAGACCGGCCAGAGATCGTTTAGGGCGATCAGGATCAGCTTCGTCGGGCTGAATATCACGTCCGCGAAACAGAAGCGTGCCGGCACCAGCAGCGCCAGGAACATGGCGGCGACCACGGTGCCTATAGTTCGGAAGCGTTTCATCGCTGGCTCCTCTCCGCTGAAGGTCAGATCACCTCAGCCATCGGCTCGATATCGTAGCACTCGTAGTGTTCGACCGTGCCCTCGTCGCAGGCGGCAGCCAGCGCCGCGTCCAGCGGCAGCTTGCAGACTTCTTCAATACCATAGCGGGCCGCGATCTCTTCGATATGGCTTTCACCGAAGATGCGATGTTCGCTTCCACAATCCGGGCAGCGGAAGAAGGCCATGTTTTCGATGAGCCCGACGATCGGGATATTCATCATTTCTGCCATCTTCACGGCTTTTTCCACGATCATGCCTACCAACTGCTGCGGGGAAGCCACGATGACCAGCCCGTCGACCGGCAGCTGCTGGTAAACGGTCAGCGCCACGTCCCCGGTTCCCGGCGGCATGTCGACGAACATCACGTCGATATCACCCCACAGCACGTCGCTCCAGAACTGCGTGATCACGCCGCCCAGGATCGGGCCGCGCCAGACCACCGGATCGGTCTCGTTTTCCAAAAGCAGATTGATCGACATGACTTTAATGCCAAGCTCCGTTTCGGCCGGCAGCAACATGGTTTCGTTGCCACGCGCCTGCTCTTTGATCCCGAAAGCTTTCGGAATGGAAGGTCCGGTGATATCCGCGTCCAGGATCGCCACCTTCTTGCCGCGGCGGGCTTCCGCTACCGCCAGCATCGCGGTCACGGAAGATTTCCCCACGCCACCCTTGCCGCTGACGACCGCGATCACTTTCTTCACGTTGCTCATCGCGTTCATCGGCGCTTTCTGGATGCCCGGAGTCCTTTCTCCGCAATCCGCTCCACAGGAGCTGCAGTCATGATTACATTCAGCCATAATTCTTTTCTCCTCTCTATCTCATCCAAGCGCTAACCAGCGCTTCTTTTGCCGTAATTGATATGATAACACGAATTCCCGCTTTTTCCACCCCCAGTTCGCGATGGTAGAGAAGGAACTTCAGGACTTTCGCTTAGACGATCTGGCGGGAGCTGATCTCTTGCATACCTTCGTGGCAGGCTTTGACAAATTCCTGCGCGGCTTTCGTCTGGTAGTGGTTTTCCATGTGGGCGATGACCAGCGTGCCCGTTGTATCGCTGTCCCGGAGCGGGAAAAACTCTACCGGACGTTCCGAGACCGGCGGCCGCGGGATGCACCAGAGGAAAAGCTCCGGATAGACCGTGACCCCCATGCCCCGGCCGGCCAGCTCGTAAGCCGTTTCCGTATTCTCCGTTTCCAGGATGATCTTCGGCTTAAAGCCGATCTTTTCCATATAGGCATCCAGGACTTTCCGCACCCGGTTGCCTTTGCTCAGGAGAATAAAGGGGAATTTCTCAAACAGGAACATATCGAGATCGCGGTTGCATTCGCTCTTGATCGGTTCCAGGCAGGCCCCGTAGCTGGATTCCAGCAAGACCTTCGGCACGACCAGGAACAGGCGCTCGGTGATCAGTTCTTCGTGGACCAAGCCCTCTTGCGGTTTGGGCAGGAAGTCGATCATCAGATCCAGGTCTCCCTGACGGAGTTCCTTTTCCATCTCCGCGGAATTATCTTCAACCAGTTTAATATCGACCAGCGGATGTGTCCGCCGGAAACGGGGCAGGATCGAAGGCAGGATCGCCCGGCCGCAGGTATGGGAGATCCCAACTCGCAACTCGCCGACCTGGTCGTTATTCACGTCCCCGGCCATCTGGTGGATCTGCCGCTCCAGATTTACGGCCTGCTGCGCGTATTCGACCATGCGCCGGCCGGCATAGGTCAGCGTCAGCGAGGGCAGCCGGTCGAAGAGTTTTACGCCGAGTTCGGCCTCCAGCTTGCCGATGTGGCTGGAAAGCGCCTGTTGGGAGATGAAAAGGCGCGCGGCGGCCCGGGTGATGTTCAGTTCCTCCGCAGCAGTTAGGAAGTATTTTAATGTCGTGAAATTCATGAGGTTTCCTCCGGCGGTCTTGTCAAGTACCGCTTTTTCTACTATACACCCCGCGTCTTCCACAAGCAACAGATTGTAGTTAATAAAATCCTTTTTCTGTTTTCCCCCGGGCCCCGAAGGTGGTATTCTAGCTGTTAGAAGTTGTATTTTCAGCCTTTGCCGCCGACCCGGCAAGGGCAGTCAGCAAAGGAAAACGAATCTTCATGAAAACCAAGACGAAAGAGCTCATCCTGGAGTCGGCCTGGTGCAAAGGCTGCGGCATCTGCGTCGCCTTTTGCCCGAAAAACGCGCTCGAGCTCGTGGGCGAGAAAGCCCGCCTGAAAACCCCGAACGAATGTATCCTCTGCGGCCAGTGCGAGATGCGCTGTCCGGATTACGCGATCTATTTGAAGGAGGTGAGCCTCTGATGGCCGTTACCAAAGTGCTGATGCAGGGCAATGAAGCGGTCGTGGAAGGCGCTATTGCCGCCGGTATGCGGTTCTTTGCCGGATATCCCATCACCCCCTCCACGGAGATCGCCGAGACTTGTTCCATCCGTCTGCCGCAGGTCGGCGGGCATTTCATCCAGATGGAAGACGAACTCGCTTCCATGGCTGCCGTGATCGGCGCCTCCGCCGCCGGTGTGAAGAGCATGACGGCGACCAGCGGGCCGGGCTTCTCGCTGAAGCAGGAAAACATCGGCTATGCCTGTCTGGCCGAGATTCCCTGTGTCATCGTCGACGTGCAGCGCTGCGGTCCTTCGACCGGACTCGCTACCGCTCCCTCCCAGGGCGACTACCAGCAGGCGCGCTGGGGCACCCACGGCGACCATCCGATGATCGCCATCTCCCCGGCTTCCGTCGCGGAATGCTATACGCTGGCCATCCGCTGCTTCAATCTCAGTGAAAAATACCGCACACCGGTCATCTTCCTCATGGATGAGATCATCGGCCACATGCGGGAAGGCATTGAGATCCCTACCCCGGATGAATATGAGATCCTGGAACGCCGCGTCGCCGGCAACGACGGCGCTTATAAATTCGCCTACCGTGTGCCGTACGGTAAGCTGACGCCGGGCCTGAAACCCTTCGGCCAGGGCGAACGTTACAATATGACCGGCCTGATCCATGATTACGCCGGTTTCCCGACCAATTCGACCGAAATCGCCCAAGAACTGATCACCCGCCTCATGAATAAGGTGCTGGAGCATAAGGACGACATCGTCGATATCGAGGAATTCATGCTGGAGGATGCCGAATACGCGATCTGCTGCTTTGGTGGCACCGTGCGGGCAGTCAAGGAAGCGATCCTGGAAGCGCGCGCCCGCGGTATCAAAGTCGGCATGTGGCGCCCGATCACGGTCTGGCCGTTCCCGGATGAGCAGTGCACGGCCCTGCGCGGACGTTTCCGGCACATCATCATGGTCGAGCACAACTGGGGCCAGATGCTGCGCGAACTGGAGCGTAATATCCAGGGCACGACCCCGATCAGCTTTATCGGCCGCATCAACGGGACGGTCATCCCGCCGTCGGAAATTCTGGAAAAGATCGAGGAGGTGGCCGGTAATGCCAAGTGATCTGATCTATAAATACATGCGCATCGACCATCTGCCGCATATCTGGTGCGCCGGCTGCGGCAACGGCACGCTGACCCGCGACGTCGTCTGTGCCATCGATGATCTCTGTCAGGATCCCTCTACGGGCATCCAGCGGGAAAAGGTCGTTATCGTCTCCGGGATCGGTTGCTCTTCGCGGGCGGCCGGTTATATGGATTTCAACTCGCTGCACACGACCCACGGTCGGGCCATCGCCTTCGCGACCGGTATTAAGGTAGCCAATCCGGAACTGACGGTCATCGTCGTCACCGGTGACGGCGACTGTTCGGCTATCGGCGGCAATCACCTGATCCATGCCGCGCGCCGCAACCTGGATCTGACCGTCGTCGTCTATAACAACAATATCTACGGCATGACCGGCGGCCAGTACTCGCCGACCACGCCGCAGCACGACCGGGCTACGACCGCTCCTTACGGCGTCATCGACCGCCCCTTCAATATCGCCCAGCTGGCTGCCGGTGCCGGTGCCTCCTTCACTGCCTGCGGGGACACCTATCACGTGCAGGAAACGATCAAACAGATCAAGAAAGGCATCCTCCATCACGGCTTCTCCCTGATCGACTGCTACTCCGTCTGCCCAACCTATTACGGGCGCAAGAATAAGAAGGGCAGCGCCATCGATATGCTGAAAGCCCAGAAAGAGAATGGTATCCCGAAAGAACGCTTTGACCGGCTTTCACCGGACGAACGCGCCGGCAAATACCCCATTGGTACGCTTAGCGAATTCGAATATCCGGAATTCACCGACATGTACCAGGAGATCATTGATCACGCCCGCGGCAAACATGAGTAAGGAGCGTACATTAGATGAGCAAGAAATATGAACTGCGCTTTACCGGCTCCGGCGGGCAGGGCGTCATCCTGGCTTCCGTCATCATCGCGGAAGCGGCGGTTTTAAACGGCATGAACGCGATCCAATCGCAAGCCTACGGGCCGGAAGCGCGCGGCGGCACCAGCAAAGCGGAGACCATCGTCAGCGACGGTGAGCTCTGGTTCTCCAAAATCGAGCACCCGGACTTCCTTCTCGCCCTGACCCAGAGCGCCTTGGAGAAATATGTGAACGACGTCCGCGAATGTGGTATAATAATGGTTGACGACAGTCTCACCGCTCCGGAAGCGGTAAATGGCTGCCGGGTCATCAGCCTTCCCATCCTGGCTGCGGCTAAGGACCGGGTCGGCAAAGCGATGACCGCCAATATCGTCGCCGTGGGAGCCATCAACGCCTACCTCGGCCTGTTTCCGGAAGACGTCCTGCAGGACGCCGTAAAAAGACATATTCCCCGCGGGACGGAAGAGCTGAACATGAAGGCGCTCCAGGTTGGTGAAGCTCTGGTCCGAGAAGAAAGGATGGTTTCCGCTCCGCTGGTGGATTGATACATGGAGGAACCATCAGAATGAGGAGCAGACGCTATTCCGGCTTTGGCGAGCCCCCGAAAAAACATAAGAAAAAGGACCTGCGCGGGATCCTGCTCACGCTGGTGCTGTTTCTGGCCGTCATTGCCGTGATCGCCGGTATCATCTTCTTCGCCAAGAAGTTCATTCCCTCGTCCCTGCTCCCTTCCTTTGGGAAAAAGGACGCCGGCGAGAGCACGGAAACCGCGGAAGAAGTCCTTCCGCCCGCGGAGGCCCTGCGCCCGCGGTTGGAAGAGATCGCGGCTTTGATCCCGGAAGCGACCCGGGTGCCGGCAGTCGACAAGACCTGGGCTGAAATCGATGAAGATCAGCTGAATGCCTACAACGGTTGGGGCTATTTCGACATTTTCCCGGACGTGGAAGTCACCGGCAGCACCGGTTACATCGGCTGGGCCATGACCCACGTCTATGGAATCGAGGATTATCCGCACGCAGTCAGCACGCCCGCGCGCCGCAACGCCGGCGAATACGTGGACGCGCACCGCATGTGGCTGCAGGAACACGCTGAATTCATCGGCAGCGCCACGACGGTCGACGGCAAGCTGGAGTATCATGGCCAGCGCTATCAGCCCGGCGACATCATCGTCTTCAACAATCAGCACGACGGCCGCGAAGGTACGCTCACCAAAGGCGTCAGCGTTCCCGATATCGATTATTGGGGCGAAGACGGCATCGAGTTCTTCACACACATCGCGATCATCGGCAGCTCCCGGGTGAAATATCAGGAAGACCTGTCTGACGGGACCTATACCGACACCGGCGAAGAGCTTCCGGAAGGCCAGTATAATATGCACCAGTCCAGCTATCTGCTGGGCGGCGTGGTAAACGTACTGTCTCCGGAACAGATGATCACGCGCGACGTACCGGAAGACGATATGAATTTTGCCCGCTCGTATGAAGTATACCGGGTCCTGAAATAACCTGTATAAAAAGATCCCCGCTCTTCCGGCGGGGATCTTCCTGTTCTGGGAAGGAAAAGGAGGCCACCAATGTCCCGGCGACCCGTTCTCATGATCGCTCTCATCATTATGATCATCATCGCCATCATTACGGTGGCCGTCTTCGTTTTCATCCGCAATCAGGTCGAATCGCAGATCATGGACGGGCCGGACATGATCGACGGCAACCCGCTCGGCCAGCCCATTACCACAACGGATCCCGATCCCGCCACCGACCCAGGAGCGCCGACGGATCCCGCCACCGATCCCGGGACGCCGGTAGCTGCCGCGCCGGTGCCTCTCCCGGAAGGCGTGACGCTGACCGGGCTGAAATTCAACCAGTCCGGCTCCTGGATGGGCCCCTGGTTTACGCTCCGGAAGACGGAGGACGGCTTTGAAGCCCGCATCGGTTATAGCCAGCTCTTCTGGGAGGAAATGGACGGCGCGGACTATGAGACGGAAGCCTACTGGGCGAACGGGAGTACGGTCCGGGAGGAAGAGCAACGCGCCGCTGAAGGCGATTATAGCGACCGGGTCAGCCGGGTCCACTGCTCAGAGGAAGAAGTCGCGGAACTCCTGGATTCACTGCTTGCTTATAACGTTCTGTCCTGGGACGGCTTTGATGAATCCGAGAGCGCGCCGCCGGGCGTTCTGGACATGGACGACCGCTTTGATTTCCGCTTACTCTTCTCCGACGGCAGCACCGTCAGCGCGGAAGGCTATAATTGCGTTCCCCCGGGGTTCAATGAGGTGTCCCGCCTTCTCTACGATTTCTTCACCGCGCGGGAGGACTATTCCGCCTACTACCCTGCGGAATTCCCGGAAGCCGGAGAAGTGCGCCGGCTCTACATCGCCTGCCCCGCCTATTCGGTTCCCGGCATGCCTTATTTTAAGGTCGAGCTGACCCGCGGCCGCAAGCAGTGGATCTTCGTCCTGGAAGATCCCCATGGCGACTTCTTTACGAAGGGGTTTTCCGTCAGCGACTACGCCTTCGTCGACGATGAGGACACGCTGCCCTTCGCCGACTTCCTGGACCTGCTGCGGGAATATGGCTTCGCGGAACGCAACGGTCAAAGCTCCTCCGACGGCGACTCCCGGCAGTATCTGGAGATCCGTCTCTACTACGAGAACGGTCAGGAGTATGAATACATCACCAACGAGTACCCCGCGAATTACGAGACCTTCCAGAAAGCCTGCGTCAATCTCATGTACGAAAAATACCGCCGCCTCTCCGAAAATTAATCCTCGCCGGAAGCAGCTACTCTAATTCATTTCGTTAACAAAGCAAGAGCAACGGAAAACCAGAAAACCCGTTGCTCTTTTGTTCTATTGGAAACAGCAATGCGAACCGCCGCTCCGTACCATCGCTCCATACC
>JAFRYQ010000005.1 GCA_017437565.1 Bacillota bacterium
CAGTGTGTAGAAAGAACATGATCCCAGAGACGACTCTCTCCGGTGGAGACAGTACGCTCTGGGATCATGACTTATCAGCTATTGTGCTTTGCTTTGATCTTACTCATGGCGCAGGGCCTCGATCGGATCGAGGTTGGCCGCTTTCCGCGAGGGCAGCATGCCGAAGATGATGCCGATAGCCATCGAGAAGAGGACGGCGGCGATGGAGGCCGGCCAGCTGATGGCGACCGGCGTCCCGTTCAACTGGGAGATCAGTTCCGCTAAGATGATACCGGTGATCACGCCCAGGACGCCGCCCATGGAGGTCAGGGCTACTGCCTCGGTCAGGAACTGGGTCATGATGGCGCGCTTCGGTGCGCCGATTGCCTTTTTCAGACCGATCTCGCTCGTCCGTTCGGTGACGGATACCAGCATGATGTTCATGACGCCGATGCCGCCGACCAGAAGCGAAATGCCCGCGATCCAGATCAGCATGGTATTGGTGCTCTGGGAGAGCTGCTGGATCTCCCGGGCCTGCTGCATCAGGTCCTGTGCCTTATAGGTATAGTTCTCGGACGTGATGACCGGGGCCAGGATGCTTTCCGCTTCTTTGCCGACCGCGGTCATATCGGCGGTCCCCGCTGCCTGCAGTACGACGTTAAAGGGTTCGTCGTACTGATAGATCACCGGCCAGGTCGTCTCCGGTACGAAGACCTTCCCCGCTTTTTCCTGGTAGAAGGTGTAATAATCCTCGACGGAAGAGATCTGCGGTTCGAAGATCTCCGCGTCCGTCACCACGCCGATGACTTCATAGGGGACGTTCTTGATCTCCACGGTCAGGCCGACCGGATCTTTGCCGTCGAACAGGGTGTCGACCGTCGTGTCGTCCAGCACGCAGACCAGGCGGAAATTGTCCAGGTCATGCTGCGTGAACCCCCGCCCGCGTTTCACCACCAGGCCGGTCGTATTGAAATAGGCCGTATCGACGCCGTAGACGTAACCGCCGTTCAGCGCCGTATTCAGGTGGTAGACCGCGTTATAGTCCTGCCGCTTGTGATAGAGCGAGACGTTGTTGGAATTCTTGATGTTCTGCAGCTCTTTCAGCTGCTCCTTTTTAATGAGGCCGACGCCGCTGGGGATGCCCCCCGAAAAATCGTATTCCCAATCGCCCTGGGTCACCAGGACGTTGACGTTGTTTACGCCGGCGCCGATCAGGTTCTTCTGGATCTGCTCGTTTGTCCCCTGGATGGTGGAGACGATGGCGATGATCGCCGCGATGCCGATGATGATGCCGAGCATCGTTAGGAGTGACCGCAGTTTATGAGAGAAGATACCGCGGAAGGAGAGCCTTATGTTCTCGATCATTACCAATATACCTCCTCTCCTTCGTCAGGCTTGGTCCGCGCGCCTTCCACCGCCCCGTCCCCGTAGGGGAAAGCGATGCTGTCGTCCATGGTCAGGCCATCCTTGATCTCAATGGCCTGCCCGTAATAAGATTTGCCGGTGGTCACGTACTGCTTCACCAGCACCCCGTCCTCATCCTTCATCACGTATTTCCCGCCGCTGTCGCTGCGGACATAAGCGTTCGACAGATAGATGCCGTTGGAGATGTCGCCTTCTTCCTTCTCGCCCAGGGAGAGCTGCAAGTAGGAACCCGGCGTCGCGTTGGACATATCCGGGAAATAGGCCAGGAACCCGTAATAGGAGGAATTCGGATTGCCGTCACCGTAATAATAGCGGCTGTCAGCCGGGATATCATCGATGGTGGTAATGTGGCCGACGTAGGTATTGCCGTCCTCCCAGCTGGTCGCGCTGACCGTCTGCCCGTTGTCCAGCGTATCGAGCATGAGCTCGGAGATATTACCCTGGATATAGGCGCCGGAACCCGCGTCCACGCGCAGGAAGGGCGAGCCGTCAAGCGGCGGGTTGTCCTTATCGCCCACGAAGGTGACTACGCCGTCGTGCGTAGCCCGGATATAGCCGTCTTCCATCTCCTCTTCCAGCACCTTCAGGTCGAGCTGGGCGCGGCGGACTGCCAGATCCAGATCTCTTACCGTCTGCTCCTGGTATTTAATGGCCTGGGCCAGTTCGTCGGCCGTATAGCCGACCGGGTAATCGTAATCGTCATAATCGCCCGTATCGTCCGGCACGTCGGTATCGTCGGTTTCCGGTTTTACCGGCTCCGGTTCCTCGGCCTTTTCGGGATGCAGGATGAGATACCAGAAGATCTCCGCGTCCTGTTTTTTCGGCAGGTGCGCGATATCGATGAACCAGGAGGCGATGAGCGCGCCGTCCGTGCTGTTTCCCTTACGGGCTTCGATCAGCGCGTAGCCGCTCTTCTGGGCTCGCAGCGCGTCAAAGAACGTGCCGTAGACCTTGCCGTCTTCCGTCACCAGATAGGTCCAGGGGTTATCCAGGCTGCCCGGCTCCGCATCGGGGGTGGCGCCCTTCTCCCACTTCGCGTAGAGGATCAGGTTCTCCTGCACCTCGCTCGCGAAATCAAAGCTTTCTTCGCCGGCAGCGTCCCGGTACCAGCCCAGGAAGACATAGCCTTCCGCCGTCAGGTCCTGCGGTTTTTCCGCTTTCCCGCCCGCTTCCACTTCCTGCGGCGCCGGACTGGTGCCGTGGCCGTTGGCGACAAAGGTCACCGTATAGGTCTTGACCTCGGTCCACTTGGCGTAGAGCACGGTATCCTTTTCGATCGGCGTCGTGAAATCGAAAGCGTATTCGTCCGTCGTCTGGGTGCTGATATACCAGTCGCCGAAGCTGTACCCCTTCGCCGTCGGGTCTTTCGGTTTTTCGGCCTGCCCGCCGGCTTCGATCTGCTGCGGCGCCGGCGCTTTGCCGTGTCCCATCACCTGGAAGGAGACGATATATTTGCCCGGCTCCGGTTCCATCTCTACCCACTTGGCGTAGAGGATGAGGTGACCGGTGACCGGCTGCGTAAAGTCGTAGGCATTCTCACAGGCATCGTCGGTATACCAGCCGCCGAAGACGTAGCCGCCCGCCGCCGGATCTTCCGGCTGTGTGGCCAGTTCCCCGCTCTTCACTTCCTGGGCCGCCGGCGCCTGGCCGTGGCCGTTGGCGATGAAGGTAACCCGGAAGAGTTCCGGTTCGGGCTGCGGTTCTTCTGTCCACTTCGCGTAAAGCGTCCGGTCTGCCGTGACCGGCGTGCTGAAATCATAAGCGTTCTCGCAGGCTTCTTCCGTAAACCAGCCACCGAAGATATAGCCTTCCGCGGTCGGGGCTTCCGGTTCCACCGCCGGGTCGCCGTCTTTCACGCTCTGCACTTCCGGCGCTTCCCCATGTCCGTTCATGGCGAAAGTGACCCGGAATTTTCCCTTTTCATTCCATTTCGCGTAGAGGACGAGCGTACCTTCCCCGGTTTCCTCATCCTTGGTGACCAGCGTCTTCGTCACGCGGTCTTTCGTCAGGTCGAACTGTTTCCCTTCGGAACAATCCGCATCCAGATACCAGCCGCCGAAATCGTAATCCGTACTCTCCGGATCCACGCCCGGCACCGGCACCAGCTGGCCGCCGACGACGCCGATACTGCCCGGCAGGTTCTGGACGTAATCCATGCCGTTGACGTCAAAGCGCACCACGTAGACCGGTTCCCAACCGGCATAGAGATAGAGCGTATCCGGCGCTTCTTCCAGCTTGAAGTTCCCGTCGTGCGTTTCTTTCGCGATTTCCTTCTCACAATCCCGGTCCAAATACCAACCGGTGAATTCCGCTTCTCCCGGCATAGTCCCGGGGAAAGGTGTCGGCAGATATTGTTCCTTCTCCTTCGGATCATCCCCCTCCTGCCAATCCGGATTCCAACTCGGGTTCAGATAGCGGTGGGTCGGATCCTGGTCCGGCTCTTCGCCGGTCTCCGGATCCGGTTCCGCTTCCGGATCCCATTCCGGGTTCAGGAAAGGCAGCGGTTCATCGCGTCTCACCGTCATCTCTTCCGGCAGATCCATCCCGTCGGCAACGCCGTTCGGGAAGAAGATGATCTTGATCTCTTCCGAAGGTTCTTCCGGATCATCGGGATCATCCGGGTTGTCGGGATCATCCGGGTCGTCCGGGTTTTCGGGATCGATGATCACCGGCTCGTCGGGATCATCCACCCAGCCGCTGTTCATGCCGCCCTCATCGCCGCTCCCCGTGGTTCCCGGGGTGTCGGACGTCTCGGCGGTATCGCCTTCAGCGGGGTCGTCCACCCAGCTGTCTTCCGGGCTGCCGCCCTGGTCGCCTTCCTTATTCGGAGCTTCCTGTGCCACCGGCTTATAATAGTCTTCCACGCTCTCCGCGTCCAGGACCGTCCAGGCGTCGACGATCTTCTGTTTCTCCGGCTTGGGTTCGGGTTCCGGTTTCGGGTCCGGCGTCGGTTGCGGATCCGGATCCGGCGTCGGCGTGGGGTTCGGCGACGGGTTCGGGATCGGCGTGGTATTCCGCAGTTTATAGAGTTCCTTCTGCGCTTCTTCCA
>JAFRYQ010000036.1 GCA_017437565.1 Bacillota bacterium
TCCCTTACGGGACGATGGTCGATCATTTCCAGCACAGCGTCTACGAACATCCGGAGATGACGCCGCGGCAGAGGCACGACGAGTGGAAGCGCCTGCTTGGCATCTATATGCCCTGGATGAAGCTGGACGGGGAGATTCCTTTCTACAGCGACGGGGAAGGATGGCAACGGCAGCTCCATATTTACGGCAGTCCGTTCTACTACATCGATTACTGCCTGGCGCAGACGGTATCGCTGGAGTTCTGGGCTTTGATCCGGGAAGACCGGCAGAAGGCCTGGGAATACTATATGGCCTATACCCGGCAAGGTGGCACGCGGACCTTTACCGATCTGCTGGCCAATGCCGGCCTGGAGAGTCCCTTCGCGCCAGCGACGCTGGCCGGGGTCTGCGCGAAAGCGAAAGCCGCGCTGGAGCAATTTGACCTCACCGGAATCGAGTAGGGAAAGATTTAAGAAGAGCTTTGGCCGCAAAGTCAGGAATGCGGTTTAGCTATATTTTAAGCGATGTGCTTAACGTTATAAGGAGGAGAATAATGAAGAACATGAGAAAGCTTCTCAGCTTGCTCCTGATCGCCCTGCTGGCGGTAGCGCTGCTGGCTGGCTGCGGTGGGAACAGCAGCAATTCGTCCAGTTCGGAACCGGCTGAAGAAGCGGAAGAAGAACCGGCTGAAGAAGCAGAAGAACCCGCGGAAGAACCTGCGGAAGAACCCGCGGAAGAACCTGCGGAAGAAGCGGCCGAAGAACCGGCTGAAGAACCGGCGCCTGTAGAGAAGGTCCCGGGACAGGTCATCGTCGGCACCACCACCGAAGCGAACGGTGACTGGAGCTATGCGACCTGGACCAACAACGCTACCGATAACACGGTAGAGACCTTCATCGATGACTGTCTGACTGTGACCACCGACCTGAACGGTGACTACGTCGTCAACGACAGTGTTGTCGAAAACATGGAGATCCAGGACAATGGCGACACCAAGACCTGGACCATCACCATTAAGGACGGCCTGAAGTGGAATACGGGCGATCCGATCGAAGCAAAAGACTTCCTGACCTGGTCGGTATTCACCTGCTCCCCGCTGGCTAAGGAAATGAGCGCCACGACCGCTAGTTACAACGCGATCCTCGGCGGCAAGCCCTATCGTGAAGGCGAAGCGACCTGCGTAGAAGGTCTGCGTCTGATCGATGACAAGACCATCTCCATCACGGTCATGGCGACCGGTTATGACGGATCCACCGTCCTTCCGTACTACTATGACCTGGCCAACGCGGCTCTCCGCGCGGTCGACGCCGAGTTCTGGTTTGGTGAAGGCTGGACGGTTGCTGACGATGGCGAAGGCGCCTATCTGAAGAACGTCAACGACGAAGCCGCCACCCTGGACGACAAGGTCAAAGAAAACATCGAAAAGGTCCGCTATCAGAACAGCGACCGTGTCTCCGCCGGCCCCTACTACCTGGCTGGTTATGACACTTCTTCCTATCAGATCACGCTGAAGAAGAACGAGAACTACTGCGGTAACTTCGAAGGACAGAAACCGGACATCGAGACGATCATCATCATGAAGACCGAAGATGACACCGTTATGGATATGCTGGCCACCGGTCAGATCGACATCCTCAACGAGATCACCGACGGTAACGACGTCAACGCCGCCCTCGACCTGATCGACAACGGCACCATCGATTCCAGCTACGTCCGCTATGACCGCGCCGGCTACGGCAAGATCATCTTCATGTGCGACTTCGGGCCGACCCAGTATCAGGGTGTCCGTCACGCGATCGCGCACCTGCTCGACAGAGTGGAATTTGCCAACACCTTCTGCGCTGGCTGGGGTTCCGTCATCAACGGGCCTTACGGAACGGCCTTCACGATGGCTCAGGACAGCGAAGACCTGCTGGCTGAAAAGCTGGACACCTATGAATACAGCGTCGACGCTGCTATCGCGGCTCTGGAAGAAGCCGGCTTCACCCTCGGCGAGAACGGCGAAGCTTATGAATCCGGTATCCGTTATAAGGAAGTAACGGAAGAAGAAATCGGTTCCTATCCGCATTGCATCGACGTTAACGGCAAGAAGCTGATGCCCTGCATCCTGGAATGGGCTTGCTCCGAAGGTAACTCCGTATCCGACCTGATCGCGACCATGCTGCAGGAGAATCCGGACCTCGCGGCTGCCGGTATCCAGATCAACAGAACCATCATGACCTTCCCCGAACTGCTGAACTACATGTATCGTCAGGACGTCTATGGCGTCGGCGGACAGGACTTCACGGTTCCGAAGTACAATATGATGAACCTGGCCACGGGCTGGAACAGCGCCGTTTACGACATGTCTTATGAATTCACCACGAACGAGGAATATCTGGCCAACGGTTACAACAACCCGCATATCTACGATGAAGAACTCGACAAGCTCTCCATGGATATGGTTTACGGTGTTGAAGCCGGCGACTATGAGACCTACCTCGAGAAGTGGCAGCAGTTCATCATCCACTGGAACGAAGTACTGCCGGAACTGCCGCTGTACTCCAATGTGTACGTAACGGTCTATCCGAACACGATCGAGAACTACAACCAGACCTCTTTCTGCCAGTTTGAAAAGGCGATCCTGTACGCGAAATACGTCGGCTAATCGCTGACGCCTCGCAGTCAGGCCCGTTTTCCGTGACAAAGCGGTGAACGGGCTGACAGGAAAGGACGAATCGGGAAACCGCGGCGGCCGCACCGGCGCGGTTTCCCTTATCTCCTGTACGCTCCTGTCGAAACTGGTTTTTATATTGAAGGAGATGTCTGATGGGCAAGTATATCTTAAAGCGTCTCGTCTACATCGTCATCGTCTTCCTGATCACCTCGATCCTGATGTATTTCATCTACAACCTGATCCCGAGTGATCCGGCTTTGGTGCAGATGGAGCCGCTCCGGCAGAGCATGAAGCCGGCGGAGTGGGACGCGCAATACCAGGCCCTGCGGCAGAGCATGGGCTTAAACGACCCCCTGATCGTACGTTATGCCAGATGGATGGGCATGGCGAAGGACGTGGACGGTTCCGTTCACGGCATCCTGCAGGGGGACTTCGGTTATTCCATTAAATACAAACGGGCGGTGATCGATATCGTCGGGGTACCGATGGTGAACTCGATCATCCTCAACCTGGTCTCAACGATCATCACGCTGGCGATCACCATACCGCTCGGTATCTACTGCGCGGTACACCGCAGGAAGGCAATCGACAGCACGATCCAGGCGATCACGATCGTCGGTTACAGTTTGCCGACCTTCTTGATCGGTATCGTCTTTATCTATCTTTTCGCGGTCAAACTGCAGTGGTTCCCGGCCGGTGGCGCCAAAACGGCGGGATCCTCCTTTACCGGCATGGCGGAATTCGCCGATCGCATGCACTATATGGCGCTGCCAATCATCGTACTCGTCTTTACGGGCCTCGCCGGTATGACCCGGACGGTCCGCGCCGCGATGATTGATACTTTAACGCAGGACTATATCCGGACAGCCCGGGCGAAAGGCCTGAAAGAAAAAGTCGTCATCTATTCACACGCCTGGCGGAACGCGCTGCTGCCCGTTTCCACCTCGATCATGAGCTGGTTCATCGGCGTCTTTACCGGCGGTTCGCTCGTTATCGAACAGACCTTCGGCTTGAACGGTACCGGCCGCATGTACTGGACGGCATTGAATAATACCGACTATGAACTGGTCTTGTTCCTGCAGATGTTCTATACGATTGTTTCGCTCGTAGGAATTCTCCTGACCGACCTTTCCTACGGCCTGGTCGACCCGCGTGTCCGGGTCAATAAATAGAGGGGAGGGAAGAATTGTGAAGAAAAAGAAACAGTTTTTCCTGATCCGCTGGCTGAACCGGTTGTTCTTCCCCAATAAGGAGATCGACGATATCTATACGGAAGAAAGCCTGCAGAGCCCGGCCCGCGTGGTGGCGAAGAACTTCTTCAGCAAACCGCTGCCGGTCGTATCTCTGGTCATCCTGATCATCATCATGCTGGTCGTCTTCATCGGACCGAGTTTCGTTACGCTGGACCTCTCCGAACAGGACAGCACCCTGGTCAACGTCGCGCCCGGCTACGCCTTAAGCAAATACGCGCCAGAGCTGGAAAACGGCAATTGCCAGCAGATCTCGGTCGGCTCCAACTTCGCGGTCGGGGTCGATAAGGACGGACACGTCTACGTCTGGGGACAGACCAAGATCAACCGGGCTACGGATCTGGCCAAGATCCCGCAGGAAGTCCAGGATGCCAAGATCACCATGGTGGCTGCCGGTATCGACCACATCGTCGCGGTCGATGAGGACAGCAACGTCTATTGCTGGGGCAACGACCGCCTGGGACAGGTGGATCTGCCGAATGCCTTGCAGAGCAATAACCGCCGGCATCAGTTCACCATCGAAAAAGTCTACGCGTCCAACCAGTTCTCGGCCGTCGTGACCTCCGAGCATAAACTGCTGCTCTGGGGCAATAAGAATATGGTCGATATGAGCTATAAGAAAGACGACTTCGACGGCCACGTCGTGGATGTCGCGCTGGCGGTGGACAGCTACGTCTGCCTCCTGGATGACGGCAGTGTCCGCTATACGGGCCGCAGCCCGCAGAGCGCGATCGCCAACTCCATTCCTGCCAGCCTCGATTCCGACGTCGTCATGATCGCTTCCACCAGCCGTTCGGCGCTGGCCGTGAAAAAAGACGGCTCGGTCCACGTCTGGGGCGCCGCCAACAAGGGCGAAGCCAGAGTGCCGCAGCTGAAGTCGGAGATCGTAAAGGTGGAAGGCGGCCGTTATCACTATTCGGCTTTGCTCGCGGACGGTTCCGTCGTCTCCTGGGGCAATAACCGCTACCATCAGACGGAAGTACCGAATTCGCTGGACGACGCCGGCGACTGCACCGACGTCTACGCCGGCATGTTCCAGAGCTACGCGGTCCGTGAGAACGGCGACGTGGTCGTCTGGGGCCTGAAGGGCTTCCTGATGGGAACCGACAACCTCGGCCGTGACGTCTTCACCCGCCTGATCAACGGCGGCAAGATGACGATGACCATTGGCGCTCTCGCCGTTATCATCGAAACGATCATCGGCATCATCCTCGGCGGCCTGGCCGGTTACTTCGGCGGTCACGTAGATAATATCCTCTCGCGTCTCGCGGAAGTCATTTCGGGCTTGCCCTTCATTCCGCTGGCGATGATCCTGTCGGCGGTCATGGGATCCTTCGTGACCATCGAGCAGCGCATGTATATCATCATGGTCATCCTGGGCATCCTCTCCTGGCCGGGCATCTTCCGCCTGGTCCGCGCGCAGATGTTCGCCCAGCGCGAGATGGAATACGTCACCGCAGCTAAGACGCTCGGCGTCAAGGAAAGCCGCATCATCTTCCGTCACATCATTCCGAACGTCATGAGCGTCGTCCTGGTTTCGGTCACGCTGGCCTTCGGTACCGCGATGTTGACCGAGAGCTCGCTTTCCTACCTCGGTTTCGGTATTCCGCTGCCGACCCCGACCTGGGGCAATATGCTTTCCAACGCCAATAACAGCGTTATCATTCAGAACTACTGGTGGAACTGGGTCTTCGTAGGCACCATCTTCGGTATCGCCTGTATCTGCATCAACCTGATCGGCGACGGCCTGCGCGATGCCCTCGACCCGAAGTCCAGCGAGCGTTAGGAGGCGTGACATGAGCGAAGAAAAGAAAAAACTTTTGGACGTCATCGACCTCCACACCTACTTCACCAGCAAGCGCGGCATCATCAAAGCCGTGAACGGCGCTTCTTACAGCGTCAATGAAGGCGAGACCCTCGGTATCGTCGGGGAATCCGGCTCGGGCAAGAGCGTCTCCGCGATGAGCATCTTGCGCCTGCTTGATGGCAACGGCTATATCGACAGCGGCGAGATCTACTTCGACGGCCAAGATCTGACTAAGATCTCTATGGACGAGATGTATAAGATCCGCGGCAACGATATCTCCGTCATTTTCCAGGAACCGATGACGAGCCTGAACCCGGTCTTCTCGATCGAGAAGCAGCTCTCGGAAGCCTTCATGATCCACCAGAATATGGACAAGCGGCAGGCCGCGAAGGAATCGATCGAGATCCTGCGCGACGTCAAGATCCCGAATCCGGAGATCGTCGTCAAGCAGTATCCGCATCAACTGTCCGGTGGCATGCGCCAGCGGGTCATGATTGCCATGGCTCTCGCCTGCAAACCGAAACTGCTGATCGCCGACGAGCCGACGACCGCGCTCGACGTGACCATCCAGGCCCAGATCCTCTATCTGATGAATGAACTGAAGCGGGAGAAGGGAACGAGCATCCTGTTCATCACCCACGACCTCGGCGTCATCAATAAGATGGCCGATTACGTCGCCGTTATGTACTGCGGACAGGTCGTGGAAAAGGTTCCGCGCAATATCCTGTTCGCGGAGGAGACGGAGTATTCGCACCCCTATACGGAAGGCCTGATGGCCTCGATCCCGCGCCTGGATACGCCGGCGGACCAGAGACTGGAAACCATCCCCGGCGCCGTGCCGCATCCGCTCGATCTGCCGAAGGGCTGTAAATTCTGCCCGCGTTGCAAGTACGCGACGGACCGGTGCAAGGAGGAGGAACCGGAGCTTCAGAAGATCTCTGACGTACAGGAGATCCGGTGCTTCTATCCGAATAAGGAGGAACGGCGAAATGGCAGATAAGAGAGAAGAGAAGAAGCTGCTGTTCAGGATCACCAACCTGAAGCAGTATTTCCCGCTCAAGCAGAAGGGGAAATTCGTCAAGGCCAACGACGGCATCGACATCGATATCTACGAAGGCGAGACGCTGGGCCTGGTCGGCGAATCCGGCTGCGGCAAATCGACCTTTGGCCGGACGCTTTTGGAACTCTATCCGCAGACCGATGGGCGTACCATGTATTACGGCCGGACGCTGGATGAACTGGCGCCGGAGTACATGAAGAAGACTATCGCGGAACTGCCGAAACTGCGGGAGAAGCAGCGGGAACTGGCTAAGAAATACGAAGACGCGAAAGCCGCCTTTGACGCGGCGGCGGGCGGGGAAACCGCGACGGTCGCCAAACTCTACGGAGAAATGGCCCAGGCCCAGAAGGACAGCGACGCGGCGCTCCTGGATATTGCCAATCTCTTCGGTGGCTTCATCACGCTTGCCGACACCGCGGAGGTCCAGAAACTCTACACCGAGATCTACGAGAAATCGGTCCGTCTGCGCGACGCGGAGAAAAAACGCATCGCCGCGGATTCGGAGCTCCAGGATCAGGAATATCTGGAAAAGGAAGAAGGAAAAGGGAACGTCACGGCAGCCCGTGACGCCCTGGCCAAGGTAGAAGCGGAGATCACCGGTATCAAAGCGGAACTGGCCGGCATTCATGAGAAGGTCGCCGAACTGCGTAAGAATTATGCCGACGATCCGGAATTCCAGAAATATGAAGCTTATCTGGATGAAGGCATCGACCTGGCCCGTCTGAATACCGAAGAAATGCGGGAACTGCGTTCGGATATGCAGCTCATCTTCCAGGATCCGTATTCGTCGCTGAACCCCCGTATGACGGTCGGACAGATCATCGCGGAGGGCATGACGACCCACGGCATCGTAAAAGCCAGAAGCCCCCGGATGCAGGATAAGATCCTGGAAACCATGGAGATGTGCGGCCTGGCGCCTTACTTCATCCATCGTTTCCCGCATCAGTTCTCCGGCGGCCAGCGGCAGAGGATCGGCATCGCCCGCGCGCTCTCCACGGACCCGAAGTTCGTCATCTGCGACGAAGCCGTTTCGGCGCTGGACGTGTCCATTCAGTCGCAGATCATCAACCTCCTGCAGGACCTGAAGGAACAGAAGAACCTGACCTATCTCTTCATCACCCACGACCTCTCCGTCGTCAAGTACATCTCTGACCGTATCGGCGTCATGTACCTCGGCAATATCGTGGAACTGGCGGATTCGCAGGAACTCTTCAATTATCCGATGCATCCGTATACGGAGGCCCTGCTGTCGGCGATCCCGACGACGACCGATGACGGACGTGAACTGGTCATGCTGGAAGGGGACATCCCGAGCCCGGTGAACCCGCCGGCCGGCTGCAAATTCCACACCCGTTGCAAATACTGCACGGAGGAATGCCGGACGATCACGCCGGAGCTGGAAGAGGTCAGGCCGAATCACTTCGTGGCTTGCCATCATAAACTGAATATGGAATAAAAAACCGGGAGATGCAGCCTGCGCGCTAAGTCCTCGGCTTGGGCAATCCTGTTCACTCGACTCAAAGCCTTTCGGGAACTGCGTAAAACTCTACGCAGTTCCAACGAAAGGCTTTTTTCGTCTCGTGAAGGATTGCATCCAAGCTTGCGGAAGGCGCGCGTCAGGCTGCATCACCCCGGCTCTATTCGCTCCAGCTATCCGATTATGGTCTGGTTATAGTTCGGGCAATCGCAGCGAATTCTGCGGAAGTCGCCTTGCGAACACAGGCATCCGTTTCGCAGTGGTTTTTTATTGCCTGAAACACGGTGTGAAGGATTGTTACCAAGCCTGCGGAAGCAGCCTTCGGAATGACCGGTTTTCTACCGGTAGCTGTGCAGGCCGGGAAGGAGCGTATTCACGCCGATATAGGTGAAGATGACGCAAAGAAAACCGATGATGGCGAAGACGGCGGCCTTCCGGCCGGACATGCCGCGCGTTCTGAAATGCAGGAAGATGGCGTAGATAAGCCAGGTGATGAGGCTCCATGTTTCCTTGGGATCCCAGCTCCAGTAGCTGCCCCAGGCTTTGCGCGCCCAGATGGCGCCGGTGATCATGCACATGGTGAGAAAGAGCATGCCCAGGGCCACCGCCCGGTAGATGATGCGGTCCAGAACCTCACCCGGAGGAATGCGGGAGGTCAGCGAGGGGGACGAATCCGCCGCGGCGGCGCTTTGATTGGCGGAAATGCCGGTAAGGCGCGGTTTCAGGAGTTCCATGACCGCAACCCCGAAGGCGACCCCGAAGCTGCCATAGCCGATGATGGCCATGCTGACGAGGAAGCCCAACCAGCTGCTTTGCAGGGCCGGCATCAGGCCGTGGATCTCGCGGCTTTGCATGGAAGCGTAGCCGATGATCAGGAAAATGAGCGGGCAGACGGCCACCCCAAGCAGGTCGAAGCGGAAGCGTTTCGCGAAGAGCAGGAAACAAAGCGCGATGCCCCAGGAAAAGGCAGAGGCGAATTCGTACTGGTTGGTCAGCGGCAGACGCCCGGCATTGATGCCGCGGATTACGATACAGACCGTATGCACGAGGAAGCCGGCAAGCAGGATTACGTAAGCCGCCCGCCCGGCCTTTTCTTTCCTGGCGCCGGCATAGAAGAAATAGAGGGCGCTGCTCAGGAGATAGAGGACGAGCGCCACCATGAACGTGACGCTTTCCAGCATATTAAGCATCGGATTTGTCTGCATGTTTTTTTCTCCTCTCCTGTTCCAGGGGCTTCACGTAGAAGCAGATGAAGAGTCCCGCCAGAAGGATCAAAGCGGAGATAAAGACCAGTGGCGCGGCGGGATCTGTTTTGGCGACGATCAGCGTATACTCGACGGGATCGCGAAGCACGAAGCGGTATTCATGGACGTCGATGGGGACGCCGGGTTCTGTTAAGCCCATGGTGACCAGAGCCCCGTCGTAAAAGAAACTGTAGAGGCTGTGGGGATTGTTCAGGAGCGGCGTTTCGGAATAATAGCCTTGCTCGGCGTCCTTCGCGAGATCCGGATAGAAGGTATTTAATAGGAGGACCAGGCTTGGCCGGTCGTCGGGGAAGGTATACTCCCCGACACAGATGAGATCCGTCTTGACCAGGTCTCCGTTTTTATAGATATCTACGTAGTTGGCCCAGCCCATGCTGTCCTGATAGAAGCTGTAGCCGCAGGCATCGAAGGGATGGTTAACCGAGGCTTCCCCGCGCTCCTCCAGACCGGCGGAATCGCGGACGGTCAGAGCTGCGATATACTGGGAAACTGTAAAGTCCTCCCGGAGGTCGACGGTGAAATCTTCGATGGTGACGGTGAGCCCCGTGTCACCGACCGGATGCGTGCTCCCGGCGATGCCGTAAAAGCTCTCTTCCCGGCTGGTATACTGACTGGCGGCAAAACTCAGGATGAGCAGGAGCAGGCCCAGATGGGTGATCCAGCTGCCCCAGACGCCGATCTGCCGCCGGTTTCCGGCGGCCTTCCAGGCCCGGTAGACGGTGGGAAAGCGGGAAAGGCTGCAGAAGATCAGGTTCAGGCAGAGAAGCGCGGCGAGCAGGATGAACCAGACGCAGGTGAAGACATGATCCAGGCCGAACCCGAGGATAAGTCCGCTGACGCGTGGACCGTAAAGATCTTCATAGACGGCTGCCGTCTGTTCCTGGGGAATGATGCTCCCGGCTACGCAGGCAGCGAGGATGATGAAGAGCAAAAGAAAACTGAACCGCATGCTCCGGAGGAACAGCAGTACAGCTTTCAGAGCGCTTTGATGGGATTGGGATTGGCTGGTCTGGAATTCCTGCATAAGTCCAGAGAGCGCCGCCGCTTACTTCAGAAGATCCAGCGCCTGCTGCGCCAGTTCTTCCGCTTTATCCAGGCAGCTTGCGGTCAGCGTGCTGTTATGCGCGCCTTCCGAGTTTTCCACGTAGACGAAATCCCAATAGAACTGGGCTTCGCGGTCCAGTTGCTTGATGGTTTCGATGGTATCGGCCGGAAGCGACTCCTGCGCGATGGCCGCGGCCAGCTTGGTATTGAGCTCCACGAGCATTCCGCTAATGACTTTCTCGCGGGCGGTCGTCTCTTCCTGGATCGCTTTCACTTCAGCCGGCAGGTTCTTATGGCAGAGGCTGCAGGTGTCGCGCAGCAAGGCCGGATTCTCCAGCGGGCTGCTTAAGAAGTGGTTGGCATAGGGGTCGCCGTCCTTCGTATAGGCGACGCCCATATGGCAGTCAGCGCAGGTATACATGCCGGCGTGCTGGCTGCCTTCGCCGAAGTAGGTCTCGAATTCGGGGTGCTGGACTTTCAGCATGCCAACGCCTGTATTCTCATTGGTGTAGTCGACGAAGCCCATCTCCTGATAATAGGCGTAGATCTGCTCCGGGCTGATTTCATCGATGCCGCTGTAGGGGACTTTCGTCGCTTTGGTTTCCGGATCGAAATAGTATTCGATATGGCACTGCGCGCAGCTGACGGAGGAGGCGTCTACCTTACGTGCTTCAATATCATCATTCATGGCTTCCGCCATATAGTCGTGGGTGATGACGATGGTGCCCGGCGTATTGGCATGGCAGTTATAGCAGCTGACAGGTTCGGATACTTTGGCGTAGACCTCGTCGAACTCCGTACTGTAGACTTCAGTGCCCAAAGCGTTCACCATCGCGGTCATGTCCGGGGTTTTACAGGTGAGGCAGTTGGCGAGCTTGTGCGGGCGCGTGGTCTCGGCGATATCGTCCAGCGTGTAATTGTGACCGATCGCTTCTGTATAATCAAAGGCAAAGCCCATGCCTTGGTAGAGAGTCTGGATATCCGGATCAGTTTCGGTATATTTAACGCGGACGCCACCGTGGCCGGTGTTATCCACGTTTTTCATATAACTGGCGTAGATGTCTCCGTAGTAGGCGGACCATTCCTGGGCGCTGACGACGCCGGATTCCCGGCTGGTGGTGATTTCCGGCACTTCCGGGACTTCGATCGCAGCGATATTTTCCACCTTCTTGCTGTCGAGATATCCCTGCTTAACCGTAGCGCCAAAGCTGGCGGCAAAGACCAGCAGGAGCAGGATCCCCAGAACGATATACTGCAGATTGCTTCCTTTATTATCCGTTTTCATGAAACTGCCCTCCATACTTTCCATGTGCCTGTTAATAGATTAACATACCTGAAAGCTATATTCAAGCCGTTGGAACCAAAAGACCACCGCGGATTAGCTTTACATAGACCGGCGAGGGGATTTGTGATAAGCTAAAGTAAGATAAAACCGACATATTGGCTTGTGAAGAAAAGAGGGCTTATGAAATACGATTTTACTACTATCATAAACCGGACCGGCATGGACTCTATCGCGGTAGACCCGGCGAACAGTTTCCTGTATGACGAAGAGATCCCACTGAAGTACGGCATCAGCGATCACATTCCCATGTGGGTCGCGGATATGAATTTCGCGACCTGCCCGGCGATCCCGCGGGCGATGATCAAACGGGCGGAGCACCCGCTCTACGGATATTTCAATACGCGGGATGAGTATTACGATGAGATCATCCATTGGCATGAAAAGAGGAACGGAGTTCAGGGTCTCTCCCGGGAACACATCGGCTATGAGAACGGCGTTTTAGGCGGCGTCGTGACGGCCCTGCGCGTCTTGGCCTCGCAGGGCGGGGCGGTGCTCGTTCATTCCCCGACCTATATCGGGTTCACCTTCGTCCTCAATGAAAACGGCTTCCACACCATCCACAGCCCTCTGGTCCGGGACGCGGACGGGATCTGGCGCATGGATTATGAAGACATGGAAAAGAAGATCGTGGAGAACAAGATCCATGTGGCGATCTTCTGTTCTCCGCATAATCCGACCGGCCGCGTCTGGGAACGGGAAGAGATCGCGCGGGCTATGGAGATCTATGAGAAGCACCAGGTCTATGTGGTGGCGGATGAGATCTGGTCGGATATCATCCTGGACGGGAATCACCACATCCCGACGCAGTCGGTGTCGGAATACGCCCGAAACCATACGGTGGCCTTATACGCGCCGAGTAAGACCTTCAACCTGGCAGGCCTCATCGGCAGCTATCACATCATCTATAATTCCTGGCTGAAGGATCGCGTGGATAAGGAATCCACCCTGACCCACTATAATAATCCGAACCTGCTCTCCATGTATGCGGCGATCGGGGCGTACTCGGCGGAAGGGGAGGAGTGGCTGGAAGAACTGCTGCAGGTCTTCAGCGGCAATATGGATTTCGCGATCGACTATATCCGGGAACGCTTCACGGGCGTTACCGTGATGCGTCCACAGGGCACCTATATGCTCTTCCTGGACTGCAGCGAATGGCTGCGCGAGCATGGGCTGACGACCGCGGAACTGATCCGCCGGGGCTGGGAAGTCGGCGTCGACTGGCAGAATGGCGAGACCTTCCGGCAGCCGGGATCCATCCGCATGAATCTGGCCCTGCCGCTTTCCCGCGTGCAGGAAGCCTTTGACCGACTGGGCCGCTACGTGTTCAACGCGTCTGAAGAAGACGCCTAGTGTACGGGCCATTGCCGTAAGAGAATGAACGGAAACGGCGAAATCGCGTGGCAAGGCAGCAGAGATAGTCAGGAGGAAAGACGATGCTTTTAAAGCGGCGCTGGGAGCGCAGCATGGATACCATGAAGGAGCGCAATAAGCGTTACCTGGAGGAACGGCAGCAAAAATATCTGGAGGAACATCCCGAAGAACGGGAGCGGATCGAGAAGGAACTCGCGGAGATCGAAGCGCAGGAGCGCCGGGAGGCGGAACTGGCTGACGGCGAACGGAAAGCACGCGAGCAGCATGAAGAGGAAATGGGGCTGGAGAAGGGCGACCTGCCGGCTTTGATGATCTCCGCCTTCCTCGTTTTCGGACCGATCCTGCTCATCGTGGGGGCGATCATCGCGCTGGTCTGGCATTTCCGGCCCTAGGCGCCTGCCGCTTTGATGGCGAAAAAAAAGTCATCGTAAGAGAAACGATTAGACATATAATTCAGGCAAATATAAAATCCCGGATGTACTGAAAAATAAACCTTGCGAGACTGCCCGGAAGAGGAACGGGAAGGTTGACTTTCTTTTAACAAAGTTGTATCATGACAATGTATGTATACAATTTTTGTGACCCAAATGAGATATAGAAACAGGAAGGAGAAACAAACGATGCGGAAATTAAAAACCATGGATGGCAACACCGCGGCAGCGCACGTATCTTATGCGTTTACCGAGGTTTCGGGAATCTATCCGATCACGCCGTCCTCGCCGATGGCAGACTATGTAGACCAGTGGGCAGCCGCCGGTCGCAAGAACATCTTCGGATCTACCGTCCAGGTAGTCGAGATGGAGTCTGAAGCAGGCGCAGCCGGTGCGGTGCACGGCTCCCTGGGAGCAGGCGCGCTCACCACAACTTATACGGCTTCGCAGGGCCTTCTGCTGATGATCCCGAACATGTACAAGATCGCCGGTGAACTGCTTCCGGCCGTCTTCCATGTATCGGCCCGTACCGTATCGACGCACGCGCTGAACATCTTCGGAGACCACTCCGATATCTACGCCTGCCGTCAGACCGGTTTCGCGATGCTCGCCGAAGGCAGCGTTCAGGAAGTTATGGACCTCGCTCCGGTCGCGCATCTGGCGGCCATCGAGGGCAAAGTCCCGTTCCTCAACTTCTTTGACGGCTTCCGGACTTCCCACGAGATCCAGAAGATCGAAGTGTGGGATTATGAAGATCTGAAAGAAATGTGCAACATGGAAGCCGTTAAGGAATTCCGTGACAAATCGCTCAACCCGGATCATCCGCATCAGAGAGGATCCCACGAGAACGGCGACATCTTCTTCCAGCACAGAGAAGCTTGCAACAAGTACTATGACGCGATCCCCGGGGTCGTCGAGAAGTACATGGGCAAGATCA